>JBEIGA010000087.1:0-13896 GCA_040382135.1 Acidimicrobiales bacterium
CACGCCGCGGCGACGAGTCCGAACGCCAGCAGGACGGCGATCCATCGGGTGCGTCGCATGGGTTCCCCCTCCATGAGATGTGCCGATCGTCACATCGAGGCCGCAGTCTCGTCCGACCCCGGGGGTCCCGCAAGCGCGCCCCGGACGCGTCGAGGGGGCCGGCCCGCCGCCGACCCCCTCGTGCCTGGTTCCCGCCGGCAGCCGCCGCCTACCCGCACCCACGGGAGCGCAAACCTGCGGCGGCGGAGACCGCGCCCCGCGATGCGAGGCGCCCCGCGTCCCGCCCGTAGCGTGGGACCCGGACCGACCGCAACGATCCAGGAGGACCACCGTGCCCGTCCCCTCCAGCCGTGACCGCGAGGACCTCCGCGCCCGCTTCCAGGCGTGGCTCGCCGCCAAGCCCGAGACCGGCGGCGACGTCTCGGTCGCGGAGCTCGCCGTCCCCGAGGGCACCGGCATGTCGAGCGAGACGCTGCTCGTCGACGCCCGTGTCGGCGGCCGTGCCGAGCGGTTCGTGGTGCGCATGGAGCCCGAGCGGACCGACACGCCGGTGTTCCCCACCTACGACCTCCACCTCCAGGCCGCCGCCATGCGCCTCGTGTCCGGCCACTCGGACGTGCCGGTCCCGACGGTGCGCTGGTTCGAGGAGGACGCTGCCCTCATGGGGGCGCCGTTCTTCGTGATGGACCGGGTCGACGGCGCCGCCCCGCCGGACATGCCGCCCTACGTGTTCGGCAGCTGGCTCACCGAGGCGTCGCCGGAGGACCGGGCCCGCCTGCAGGACCAGATGGTCCGCGTGCTCGCCGGCGTGCACACGGTGGACGTCTCCGGACCCGACGCCGCCTTCCTCGACCGTCCCGAGCACGGCGACTCCCCGACCGCGCAGCACCTCGGCTACCAGCGCTGGTACTACGAGTGGGCCCGCGAGGGCGTCACCTACCCCATCATCGAGACGGCGCTCGACTGGCTCGAGGCCAACCGCCCCGCCGAGCGGCCCGCCGTCCTCAACTGGGGCGACAGCCGCATCGGCAACGTGCTCTGGTCCGACTTCACCCCGGCGGCGGTGGTCGACTGGGAGATGGCGGCGCTCGGCGTGCCCGAGGTCGACGTCACCTGGGCACTGCACCTGCACGACTTCTTCCACGGCCTGACCGTCACGTACGGCATGCCGGACCTGCTGCCCGGCTTCCTGCTGTGGGACGACGTCGTGGGCCGCTACGAGGAGGTGTCCGGCCGGACGCTGCAGGACCTGCAGTACTGGTTGGTCTTCGCCGCCCTGCGGTACGCCATCATCTCGATCCGCACCACGATGCGGGCGGTGAAGACGGGCGACCTGCCCGAGCCGCCCACGCCGGAGGAGGGGCTGATGAACATCGACCTGCTCCGCAGCTACCTCGAGGGCGGGCGGCCGCGGTGACCGACTCGTTCCCGCGGCGCCACGCACGGACCGGGCGCTTCACCTTCGGAGCGCCGCGGGACCTCCGGGTGGCGGCCGACGGGAGCCGTGTCGCCTTCCTGCGCAGCGCCGGCGGCGCCGACCCGGTCAACCGGCTGTGGGCGCTCGACGTCCCCGGCGGCGCGGAACGGCTGGTGGCCGAGCCCACCGCGGTGCTCGCAGGCGCCGACGCCGGTGCGGGTGACCTGCCGCCCGAGGAGCGGGCCCGACGGGAGCGGGCACGGGAGGGCGCGGGCGGGATCGTCGCCTACGACGCCGACCCTGCGCTGACCCGGGCCGCGTTCGCGCTCGGTGGTCGGCTGTTCGTGGCCGACCTCGTCCCCGACGGCGAGGTGCGCGAGCTCGCGGCTGCGCCGGGTGTGTTCGACCCGCGACTGTCGCCGGGCGGCGCCGAGGTGGGGTACGTGCACGGCCGGACCCTGCGGGCCTCCCTGCTGGCGGGCGCCGATCGGGAGCTCGCGTCCGAGGCCGACGAGACGGTCTCGTGGGGGAGCGCCGAGTTCGTCGCCGCCGAGGAGATGGGCCGCAGCCGCGGCTTCTGGTGGGGCCCCGACGGCGCACGGGTCGCGGCGTGCCGGGTCGACCTGTCGCCGGTGCCGGTCTGGTGGATCGCCGCGCCCGCCACGCCGTGGGAGGCGCCGCGCCCGGTCCGCTACCCGGCGGCCGGCGCCGACAACGCCGTCGTGGACCTCGTGGTCCTGGGCCCGGCGGGGGAGCACGTGGTGGTCGACTGGCGGCGCGGCCGCTACGAGTACCTGTGCGACGTCCAGTGGGACGAGCGCCGCCTGACCGTCGTCGCACAGACCCGCGACCAGGCCGAGGTCGTCGTCCTCGTCGCCGACCCGGTCACGGGCACCACCGAGGAGGCCTACCGGATCACCGGCGAGCCGTGGGTCGAGCTGGTGGCCGGCGCGCCCCGCTGGGCGGGGGACCGGCTCGTCACCGTCGAGGACCGCGGCGACTCCCGACGGGTCGTCGTCGACGGCGCGCCGTGCTCGCCCGAGGGCTTCGAGGTCCGACGGCTCCTGCACGCCGACGAGACCGGCGTGTGGCTGCTCGGCAGCGAGGAGCCGAGCGAGCTGCACGTGGCCCGCGTCGACTGGGACGGCGGGCTCGAGCGCATCACCACCGAGCCGGGCGTGCACACCGCTGCGGTCGGCGGCCCCACGGTCGTCGTCGCGAGCGCCGGTCCGGATCACGACGGCACCCGTGTGGTGGTGCACCACCACGGCGAGGTCGTGGCGGAGATCGCCTCGCTGGCCGAGGACCCCGGGCTGCGGCCGTCGCCGGAGATCCACCGGTTCGGTCCCCGCGCCGTCCGCACCGCCGTGCTGCTGCCCACCGGGCACACGCCGGGGGAGAGGCTGCCCGTGCTGCTCGACCCCTACGGCGGGCCGCACGCGCTGCGGGTGCAGCGGACCCGCGGCGCGTTCCTGGCGTCGCAGTGGTTCGCGGACCAGGGCTTCGCCGTGGTGGTGGCCGACGGGCGCGGCACGCCCGGTCGTGGCCCGGTGTGGGAGCTGTCCGTCCACCTCGACCTCGCCGGCCCGGTCCTCGAGGACCAGGTCGACGCCCTCCACGAGGCCGCCGCCCGCTACCCCGAGCTCGACCTGTCCCGGGTGGCCATCCGCGGCTGGTCCTTCGGCGGCTACCTCGCCGCGCTCGCGGTGTTGCGCCGGCCCGACGTCTTCCATGCTGCCGTCGCCGGCGCGCCGGTCACCGACTGGCGCCTCTACGACACCCACTACACCGAGCGCTACCTCGGCCATCCTGGCGAGCATCCCGAGGCGTACGAGCGCTGCGACCTCACCGCCGAGGCGGCGTCGCTCACCCGGCCGCTGTTGCTGGTGCACGGCCTCGCCGACGACAACGTGGTGGCGGCCCACACCCTCGCCCTGTCGCAGGCGCTGCTCGAGGCGGGTCGCCCCCATCGGGTCCTGCCGCTGTCGGGCGTCACCCACATGACCCCGCAGGAGGTCGTGGCCGAGAACCTGCTGCTGCTCCAGCTCGCGTTCCTGCGCGAGGCGCTGGGGTCGTAGGCGCCCGGGGTGGGTCAGACGGCGGTCCAGCCGCCGTCGACCAGCAGGACGTGGCCGGTGACGTAGCTGCTGGCGTCGCTCGCCAGGAACAGCAGGGCGCCGTCGAGCTCGTGCTCCTCGCCGCCGCGGCCCATGGGCGTGTTGCCCTCGATGTAGCCGCGGCCGCCGTCGGTGCCGAACATCTCCTCCGCGTTCATCTCGGTCTCGAACCAGGCGGGGGCGAGGGCGTTGACCCGGATGCCCTTGCGCGCCCACTGCGACGCCAGCTCGCGGGTGAGGTTGTGCAGCCCGCCCTTGGCGGCGGCGTAGCCGGGGATGCGCAGCCGACCGCCGGACACCTCGCCGAGGATGGACCCGACGTTGACGACGACGCCGGGGCGCGCCTCGGCGATCCACCAGCGGGCGGCGAGGCGGGCGAGCTCGTAGGGGACGACGAGGTCGAGCTCGAGCTCGCGGCGGAACCCGTCGAGGTCGTCGTCGACGGCGGGCACGACACGGGAGAAGCCGGCGTTGTTGACGACGACGTCGACCGCGCCGCAGCGGTCGAGGGCGGCGTCGAGCAGTTGCTGCGGGGCGCCGGGGGCGAGGAGGTCGACGCCGACGGGCACGATGCCGGGGTCGTCGGCGGCCATCGCCTCGAGCCGGTCGACGCGGCGGGCGGCGGCGACGACCGTGGCGCCCGCGGCGCGCAGCACCTGGGTGAAGCGGGCGCCGAGGCCGGAGCTGGCGCCGGTGACGACCACGACCCGGCCGTCGAGCCGGAAGCGGGCGAGCGGATCGCCGACGGGGCTCACGCCAGCACCTCGGCGGGTGACACCACCCGGTCGAGCACTCCCACCCGGCGGAGCACGGCGACGACGCCGTCGATCACCTCGGGCTCCACCGGATCGGGCTCGTCCCAACGGACGCTGTCGAACCAGGCGTCGGCCTCGTCGAGCGACAGCCCGAACCGCTCGGCGATGGCGCGGACGGCGTCGGGGTCGGTCATGAGGTTGCGGGCCTCGTCCCACACGTGGTGCAGCGCGTCCCACAGTTCGTCCATGCGCGTGGCGAGCACCTCGGGGGTGGCGACGACGACGAACGCGGGCCACGGCGTGGGCTGCTCGCCCACACGCCGCCACTCGCCGGAGGCGACGAGCGGGCTGGTCATGAAACGGTCCCAGAGGAAGGCGTCGGCCCGGCCCTCGGCGAGCGCGGCGCGGGCGCCCTCGAGGGTGCCGACCTCCACGAAGCGTTCGGCGGCGACGGTGAAGCCGAGGCGGTCGGCGAGGACGTGGGCCATGAGCTGGGAACCGGAGCCGGGGCGAGAGATGGCGAAGCGGGCGCTCGTCAGCCCGGCCTCGTCGGCGAACCGGGAGCCGCCGGCGACGTGGACGCCCCAGCGCAGCGGCGAGCCGAGGTAGCGGGCCACGATCCGGGCCGGGTTGCCGCCGGCGATCGCGGCGACGGCCCCCTCGGTGAGGACGACCGCGGCGTCGAGCGCGCCCTCGGCGAGGCCGCGCACCATCTCGCCGGTGCCGCCGGGCTGGTCGACCCAGCGCACCGCACCGCCACCCTCGACGAAGCGGTACCAGGGCAGGTTGAGGTGCTCGGGCACCCCACCCACCCGCAGCGGCTGGGAGGCCGCGGCCGCGTTCACGCCTCGGCCGGCTCGGGGGCGAGCTCGACCTGCACCGCAGGCGTGTCCCCCTCGACCAGCTCCGCCTCGGCCACCCGGCCGGCGGCGGACACGTCGCCCAGGCAGCTGCGCAGGGCGGCGATGCGCTCGGGCGTGTCGACGACCCGCAGGCGGGCGACGTCGGCGCGCAGCGAGCGCTTCGCCTCGGTCTTGGCCTTGCGGATCTCGGCGACGACGTCGGAGGCGACGGCTGCGACGAGCGGGTCACCTGCGGCGGCGGCCTCGCCCAGCGACGCCGTGGTGGGCCAGGCCTGCCGGTGCACCGAGCCGTCCTGCCACCAGGACCAGACCTCCTCGGTGACGAAGGGGAGGAACGGGGCGAACATGCGCAGCACCGCGGAGAGGGCGAGGCGCAGGGCGTGCTGGGCGGACTCGGCGGCGTCGGGGCCCTGCTCGCCGTAGGCCCGGGCCTTGACGAGCTCGACGTGGTCGTCGGTGAAGGTCCAGAACCAGGACTCGGTGCGCTCGAGCGCCCGGGCGTAGTCGTAGCCGTCGTAGGCGCGGGTGGCGTCGTCGATCAGCTTGGCGAGCCCGGCGAGCATGGCGCGGTCGAGCGGATCCGTGACCTTGGCGGGATCGGGCACGAAGCCCTCGCCGGCGCCGAGCACGAACTTCGAGGCGTTGAGGATCTTGATGGCGAGGCGCCGGCCGATCTTCATCTGGCCCTCGTCGAAGGCCGTGTCGGTGCCCGGCCGGCCGCTCGCCGCCCAGTAGCGGACGGCGTCGGAGCCGTACTGCTCGAGCAGGCCCATGGGCGTGACGACGTTGCCCTTGGACTTCGACATCTTCTTGCGGTCCGGGTCGAGGATCCACCCCGACAGCGCCGCGTGCGACCAGGGCAGCGAGCCGTGCTCGAAGTGGGCCCGGACGACCGTGGAGAACAGCCAGGTGCGGATGATCTCGTGGGCCTGGGGGCGCAGGTCCATGGGGAAGGTCCGGGTGAAGAGGTCCGGGTCCTCCTCCCAGCGGGTGGCGATCTGGGGGCTGAGCGACGAGGTGGCCCACGTGTCCATGACGTCGGGGTCGCCGGTGAAGCCGCCGGGCACGTTGCGCTGCGCCTCGGTGTAGCCCGGGGGCACGTGGCTCTGCGGGTCGACCGGGAGGGTGGACTCGTCGGGGACGATGGGGTGGTCGTGGTCGGGCTGCCCGTTGGCGTCGACCGGGTACCAGAGCGGGATGGGCACACCGAAGAAGCGCTGCCGGCTGATGAGCCAGTCGCCGTGGAGGCCGGCGACCCAGCTCTCGTAGCGGTGCCGCATGAACTCGGGGTGCCAGGTGAGCTCGCGGCCGCGGTCGATGAACGCGGCGCGCAGGTCGTCGGAGCGGCCGCCGTTGCGGATGTACCACTGCCGGGTGGTGACGATCTCGAGCGGCTTGTCGCCCTTCTCGAAGAACTTCACGGCGTGGGTGATGGGCCGGGGCTCGCCGACGAGCTCGCCGGACTCCTGCAGCAGGGCGACCATCTGCTCCTTGGCACCGCCGGCCGCCTTGCCGGCGAGACGGTCGTACGCGGTGCGGGCGGCGTCGGTCTCGAGCCAGGCGGGCGCCTCGGCGAGGAAGCGGCCGTCCTTGCCGATGACCGGCCGGGTGGCGAGGTCGAGCTCGCGCCACCAGGTGACGTCGGTGAGGTCGCCGAAGGTGCAGATCATGGCGACGCCGGTGCCCTTCTCGGGGTCGGCGAGCTCGTGGGCGACGACGGGGACCTCGACGCCGAAGACCGGCGTGGTGACCGTGGAGCCGAACAGGGGCTGGTAGCGCTCGTCGTCGGGGTGGGCGACGATGGCCACGCACGCCGGGATCAGCTCGGGCCGGGTGGTGTCGATGAGGATGTCCGGGCCGCCGTCGGTGCGGTGGAAGGCGAGCGTGTGGTAGGCACTCGGCCGTTCCCGGTCCTCGAGCTCGGCCTGCGCGACGGCGGTCTGGAAGGTGACGTCCCAGAGGCTCGGCGCCTCCTGGCTGTAGGCCTCGCCGCGGGCGAGGTTGCGCAGGAACGCCCGCTGGCTGACCCGCTGGGAGCGGTCGTCGATGGTGGCGTAGGTGAGCGACCAGTCGATGGAGAGGCCGAGGTGGCGCCACAGCTGCTCGAAGGCCTTCTCGTCCTCGGCGGTGAGCTCGTGGCAGAGCTCGATGAAGTTGCGGCGGCTGATGGCGACGAAGTGGAAGCGGTCCTTGGCCGGCTCGGCCGGGGGGACGAAGCCCTCGACGTAGGGGACCGTCGGGTCGCAGCGGACGCCGTAGTAGTTCTCGACCCGGCGCTCGGTGGGAAGGCCGTTGTCGTCCCAGCCCATCGGGTAGAAGACCTCGCGGCCACGCATGCGCATGTAGCGGGCGATGGTGTCGGTGTGGGTGTAGGAGAAGACGTGCCCCACGTGCAGCGAGCCCGAGACGGTGGGCGGCGGGGTGTCGATGGAGTACACCTCGGCCCGGGTCTTCGTGCGGTCGAAGCGGTAGGTGCCCTCGGCCTCCCACCGGGCGTCCATCGTGGCCTCGAGGCCTTCGAGGGACGGCTTCTCGGGGACCTGCGGGGATCTGCTGCCAGCGCTCATGGTGGGTCCAAACGTACCGTGCGGCCGGTCCGGGTCCCGTGCCGGAATCCTGGTGGGAGGGATTTGCGTCCGGGGGGTCGGGGCGCGTCGACTGTCGCCCGTGCACACGTCCGGACCCGCCGCCCCGCGCCCGCCCGGGTTCTGGGTGGTCTGGACGACCGTGGCCATCGACCTGATCGGGTTCGGGATCGTCATCCCGATCCTTCCCGTCTACGCCGAGCGGTTCGGGGCGAGCGCGGCGACCGCCACGCTGATCGTGGCGACGTTCTCGGCCGCCCAGTTCGTGTTCGCCCCGATCTGGGGGCGGCTGTCGGACCGGATCGGCCGCAAACCGGTGCTGGTGCTGGCCCTGTGCGGCACGGCGGTCGGGTCGTTGGTGACGGGGCTTGCCGGGTCGTTGTGGGTGCTGTTCCTGGGACGGGCGATCGACGGGGCGTCGGGCACCAGCTACGCCGTGGCGCAGGCCGCGGTGACCGACATCGCCGAGCCGGCGGCGCGGCCGCGGCTGCTCGGCCTGCTGGGAGCGGCGTTCGGCCTGGGGTTCGTGGCGGGGCCGCTGCTCGGGTCGGTGGCCGCGCTGGGCAGCGACCGTCTGCCCTTCTACCTGGCGGCCGCGCTGGCGGCCACGAACGCGGTGCTGGCGCTGATCCGCCTGCCCGAGACGCGCACGGTCGCGGCATCGGCGTCGCGGCGGGCGTTCTCGCTGGTGCCGCACGCCCTGCGCCACGACCCGACGGGTGTCGTGCGACGGTTCGCCCTGATCGCCCTGGTGGGGATGACGGCCTTCTCCGGGTTCGAGGCCACGTTCGCCCTGCTGGCCGACCGCCGGCTCGGGCTGGAGAGCTCGTCGATCTACGGCATGTTCGCCGCGATCGGCGTGCTGCTGGTGCTGGTGCAGGTGCGGGTGGTGGGGCCGGTGACGGACCGGGCGGGGGAGCAGGGGGCGCTGCGCCTGGCCCTCGGCGCGAACCTGGTGGGGTTCGCCCTGCTGGCGGTGGAGGGCGGGTGGTGGACCACGGTGCCGGCGGTGCTGGTGCTGGTGGTGGGCCAGGGCGTGCTGGCGCCGAGCCTGGCGTCGTCCGCAGCGGGGGCGGCGCCGCCCGAGGCCCGGGGCGAGGTGCTCGGCGTGAACCAGGCGGCCGGGGCGCTCGGCCGCATCATCGGGCCGGTGTCGGCCGGCCTGCTGTTCGAGCACGTGGCCCACGGGGCGCCGTACCTGGTGGCCGCGGTGCTGGCCGGCCTGGCGATGTTCGTGGCCGGCGGGGTCAGCGGCGGCGGCCACCCGCGAGACGGAGGACGGTCTCGAGCGGCCCCTGGTTGAAGCGCAGCCGCCAGAGGTGGCTGCACGCCACGGCGACGAGGAAGCCGGCGGCGGTGAGCAGCACCGCCTCGGTGAGGGAGAAGCCCCACGGCCAGTTCTGCATCGGCCAGCGCAGCAGCAGGAGGTGGGCGACGTACAGGGTGAGGGCGAGCTGGCCGGCCCGGGCGAGCGGCAGGGTGGCCCGGGGGAAACGGTCGGCGACCACCAGGCAGAGCCCGGTGACGAACAGGCTGAACCCGAGCGTGCCGAGCAGCCAGGCGGGCATGTGGGAGTGGCCGGCGGCGTTGAGGAGCCACCAGGCGTCGGGTTCGGTGACCTCCCGGACGAGGGGGTCCTGCTCGATCCCGGCGATCTGGCCCAGCACCTCGGGCAGCATCGACTCGGGCACGCCGAGCACCTCGGCGACGGTGGTCTGCTCGGCGACGGCGGCGTACTCGAGGAACTGGGTGAGGGTGGCGCCCTGCACCGCGGCCTCCTCGATGGCGGCGACGAGCTCCTCGCCGTAGGCGTCGACGAGCTCGGCGGACGGTTCCCGCTGGGCGTCGGTGAGCCAGCCGGCGCCGTAGCCGACGACCGCCATGGCGAGGCCGCCGGCGACGAGGCCGGCGCGGAGGCGGCGGGAGGTGAGGTCCTGACGGCCGAGCCACATGCCGACGAGCAGGAAGGTGAGAGTGGGGAGAGCGCTGTAGAAGCCGGTGACAAGGAGGTCGGAGGCGAGGACGTCGGGGCGCAGCAGCAGGCGGAGGGCGCCGATGTGCTCGGACAGGCCGCCGACGTGTTCGTAGGACTTGGGGAGGTCGTCGGCGAGGAACATGCGGACGGCGGCCCCGGCGGCAGCGGTTGCGGCGGCCATCACCAGCAACCAACGGTCGGCCAGGAAGCGCAGGCCGAGGGCGAGGACGAAGAACAGGGCGTAGCTCTGGAGGATGACGGCGACGGGTGTCGTGAACTCGAGGAGCAGGCCGAGGAGGAGGAGCAGGGCGGCCCGGCCGAGCAGCTCGCGGGTCGGGTGGGTGGAGCGGCGCAGGAGGAAGGTGACGCCGGCGCCGGAGAGCAGCACGAACAGGGGCATGGCCCGGCCGTCGGTGAAGCGCACCACGCTGTTCGCCCAGCCGTCGGAGTCCAGGCCCACGGCGGCGCTGCCGAAGTGGGCGAGCAGCATGCCGAGGATGGCGAGGGAGCGGGCGACGTCGAGCCCGAGCACGCGGGTCCGGGTGGTGGTCGGTGCCGGGGTGTCGCCGAGGGTCGCTGTGGCGGTCATGGGCCGCACCGTAGGTGTCGTTCGCCGGACGGTCGTCCGACCTCGGGGGGATCGGGTCTCCCCCGCACGACGGGTTTCGTGCCCGCATGCGTTGCCGATGGATGAGCAGCGCAGTACCGTCCTACTTACCCACGGGTAACAACGCTCTGCAGGAGGCCCGGCAATGGCTGACTTCAACCCGGATCTGAACGAGGACCAGCTCCAGATCCAGAAGTGGGTCCACGACTTCGCCGAGACGGTCGTCCGTCCCGCCGCCGAGGAGTGGGACGAGCGCGAGGAGACGCCCTGGCCGATCATCCAGGAGGCGGCCAAGATCGGCCTCTACTCCTGGGAGTTCGTGGCCGAGGGGATGATGAACGACCCGACGGGCCTCACCATGCCGGTCGCCCTCGAGGAGCTGTTCTGGGGCGACGCCGGCATCGGCCTGTCGATCATGGGCTCGGCCCTCGCCGCCGCCGGCATCGCCGCCGCCGGCACGCCCGAGCAGATCATGGAGTGGGTGCCGCAGTGCTACGGCACCCCCGACGACGTGAAGCTCGGCGCCTTCGCCTCCTCCGAGCCCGACGCCGGCTCCGACGTGGCCGCCATGCGCACCCGGGCGGTCTACGACGGCGCCACCGACGAGTGGGTGCTGAACGGCACCAAGACGTGGATCACCAACGGCGGCATCGCGGACGTGCACGTGGTGGTGGCCGTGGTCGATCCGGAGCTCGGCTCCCGTGGTCACGCCAGCTTCATCGTCCCGCCGGGCACCAAGGGCCTGTCGCAGGGGCAGAAGTTCTCCAAGCACGGCATCCGGGCGAGCCACACCGCCGAGGTGATCCTCGAGGACGTGCGCATCCCGGCCCGCCTCGTGCTCGGCGGCAAGGAGAAGCTCGACGAGCGCATCGCCAAGGTGCGTGAGGGCAAGCCGTCCAACGCCCAGGCCGCCATGCAGACCTTCGAGGCCACCCGCCCGAGCGTCGCCGCCCAGGCCATCGGCATCGCCCGGGCCGCGTACGAGTACAGCCTCGAGTACGCGAAGAACCGCGAGCAGTTCGGCCGGCCCATCATCAAGAACCAGTCGATCGCCTTCATGCTCGCCGACATGGCCACCGAGATCGACGCCGCCCGCATGCTCGTGTGGCGGGCCGCATGGCTCGGCAAGCAGCGGCGCTTCCAGCACGCCGAGGGCTCGATGGCGAAGCTCAAGGCCGGCCGGGTCGCCGTGTGGACCACCGAGCGGGCCATGCAGATCCTCGGCGGCTACGGCTACGTCAAGGACTACCCCGTCGAGCGCTGGCACCGCGACGCCAAGATCTACGACATCTTCGAGGGCACCGAGCAGATCCAGCAGCTGGTGATCAGCCGGGCCATCTCCGGTCTGCGGATCGAGTAGCCCCACACGGGCAGACGCATGCGGACCGGCCCTCGGCGGGGAGACCTGCCGGGGGCCGAGTTCGTGTGGGGGCCGGGAAGGGCTGCTTCGGTGGCATGACGCCCCTTTCCGCATAGCTGCGACAACGGGCTCCGGCGCATCGGCCGGCCGGCCTTCGTGGTGCTCAGCCGAGGATCGATGCGGCCAACAGGGTGAGCCAGATGGTGAGGCCGAAGGCGATCAGCCACTGGAGGTAGCTGCGCTGCATGCCGACGATCTCGAGCTTGAGCCCGGCGATCTGCTGGTCGACCGCAGCGAACCCGGCGACCATGTCGCCGCGGAGCACGGCGATCTCGCCGCGGAGCTCGCCCATCTCGCCACGGAGCTCGCCCATCTCGCCGCGGAGCTCCGCCATCTCGCCGCGCAGCTCCGCCATCTCACCGCGCAGCTCGGTGGCGGTGGCGTGGAGGTCGGCGCGGGTGGCGACGTCGCCCCATCCGGTCGGTGGCAGGAGCTCCATGAGGGTGTCGGCGTGATCGGTTCCGAGGGTGTCCTCGAGGCGGCGGTAGAGGGCCAGGCGATCGCGTTCGCTGATGGTCATGGCGCGTTCCGTTCGTCGGACTGACGACGGGGAGACCTGACCCGCTCCCGACTGGCTGCAGCCCACTGTAGGCGCGGCCACCGACAGGCATCCCGGCCGGTGTCACGGCGGGCCCGTACCGATCGGGTGGGCCGAACGGCCCAGTCGGCGGCGGACCAGGAGGTGGCCCGATGCGGTGCAGCGTGCACAGGCGGTGGAACCGGGACGATCGGGCGCGGCACGTGCCGCCGGGGCGGTCGCTGTACCTGGTGGACATCGAGAACCTGACGGGCTCCCCGTGGCCGACCTGCGCCGAGGCCGGCGCCGCGATCGACGAGCTCACCCGCCTGGTGCCGTCGAACCCCGGGGACCATGTGGTGGTGGGGGCGAGCCGTGTGCTCGGGCTCGACGTGAAGCGCTGGTGGCCCGACGTGCGCGTGGTGACCGGTGCCGGTCCCCACGGTGCGGATCTCGCCCTGCTCGACGTCGTGGCCGACACGCGGTGGATCGCAGCCCGCTACGACCGCATCGTCGTGGCGTCGGGCGACCACATCTTCGTGCCGGCCGTCGAGGCCCTGCGGCGGCGCGGTGCCGTGGTTGGCGTGGTGAGCCGCGCCGGCTCGCTCAGCCGTGATCTCCGCCGCAGCGCCTCCTTCGCCCGCACATGGGAGCCGGCGGGGCGGTCGGTGCCGGCGGCTGCGGCCTGAGGGAGGGTGGGGTACCCGCTCACGTGGTGGGTTGGGAAGACCCGGTGGACGAGCGAGGTTCGCGCCTCGGCGATGCGCAACAGGTCGCGCAGCCGGCGTCACCGGTCGGTGTCCCTACCGAAGGGGAAGGACCACGATCGTCTGATCGACCGTGGTGGCGTGGATGGGGCGTGATGTGACAGGTGGGCGATCCGGTGACCGTTCGGCCTGGCTCGAACGGGTCGGTTCGATCACGCACTGGCAGCGCAGGGGTGAGCGGGCGCCGCACAAGCCGTTGTTGCTGCTGTTCCGCCTCGGTCGGTTGCAGGCCACGGGCTCGAGCCGTGTCCGCTACGCCGAGGTCGAGAGCGACCTCCGAGCCCTGCTCGATGAGTTCGGGCCGACCCGCGCGTCGAAGCCGGAGTACCCGTTCCACCACCTGCAGAGCGACGGGCCGCGGCACGTGGACGGCGACGACGGTTCCGCCCCGACGATCTCGAGGACGCCGTGTGCGGGCGACCGGTGCACCACCCCCAGCCTGGGATGCCGGGTCCGATCGACGGACACGTGACCTGGCACCAGCGCGAGGTCTTCCGTCCGCCGGTCCGCCAGGCCGGCGGAGCTTCGCGACGCTGCTCCGCCAGTCGTCCGCTCCTCGCCGGCGTGGTCGCCGGCTGACACCGTCCCCGCGTCGGCGGGCACCGGCTGGGCGTCCGTGTCCCGGACCTGGCGAGGGTGCGGTGCACCGGTACCGTGATGGGCGTGGTCGATCGTCATGGGAACCGGTCAACGGTGCGGGAGCGCCTGTTCGGGCGCGACCGTGAGGTCGACACGCTTCGGCGACTGGTGCACCCGTTGGCGGACGGCACCGGTGGCTGCGTGCTCCTCGTGGGCGAGGCGGGCATCGGCACGACCGCGCTCCCCGGCGTGGCGGTCGATGCCGCCTCGCGGCTCGGCATCCGCTGCCTCGTC
>JBEIGA010000088.1:0-13731 GCA_040382135.1 Acidimicrobiales bacterium
GCGGTCCGGGTCGGCGCGGCCGCCACGCTCACCCCCGGCGCCCAGCCGTCGCTCCCGACCCCGGCCGACGTCGAACGGCTGCTCCCGTGACCGCCGCGCCCCGCACCCGTCCACCGGTCCTGCTCGACTGCGACCCCGGCATCGACGACGCGTTCGCGATCCTCTGCGCGCTCCGGTACACCCACCTGCTCGCCGTCACCACCGTCAGCGGGAACGTGGGGCTCGAGGCCGTTACCCGCAACGCCCTCGCGGTGCTCGAGCTCGCCGGGGCGGACGACCGGGTCCCGGTCCACCCGGGCGCCGACGGCCCCCTGCTCGCCGAGCGGAACCACGCCGCGCACGTGCACGGCGAGGGCGGGCTCGGCGCCGCGGACCTTCCGTCGCCCCGCCGGGCGCAGCAACCGGAGCCGGCGGTCGAGGCGATCCTCCGGCTGTCCCATGAGGTCGACGGGCTGACCCTCGTGGCCGTCGGCCCGCTCACCAACGTGGCGCTGGCCCTTCGCACGGACCCCGCCCTGGCGGACCGGCTCGCCGGCATCGTCCTCATGGGCGGCGCAGCCGACGGCGGGAACGTGACCCCGGTGGCCGAGTTCAACGTCCACGCCGACCCCGAGGCCGCCGCCGTCGTGTTCGGCTCCGGCGCGCGGGTCACGATGGTCGGGCTCGAGCTCACCCACCAGGTCCGCTGCGGGCCCGCCGAGGCGGCGCTGCTCCGGGCGGCCGCGACCCCCACCGGCGACCTCGGGGCCACCCTGCTCGAGGGGTACAGCCGCTGGCACCTGGAGGACCACGGCACCCCGGACGGCGCCATGCATGACCCGTGCGCCGTGCTCGCCGTCAGCCACCCCCACCTGTTCGGCGCCGTGCCCCGGCACGTCGTGGTCGAGCTGGCGGGGACCCACACCCGGGGGATGACGGTCGTGGACCGGCGCACGGGGTCGGGCGGCGGCGCCCCGAACGCTGCCGTCACCGAGACCGTCGACGCCGAGGCCGTGGTGGCCCTGCTGCTCGAGGCCACCGCTCGCCCCCTCGGCGACCCGCCGCTACCCTCGACGGCATCATGATCCTCGCCGTCAGTTCCGCGGTGTTCGGCGCTGCATGGGTGCTGCTCGTGGCCGTCGCCATCCTGCTCGACTGGCTCGGGAACCCGCAGCGGGGCCGGTTCCGGCCCGCCGGCGGCGTGGCACGGAACCGGGCCGAGCGGCGGGCGTTGCGGCGCGACTGGGAGCACGAGCAGGAACGCCGGGACCGCGCCGCCCTCGCGGCGTCGCCCACCAGACGGGAGCGTCGCCGGCAGCAGAAGGCCGCAGCCGTCGCGGACCTGACCGCCGAGGAGGCCACCGCGGTCGCACGGGCCCTCGCCCGCATGAACCAGGGCGAGCAGGAGCTCGACGCGCAGGGCGAGCAGGATCGGGGGCACGAACGTGCCCGCACCCCCTGACCGTTCGCCCGGACCGCACCGCCACCGCCCTGTCGCGCCCGCCGCGCCGCGGACGCTGGCCGACGAGTTCACGGCGACGCGGGGCCGGTCGGTCCGCTGGGAGGGGAGGCTCGTCGAACGGGTCGTGCAACTCCCGGCCGTCGGCCCCTCACGTCTCGTGGTCCACCGGGTCCGGGCCCGCACCGACCGGGAACCCGTCCTCCACATCGCCACGGCCCAGGGACGGTTCCGGGTGGGCCGCCGGGAGGCTCGCACCCTCCGCCTGCGTGTGGCCGAGGCACCGCCCAGGATCGAGATCGACCTCGACACCGTCGGGCCCACGGTCGTCCGGGTCTGGAACGGCTGGATCGACGACGGCACCGAGAGCGCGTGGTCCGGCAACGCCGGCATCGTGGTCGACCGTGCGGGCGCGGGCGCGCTGCTCCAGTGCTCCGACGGGGTCGGGCCGGCCGACTTCACCGATCTCGTGGTGCTGGTGCAGCTGACCGCTCGGGCGCAACCGGTCGTCGACCTGCGGGCCGAGCCCACGCCCCGGCCGATCTGAACGTCGCCGGGTACCATCCCCGCAGGCGACCGCCGGGGGGCATCGTGACGAACCATCCGCAGCACAGCCAGGCGCAGGAGGACGGGGCGCCGGCGCCCGTCGGCGGGCTGGCCGCGTGGTCCCCGAGCGTCGTCCCGCCGATCGGCGTCGACCTCACCCCGGAGCAGGCGCTGGCGTGCGCCTTCCGCCACCTCGACGACGTCGGCTTCTGCGAGAACCTCACCGGCCACATCACCTGGCAGCTCCCGGGGCGCACCGAGATGCTCGTGAACCCGTGGGGCCTCTGGTGGGCCGAGGTCACGGCGTCGGACATCTGCACGGTCGACGAGGACGCCCGCGTGATCGCCGGCCGCTGGGACGTCACCCCTGCGATCCACATCCACACCGAGCTGCACCGGCGTCGCCCCGACGCTCGGGTCGTGGCGCACAACCACCCGATGTACGGCTCGATCCTCGCCGGCCTCGGCGTGCTGCCCGAGGTCATCCACCAGAACAGCTCGATGTTCCACGACGAGATGGTCCTGGTGGACGAGTACTCCGGCGAGGTCGACGCGGCGAACCTCGGCGCCGACCTCGCCGACCGCATCGGCGACGCGTCGGTCGCAGTGCTCGTGAGCCACGGGGTCATCGTGACCGCGCCCACGATCGAGGAGGCCGTCTACAAGGCGGCGAACTTCGAGCGCTGCTGCGAGATCGCGTACCGGACGATGCTCACCGGTCGCACGCCCCGTCCCATCGGCGAGGCGTACCAGAAGCAGTTGAAGGCGTCGCTGATCGAGCGGGCGGCGCCCGTCTACTGGGCCGGTGCGGTGCGCCGGCTCATCGCCCACGAACCGGAGGTGCTGGCCTAGCCATGGCGATCTCACTCGACGACCTGGCCCACAAGGAGGGCTTCACCCTTGCGGAGAAGGGCAAGGTCACCTTCCTCCCGGACCCGCCGCGGGCGCCGCGTCGGTACACCGTCATCTCGGTCGACGACCACGTCGTCGAACCGCCCCACGCGTTCGAGGGCCGTCTGCCTGCGAAGTTCGCCGAGCAGGCGCCACGGATCGTCGAGACCGACGACGGCGGCGAGAGCTGGCTCTACGACGGCGAGCTGCTCCCGAACGTCGGCTTCAACGCCGTGGTCGGCCGGCCCGTGAGCGAGTACAGCTTCGAGCCCACCCGCTTCGACCAGATGCGTCGCGGCGCCTGGGACATCGCGGCGCGCATCGCCGACATGGACCTCAACGGCGTCTACGGCTCGCTGTGCTTCCCGTCGTTCCTCCCCGGCTTCACCGGGCAGCGGCTGCAGCTGGGCAAGGACCCGGAGCTCGCCCTGGCCGCCGTGCGGGCCTGGAACGACTTCATGCTCGAGGAGTGGTGCGGCCACGAGCCGGGACGCATGATCCCGCTCCAGCTGCCCTACCTGCTCGACCCCGCGGTCGCCGCCGACGAGGTCCGGCGCAACGCCGCCCGCGGCTTCAAGGCGCTCACCTTCTCCGAGGCGCCGCACCAGCTCGGGCTCCCCAGCCTGCACTCCGGCCACTGGGACCCGCTGATGGCGGCCCTCGAGGAGACCGGCACGGCGCTGTGCCTGCACGTCGGCTCCTCGGGCACGTCGCCCGCCACCGCACCCGACGCGCCCAGCGACACCATCGGCGTGCTGTTCTTCGGCTACGCCATGTTCGCCGCGGTCGACTGGCTCTACTCCCGGATCCCGGTGCGGTTCCCGGACCTGAAGATCGTGCTCAGCGAGGGCGGGATCGGCTGGGTCGCCGGCCTCCTCGACCGCCTCGAGCACGTCCGCAAGTACGACTCGATGTACGGCACCTGGAACGACGTCGAGCTCAGCCCGGCCGACACCTTCCGCCGGAGCTTCTGGGTCTGCGCCATCGACGATCCCTCGGCGTTCGTGCAGCGCGACGTCATCGGCGTCGAGAACATCCTCGTCGAGTCCGACTACCCCCACGCCGACTCCACCTGGCCCCACACCCAGGAGAAGCTCGCCGTGCAGTTGCAGGGGCTTCCGGATGCGGACGTGGAGCGGATCACGTGGCGCAACGCCTCCGAGGTGTTCCGCCACCCGGTGCCCGAAGCGGTGCAGCGGGACCCTGAGGCCTACTGAGCATTTTCGGCTCAAGAACGCGTGCCACGTCGCCGATCCTTGTTCTACCCTCGCGGGTACGGCCGGGCGGTCCGGTCGACGCACACAGGAGTCACCGACCCACATGGACAGGAAGCAGACAACGGCGTCTGCGACCGGTCTCACGTTGGTCACCGGGATCGGCCGGGTCGCCATGACCCGCCGGCAGGTGGAGACGTTGAGCCGGCGCTCGGAGGAGCGCACAGACGCCGACCACTCCGCCGCCTAGCCCGGCACCCGAAGACGAGAACCGAGGCCCGCACCCAGGTGCGGGCCTCGGCCGTTCCCGGCCACCACGTGGGAACATGCGGTCGTGCAGTCGCTCCCCGCCGCAGACCCGAACGACATCGCCGAGCACACCGCCACCGGGTGGTGGGGATCGGCCACGACCTCGTCCCTCGTCCGTTCCCGCGCCCAGGAGACCCCGGAGCGGACCGCCTTCGTCTCCGAGCACGACCGGATGTCGTGGGCCGGCTACGACCGCGCCGCGCAGGCGGTGGCCGCAGCGCTGCTGGCCACCGGCGCCGCTCGCGGCGAGCTGGTGGCGGTGCTGCTGCCCGACGGTCCGCTCGTCCACGCCGCGTTCGTCGGCGCCGAGCGGGCGGGACTGGTGGTGATGGGCATCGGCCACCGGGCGGGCGAGGCGGAGCTCGCCCACCTCGTCGGCCGGTCCGGCGCCCTCACCATCGTGACGGGGTCACGCCACCGCGGTGAGCCTGCGGCGGACCTCGTCGCCCGGCTGCGGGAGCGGGCGCCGGCGCTCGTCCACCACGTGGTGCTCGACGGTCCGGCCGAGGCACCGGTCCTCACCCTCGACGGATCCCCAGCCCCCGTGCCCGTCGCGTCGACCGAGGCCGCCGTCGCCGCCCGCGCCATCGGGCCGAGCGAACTGGTGCTCCTCAACTCGACCTCGGGCACGACCGGGCTCCCGAAGTGCGTGATGCAGACCCAGAACCGGTGGTTCGCCTTCCACCGGCGGGCCGCCGAGTTCGGCGACCTCACCGATGCCGACGTCTGCATGTCCGTGGTCCCCGCGCCGTTCGGGTTCGGCCTCTGGACCGCCCACTACACACCCACCATCCTCGGTGCGCCCTGCGTGACCATGGAGCACTTCGACCCGGCAGGGATGGTCCGGCTGATCGAGCAGGAGCGGGTCACCGTCCTCTGCTGCGTCAGCACCCAGTTCATCATGATGCTGAACGAGCCGACCCTCGCCGACCACGACGTCTCGTCGCTGCGGGTCATGTTCACCGGCGGCGAGGCGATCCCCTACGAGCGGGCCGCCGAGTTCGAGGAGCGCACCGGTTGCACGGTGCTCAACTTCTACGGCTCCAACGAGACCGGCATGCTCTCGGGCCCCCGCCTCTCGGACCCCCGCGAGCAGCGCCTGCGCACGGCGGGCCGGGTGCTCGACGAGATGCACGTCCGGCTCTACGTCCCCGACACCCGCGACCGCGTGCCGGGCGACCGCGGCGAGGGACAACCGGCGTGCCGGGGTCCTGCGCTGTCGCTCGGGTACTACGACGACGAGGCCGCGAACGCCGCCCTGCGCACCGATGACGGCTGGATGCTGATGGGTGACGTCGTCACCATCGACGACGAGGGCTGGCTGCGGGTGGTCGGCCGCACCTCGGACTTCATCATCCGCGGCGGCAAGAACATCTCCGCCCCGGCGGTCGAGGACGAGATCGCCTCGCACCCCGCGGTCGCCATGGTGGCGGTGGTGCCGGCCCCGGACCCGGTGTTCGGCGAGCGGGTCGCGGCGTACGTCGAGCTGCAGCCGGGCACGTCGCTCGACCTCCCGACGTTGCGCGACCACCTCGCCGCCCGTGGCGTGTCGAAGGAGTGGTGGCCCGAGCGCCTGGCCGTGCTCGACGCGCTGCCCCGCGCATCCGGCGGCAAGATCGCGAAGGGCGACCTACGGCGCGACGCGCAGACCCGCTTCGCGGAGGGCGCTCAGGCCTGACCGGTCTCGGGCAGGTGGACCGACGCCACCCACCACTCGCCCACCGGCACGCCGGCGAGCGCGGTGGCGGCGTCGAGCAGCCACCGCACGATCTGCTCCGGGTCGGCATCCGCGGCGAGCTCGAGCACGATGCCCCGCTTGGCGTGGTCCTGCTTCTTGACCCACCCGGCCGGCCGGACGATGCCGAGCTCGGCGAGCTGCTCGAGCGCCTTGGGACCGGACGGGTGCTCGAGCCCGATCGACGCCGGGGTGGGACGGCGGCCGGCGGATGCGGGGACGAAGGTGCCGAGCGGGATGCGAGGCCCCCGCGACGACAGCACCCGCTGCAACGCGAACGATCCCTCTGCGAGGCCGATGTCGTCGACCATCGGCTGCAGGTTGATCCAACCGGTCCCGGCCGCCATGAGCCGCCGCACCCTCGCCTCCGCCTCGGCCGGCTCGGAGCGGCGAAAGCGGAAGAGCTCCTGCTGCAGCTTCGGGCTCACGAGCGGTAGGTGACGTCGGTGCGGTCGCGGCGGCCGACGGTGAAGTCGGGCTCGAAGGCCCACCGGGTGCCCTCGGTCCAGTAGGACCAGTCGAAGGCGCAGACCCGGCGGGCGATGCGCCACTCGCCGTCACGGCGCTCGAAGCGGTCCACGTACCGGAGCCCCAGCACCATGTCCCGGACGACGCCGGCCTCGTCGGGATGGCTGACGTGGTGGGCGTCGCAGTAGGTCTCGACGTGGGCGGCGTCGCCGTCGAGCTCGATGCGGCACTGGCCGAGGAAGTGGTGTGTGGCCTGGAAGTGGGGCAGCACCTCGAGCACCCAGTCGGCGAACGCCTCGGGGCCACCGCGGAAGCTGTTGTGGTCGTCGAAGCCGTCGGGGTGGTAGCCGGACACGATCAGGTCCCGGTCGAGCCGGTCGGTCCCGCGGGCGACCCGGTGGATCGCCTCGGTGATCTCGTCCTTCGCCAGCAGGGCGGCGATGCGTGCGTCGGTGCTCATGGTGCCTGCCATGGTGTCCTCCCGGGCCGTCGGCGCGCACCCTACCGGCGTACCGTGCGCCCCGTGGATGCCGTGTCCCGACCCCTGCGCATCGTCGCCCTGGTGAAGCAGCTCCCGAAGTTCGAGGCCATGGCCCTCGGGCCGGACGGCCGGCTCGTGCGTGACGGCCTCCGCAGCCACATGAGCGAGCACTGCCGCCGGGCGGTCGCCCAGGGCGTTGCGCTCGCGTCGTCGACCGGGGGTTCGTGCACGGTCGTCACGATGGGTCCGCCCGCCGCCGAGGCCGTGCTGCGGGAGGCGATCTGCTGCGGCGCCGACGACGCCGTGCTGCTCACCGACCCCGCGCTCATCGGCTCGGACACGACGGCCACCGCGGCAGCACTCGCCGCCGTGCTCGCCCGGACGGGGCCCTGGGACCTGGTGCTGTGCGGACGGGCGTCGCTCGACGCCGACACCGGGCTGGTCCCGGCGCAGCTCGCCGAGCTCCTCGGGCTGCCCCTGCTCGGCGGGGCACGGACGCTGGCGTTGCAGGCCGACTCGCTCCTGGCCGGGCTCGAGCACGACGACCTGCGGCTGACCGCGACCGCACCGCTGCCGGCCGTGGTGTCGTGCGCCGAGCGGCTGATCGACCCGTGCCGGGTCCGCGACCGGGACGCGCTCGACGCGGTCGACGCCGGCCGGATCCGGCGATTGTCCTGTGCCGATCTCGGGCCCGGGCGGTGGGGCGGCGCCGCGTCCCGAACATCGGTGCGGGCGTGGCGGACGGTCGAACCCGCACGTGCCGGCCGGGTGCTGACCGGACCGCTCGAGGAGCAGGTGACGGAGGCCGCCCGCATCGTCCGGGAGCGGGGCGGGACCGGCGCGAAGGGCACGGTGCCGGCCGGCGGCGCCTCGGCCCGCGGCACCACGGTGGCCGGCCCGGCGCTCATCGGCGTCGTCGTGGAACCGGAGCGCGTGCGGACGACTGCTGCGCTCCTCGCCCACGCCGCAGCGTTGGCCGACGAGCTCGGCGGCCGGGTTGTCGCCCTCGGAACCGAGCCCGGCGACCGGGCCCTGCTCGGCGGCGCCGACGCCGTCGTGGCACTCGACGGACCCCGCACGCCCGATGCGGTCGCCGCCGCCGCCCACACGTGGCTGGAGCCGCGGCGCCCGTGGGCGGTGCTCGCCCCCGCCACCGACTGGGGCCGGGAGGTGGCCGGACGGCTCGCCGTCCGCTTCGGCGCCGGGTGCGTGGGCGGTGCGTCCGAGTTCCGGGTCGACCGCGGACGGCTCGTCGCCCTCCGCCCGGCGTTCGGCGGCGCGGTCGAGGCCGAGATCCGCTGGAGCTCCGCGGTGCAAGCGGCGACGGTGCGGCTCGGACCCCTCGATCGTCCGGCACGGTCGGACCGGTCGGTGGCCGGTGTGGAGACGTTCCCCTGGCCGGCGGCGAGCGAGGTCCGGGTCCTCGCCTCCGAGCGGGAGGACGACGCCGAGGAGCTGGCCACGTCCCGTGTGGTGATCGGCGTCGGCACCGGGGTCGACCCCGCCGACCACCCCGTCGTCCGTGCGCTCGCGACGCGTCTCGACGGGTCCGTGGCCGCGACCCGCCGGGTGACGGACCGCGAGTGGATGCCCCGGGCCCGTCAGGTGGGGATCACCGGGCGCACCATCTCGCCGGAGCTCTACGTGGCGGTCGGGATGTCCGGGAAGTTCAACCACATGGTCGGCGTGCGTGCCGCAGGGACCATCGTGGCCATCGACATCGACCCGGACGCCGAGGTGTTCCGCAGGGCGGACGTCGGCCTCGTGGGCGACTGGCGCACCGTGCTCCCCGCCCTCGTCGACGCCCTGACCGGGGACTGACCACCCGTTTGTGCAGTTGTGTGCGGAAACCGCGACAAACTGCACAAACGTGATCAGACCTCGAAGCGCCAGGCGTCGCCGTGGGAGCGCAGGTGCCCGCACGAGGGACCGCCGAAGTGGGTGCCGAAGACCCGCACGGGGGCATCGGCGTAGCGGCTGCGGAAGTCGATGCGCGTCTGCATCGCCCGCGCTGCGTCGTCGTCGGCGCTCATGCGCCAGTGGGGGGCGACGAACTGCACCGGGTGGTGCACGAGGTCGCCGGTGATGACGGCGTCCTCGCCCCGGGACGAGATCCGGACGCTCACGTGACCCGGGGAATGGCCCGGGCTCGCCTCGAGCCACACCTCGTCGGTGACCCGGTGGTCGGTCTCGACGAGGTCGGCGAGCCCCGCCTCGAACACCGGCCGCACCGCGTCGCCGAACGTCAGCGCCGAGCCACCGGCGCCGCCGTCCCAGTACTCGTACTCCACCCGGGCGAACAGGTAGCGGGCGTTCGCGAACGTCGGGACCCACGCCCCGTCCACCAGCACGGTGTTCCAGCCCACGTGGTCGAAGTGGAGGTGGGTGCACAGGACCGTGTCCACCCGGTCGGGCGGGAAGCCGGCCGCCGCGAGGTCGTCGAGGAATCCGGCCCCGCCCCAGGAGAGCGCGTCCCTGCCGGGGAGCGGCCGGTCACCCACTCAGGTGTCGACCACGATGGTCCGGCGCTGGGATTCCAGCACCTGCGCGTGGATCGACAGGAGCAGCCGGTCCTCGTCGTCGACGAAGTGCGGGTGCAGCCAGTCCCGGTTCGCCGACACCACGGCGGGCTCCAGGTCGGGCAGGAGCCCGTTGCCGGGCAGCACCTGCAGCGTCTCCCGTACCTGCGTGATCGTCACGTCCCCGATGGTCCAGCGCATGTCGCCCCCTGTCGTCACCACGATCCGCCACCGCCGCCGCCACCACCGCCGCCGCTGAACCCGCCGCCGCCGAACCCCGAGCCGCCGGAGCCCCCCGGCGTCGACTGGAGCGTGGTCGCCGTCGAGACGGCGAAACCGGTGACCGCCTCGCTGAAGGCGTGCGGGGTGAACACGTGCGTCCCCACGTACCAACCCGTGACCGCGGCGGGGAGGTTGCCGTTCAGGTCGGTGAAGGCGTTCGCCCACTTCTCCACCGCCCCGAACACCATGGCGTAGGGCAGGTACTCCGAGAACAGGTTCTGCTGGGCCGCGAACCGCGCCCGCTCCTTCTCGGACTCCTGGATGAACGTCTCGAAGCCACGGCACCGGCGGAGGAGCCCGTGACCGAGCGACGTGCGGGCGGGCATCTTCCGGGAGCCGACGAGGAGGACGATCCCACCCGCCACGAACGGCACCGAGAGCAGGGCGAGGTGGGTGAAGCGCGCCGCGGCGATCATCAGGCCGACGCCGGCGATGACCGCGCCGAGCCCGATCACCGCCCAGGTGCTGCGGGTGGCCCGGGGGCTGCGGTCGAACCACCGCCGCTCCACCACCTCGTCGTACATCGCGTCGACCACCTTGCCGTACGAGGTGGCGAACTCGTCCTTCAGCTCGGACAGGAGGACGGTGGGGCCCCGGCCGGCGAAGAGCTTGCTGAGCAGGAGGGTCTCGAACGGCTCGAGGTCGTCGCCGGGCCGGTCGGGGAGGCGGACGAGCCGGTAGTCGTCCCGGGCGAAGTGCTTCTCCACCTCCTCCACCCGGAGGTGCCCTCGCACCGCGAGGTCGATCATCGTGGCCGACACGTCGATCGGGTCCACCTTCTCGTCGACGAGGGTCCCGATCAGACCGGGTCGGATGCCGTCGGGCGGGGCGAACTCCACCGGCCAGTGCTGGTCCTCCCGGAAGCCGACCCGCTGCACCCGCTCCTCGCCGGTGGCGAACCCCACGTCGATCACGCTGCCCACAGCCCGTCGGTCCCGGCCGACCCGCCACAGGAGGGTCCCCACGCCGCCGAGCACCAGCACGCCGAGCACGGAGGTGGCCGCCACGGTGAACGGGTTGACATCGAACGCCTTCTCGAACTTCCAGATCTCCTCGAGCACGGGGACCGGTTCCGGTACCGCCCCCTTGGGCAGGCCGACCACGATGGTCATGGCCCCGGAGGCGTCGATCGACGGCTCGGCGAACGAGGCGGTCGCGCCCTCCGCGGTGGCCGTGGCGCACTCGGCCGTGGACCCGAAGTCACCCCGGAAGCAGGCGACCTCCTGGATCGCCGCAGGCGCGCGCACCTCGACGGTGACGTTCTCCAGCGGCACCGTCCAGGTGTTCCCGACGACGTTCCAGTAGAGCTCGTCGTGGTCGGCGAACCCGTTGAGCACGCCCTGGAGCTCGTACACGACGGTGTAGGTGTGGATGCCCTCGACGAGGACGTCCGGGTCGCCGATGCGCAGGCGCTGCGCCGCCCCCTCCACCAGCTCCGCCACCTCGTCCGGCGCCGTCTCCGACGAGACCGACACCAGCTCGAACGGGTACACCCGCTCGTTGTCGGCGTCGAAGGGCTGCCGCACCACGATGTCGCGGTAGATGCCGTGACGGGACAGGCCGCCGAAGTCGTAGCGGATCGTCTCGGTGAAACGCACCGTGCCGTCGCCCTGGATCTCGACCTGCACGTCGAGCGCGTCGACGTGCTCGACGCTGCCGTCGGGGATCTGCCGGGTCATGGATGCGGACGCCCCCGGAGCCATCACCCCCAGGCCCACCAGGAGCAGCAGCACGGGGAACAGGACGCGACGCATGCCCGAAGCCTGCCACTCGGGACGACGCCTCGCGGTCCGCGCCCCCACCGGGGCGGGGGTCGCACCGATGCACCCGGCCCACGGGGGATGATGGCGTGATGTTCCGCCGCTCCCTGGCCGGCCTGGTGCTCGGCCTCTCGTTGGTCGCCGGCTCGCTCGCCTGGGCGGGCTTCGTCGCCCTGCACACCGTCCTCGACCCCGGGCGCTCCGAAGCGGTGGCCGAGGAGCTCTACGAGAACACCGCCGTCCGCAACGCGCTCGTCGGCAACATCGCCGACGCCTTCGCCGCCACCCTGCCCGAAGGGGTCACCTTCCCCCAGGAGCAGCTCGAGGCGCTGGCCGTCACGGTGCTCGACGATCCCGCCGTCGAGTTCCTCATCACCGAGGCGCTGGTGCAGACCCACGCAGCGTTCCTCGGCGAGGGCGAGCCACCCCGCACCCTCGACGCCGGCGCCATCGGGGAGGCCACCCGGGCGGCCCTCGTCTCGCTCGACCCGGCCCTCGACGCCGTGCTCCCGCCGGCGCCGGAGCTGGTCGTGGAGCTCCCCACCGACCGGGTGCCGAACCTCGGCGGGCTGCGGCGCCTCCTGCGCGCGGTCGTGCCGCTGCTGGCGATCGGATCGGCCATCGGGATCGTCTCCGCCCTCGTGGTCACCACCGACCGCCCCGGGGTCCTCCGGCGGGCGGGGACCTGGGCCCTCACCACCTCCGCGTTCGTCCTGTTCGTGGGCTTCGGGATCCCGTGGCTGGTGGAGACCTTCGCCCCCTCGCAGGCGGAGGTGGTCGCCGCGCTCGTGGCCGCCCTGCTGCGCTCGACCCTCGTCCCCGCCCTCGCCCTCGCCGGTGCGGGTGTCGTCGCCCTGGTGCTGGCCGCAGCGTGGCCCTCCGGCGGTGGGGGGAGGGCGTCCCGGTCGGTCGCGGCCCAGCCGCACCCCCAGCAGTACCCGGCGCAGCCCCGGCCCGCACCCCAACCCCAGCCCCAGCCCCAGCCCCAGCCCCGACCTCAGCCCCAGCAGCAGGCCCGCCCGCGGCCGGCGTCCACGCCGCCACCGGGCTCGCAGTACCCGCCGCCGGCCCGGCCCGGACCCTCCCGACCCCGCGCCTCCGGCCCGGTGCCGGCCTCCGGGCCCGCAGCCCCGTCGCCCCGCCCCGCCGACCGCGACCGGCTCGAGCCCCGCTGGGTCGACGGCGTCGGCTGGGTCCAGCACCCGGCCGATGAGGCACCGCCGGGGCAGGCGCGCTGGGTCCCCGGGGTCGGCTACGTGCTCGACGAGGACCCGGACGACGGTCGATCGTGACCGCCCACTGGGACCCCACCCCGCGCCACCGCTCTAGGCTCGCGGCAGGACCCCTGGAGGAAACCACCGCATGACGGATCCCGACCGACCGCCCGTGCCGGGCTGGGAACCCCCCACGGACGACGACGTCCGACAGATCCTGGGCGAGACCCGGACCATCGCCGTGGTGGGCGTCTCGGCGGATCCGGCCAAGCCGAGCAACGAGGTGGTCCGCTACCTGCAGCAGCACACCTCGTTCGAGCTCCTGCTGGTCAACCCCGCCGAGACCGAGATCAACGGGCTGCCCGTCTACCCCTCGCTCGAGGAGCTGCCGATCACGCCGGACATGGTCGACGTGTTCCGGCGGCCGGAGCACCTCCCGGAGATCGCCCGGCAGACCGTGGCCATCGGCGCCAAGGTGTTCTGGGCCCAGCTCGGCCTGTGGTCCACCGACGCAGCGGGCATCGCCCTCGACGGCGGGCTGTGGGTCGTCATGGACCGGTGCATCAAGCTGGAGCACGCCCGGCTCCGCTGACCGGGCGGCCACGGGGGCCCGGCGCTCGGCGCTCGACTAGCTTCCGCAGCACCGTCACGATGCACCTGGAGGATCCCGTGACCGACCCGTTCCGCTACGACGGCAAGACCGTCGTCATCACCGGCGCCGCCACCGGCATGGGCAACGAGACCGCCCGCCTGCTCCTCGACGCAGGGGCCGAGGTCCACGCCCTCGACATCCTCGAGGTGGCGCTCCCGGTGGCCTCGAGCACCATCGTCGACCTCGGCGACCCGGCCTCGATCGACGCCGCCGTCGCCGCCC
>JBEIGA010000089.1:0-13307 GCA_040382135.1 Acidimicrobiales bacterium
GGCTCGGCGACGCGCAGCCGGTCGCCGTGCAGGTGCACCGCTGGCGCTACGCGACGCCGACCACCATCTGGCCCGAGCCCTGCCTCGTGACCAGCGACGATCCGCTGGTCGTCCTCGCAGGGGACGCCTTCGACGGGCCGAAGATCGAGGGGGCCTTCCGCTCGGGCCTCGCCGCCGCCGACGCCGTGCTCGACCGCCTCGGCCGCTGAGCTCAGGCCCCCGGCTCCTCGCCCATCTCCCGCAACGCCGTCGCGATCGCCGCGCGCACCGCCCGGGCCTGGGTCGCGTCGAGGTGCACCGTCTGGCCGTAGCCCGCGTGCCCCTGCTCCTCGAGGACCATGAAGACCCGGGGCACCGCATCCTCGAAGACATCGGCGACGCCCACGATCCAGGACATCGACGGCAGGTCGTCCTCACCCGGCGGCGGCTCGACGAGCTGGAAATCGATCGACTTCTTCATAGGGGGAGTCTGCCCTCCGGCTGTGCCCCTGGGGACCTCCGGCTGTGTCTCTGGGGACCTCCGGCTGTGTCTCTGGGGACCTCCGGCTGTGTCTCTGGGGACCTCCGGCTGTGTCTCTGGGGACCTCCGGCCCTGGCCCGGCCTCCTGGGCTCTGTGAGCATCGTCCCATGGACACACCGATGGACCGGAACGGCTTCGAGATCATGACGCCCGAGGAGTGTTGGACCCAGCTCTCCCGGCTGCCGGTGGGCCGGATCGCGTTCGTCGCCGCCGGATCGCCGGTCATCCTCCCGGTCAACTACGCGCTCGACGGCCACGCCGTGGTGATCCGCTCGGCCATCGGCGAGAAGCTCCACGCGGCGTCCGTCGGCCAGCCCGTCGCCTTCGAGGTCGACGCATGGGAGGACCGCCACCGCAGCGGCTGGAGCGTGCTCGTCCAGGGCATCGCCGAGGAGGTCGAGGACGCCGCCACGATCGAACGGCTCTCGGGCCTCGGCCTGCAACCGTGGGCCGACGCCGTGGAGCGCGACCGGTGGATCCGCATCCGGCCCGAGGAGATCAGCGGCCGCCGCCTCGCCCGCTAGGCCGCAGCCACCACGACGACCGCCTAGGTTCGGGGCGTGCGCCGCCGACCCCTGCCCTCCTGGGTGCACCTGCCCGGCGTCCGGTCCCTGTCGGCCGACGATCCCTGGGCCCGGCTCCGCGCCGGTCTCCTCGTGCTGGCCGGGATCCTCGGCTTCGGCACCGTCGGCTACATGGTGCTCGGTCTCGACCCGCTCGACGCGCTGTACCAGGCCGTCACCACGGTCACGACCGTGGGGTTCCGCGAGCTCGGCGAGGCCGACGCCGCGTGGATGATCTTCACGATCGTGCTGGTGCTCACCGGCACCGGCACGGTCCTGTACCTGTTGGGTGTCATGCTCGAGACGCTCGTCGAGGGTCGTCTCGGCGACGAGGTGCGGAGGCGTCGCATGGAACGGGAGCTCGATGCGCTCACCGGGCACGTGGTCGTGTGCGGCTGGGGCCAGGTGGGTCAGGCGATCTGCGCCACCCTCGCCGCAGCCGGCGACCAGGTCGTGGTCGTGGACCGGCACGAGGACCTCCGCCCCACGGACTCGATCCGCTTCGTGAGCGGTGACGCCACCGACGACGCCGTGCTGCGCAAGGCCGGCATCGAGCGGGCGCGTGCCCTCGTCGTCGCGCTCGACACCGACGCCGGCAACGTCTACGTCACGCTCTCGGGGCGGTCGATGCGCACCGACCTGTTCATCGTCGCCCGCGCCACGTCGTCGAGCGCCGAGGAGAAGCTCTACCGCGCGGGTGCCGACCGCGTCGTGAACCCGCACGCCATCGGTGGCACCCGCATGGCGTCGCTCATCACCTCACCCCACGTCGCCGACTTCCTGGACGTGGTGATGCACGACCGGGAACTGGTGGTCCGCATCGCCGAGCACGACCTGCCGGTGGGCACCCCGGTGGCGGGACGTTCCCTCGCCGAGTGCCACATCGGCGAGCTCACCGGCGCCACGTTGCTCGCCATCCGCGGCAAGGACGGGCGGTTCGTGACCCACCCCGACCCGGACGTCCGGCTCCACTACGGCGACATCCTCATCGTGCTCGGCACCGAGGACCAGCACGTCGCCGTGCAGCACCTCCTCGGGGAGTGAGCCTCAGGCAAGCGTCGTGGTGCGAGCGGCGGCGAGCACGGCGTTGCCCGCGCTCGCCGAACGGGCGAGCCATCCGGCCTGGGGCAGCAGCGGGGTGAGGTAGAAGCGGGCGACCGTCCGGCGGGACTCGTCGGCGCGCGGCGACAGGAGCGCACGAGCCTGGAAGGTGCCGCCGACCACGGTGGCCAGTGCCCGGAGGTAGGGCGTGGCGCCCGCGAGCCGGTCGGTGGGCTCGGCGGCCAGAAGCCAGTCGGACGCTGCGCCGACGTCGGCGGCGGCCTGCTCGAGCTCGGTCGCAGCGACATCCTCCCCTGCGGCCCGCAGGTCGGCGGCGGCGGCACGGGCGGCGTCGAGCTGCTCCCGGACCACGGCGCCGCCCCGCATCGGGAGCTTCCGACCGACGAGGTCGATGGCCTGGATGCCGTTCGTCCCCTCGTAGATGGCGGCGATCCGGGCGTCTCGGTAGTGCTGGGCCGCTCCGGTCTCCTCGATGTAGCCCATACCGCCGTGGACCTGGATCCCGAGCGACGCCACCTCGGAACCGAGGTCCGTGCACCACGCCTTGGTGAGCGGGGTGTACAGGTCGGCGAGCTCCTGTCCGGACCGACGGGCGTCGTCGTCGGCCCCGTGCTTGGAGACGTCGATCGCCGCCGCGTTGGCGTAGGCGAGGGGCCGCATGGCGTCGATGTAGGCCTTCATCGTCAGCAGCATGCGCTGCACGTCGGGGTGGTCGACGATGGGCGAGTCCTCGCCGGGCGCGGCGCCCGGGCCGCGTCCCTGGCGTCGCTCGTGGGCGTAGGCGAGGGCCTGCTGGTAGGCCCGCTCGGCGATGGCGAGGCCCTCGACGCCCACGCCGAGTCGGGCGTCGTTCATCATCGTGAACATCTGCCGCATGCCGTCGCCCTCGTCGCCGATGAGCTCGCCGACGGCGTCCTCGAAGCTGAGCACACAGGTGGGGCTGCCGTGCAGGCCCATCTTGTGCTCGATCGAGACGCAGGTGATCGAGTTGCGCTCGCCGAGCGTGCCGTCGGGGTTCTGCAGGTACTTCGGGACGATGAAGACGCTGATGCCCTTGGTGCCGGGCGGGCTCCCCGGGGTGCGGGCGAGGACGATGTGCACGATGTTCTCGGCCATGTCGTGCTCGCCGTAGGTGATGTAGATCTTCGTGCCGGTGATCCGGTAGCTGCCGTCGTCCTGGCGGACCGCCTTGGTGGTGAGCGCCCCCACGTCGGAGCCGGCCTGGGGCTCGGTGAGGTTCATGGTCCCCGTCCACTCGCTGGTGACCATCTTCGGGAGCCACCGCCGCTGCTGCTCGGGCGACCCGTGGACCTCGAGCAGGTGCACCCCGCCCGCCGTGAGGAGGGGGCACAGCGAGAACGCCATGTTGGCGGTGGTGACCAGCTCGTCGATGACGGTGCCCACGACCTTCGGGAACCCGCCGCCGCCGTGCTCGGCGTCGGCCGACACGGCCCCCCAGCCGGCTGCCGCGTACTGGCCCAGCGCCGCCGCGAAGCCGGGCGCCGCCGTGACCTCGCCGTCGTGCCAGCGTGCGCCGACCTTGTCGCCGTCACGGTTCGTGGGAGCGATCACCTCGGCGGCGAAGCGTGCGGCCTCGGCCAGGACGTCCTCGACCGACGCCACGTCGACGTGCTCGAAGGCCGGGAGCGCCACGATCCCGGGCAGGCCGACGAGGTCGTTCAGGGCGAAGTGGATGTCGTCGATCGGGGGTCGGTACTCGGTCACGGTCGCCTCCGGGGACGCTGGCGGGACCCTCAACCTACCGCGGGGTAACCCCTGTCGGCCGGGTCAGGCCCGGGTGGGTGGGCGCAGGTCAGGCGAGGACGGTCTCGGTGTCGCGGCCGGACCGCAGCAGGGTGCCGGGGGTGTTCCCGGTGACCTCGCCGTCGACCACCACGTCCACCCCGTTCACCAGCACGCGGTGGATGCCCGTGGCCCGTCCGTAGAGCCGCTCGCACCCTCCCGGGAGGTCGAACACCTCGACGATGGGCTCGCTGCCCACCGTCGCCGGGTCGAACACCACGAGGTCCGCGGCGAACCCTTCGGCCACCCGGCCTCGACCCGTGAGCCCGAAGAGACGGGCGGGCACGTCGGTGAGGTGCATCACGGCCTCCTCGAGCGACATCACGCCGTGCTCGCGCACGAGCGATGCGAGCATCAGGCCGGTGTACCGCCCGCCGCACATGCGGTCGAGGTGGGCGCCGGCGTCGGAGCCGCCGGCGATCGTGCGGGGGTCGCGCAGGAGGTCGACCCGCGCCTGCACGCCCTCGCGGCTCTCGCGCACCTGGGGCCAGAGCGCCGTGCGGAAGTCGTCGGCCAGTGTGATGTCGCAGAGCGCGTCGAAGGGCGCCTGCCCCCGCTCGGCCGCGAGGTCGCCGAGCATCCGGCCGGTGCACCCGGCGTTGGCGGGCGCGTACGTGTCGCCGATCAGCATGCGCTCCCAGTTCGCCAGGCCCCGCATGCCGCCGGGGGCGTTGCGGGCACCCTCGTCGAGCCGGGCGCGCACGGCCGGGTCCCGCAGCGCGGCGACCTTCTGGTCGAACGGCAGGTTCATCACGTCGGCCCAGCCCGGCAGGAGGTAGAGCACGCAGTGGTAGCCGAAGCTCAGCCGGGAGCCGCCGAGCGCCGGCATCGTGAGCGCCACGATCCGCCCGCCCCGGGCCGCGGCGACGTCGGCCGCCCGCAGCTGGTGCTCGGTGCGCTCCGGGGCGTCGAGGCTGGCGACCAGCACGTTCCAGTTCATGGCCCGTCGGGCTGCAGCGGACATGTCCGCCATCAGCTCGACCTCGTCCTCCGAGAAGCGGTCGTTGCAGCCGGTGGTGATGTACTCGAGCCAGGTGCCGGGATGGTCGGCCACGGCGCCGCTCAGGGCGAGCAGCTCGTCGCGTTCGCTGAAGTAGGAGGGCACCGGCTTGTGGTCGCCGTCGGAGTGGTTGAGCGACTTCGACGACGAGAAGCCGAGGCCGCCCGCGGCGAGCGCCTCGTGCAGCAGGGCGACCATGCGCTCCACCTGCGCGGGCGTGGCCGGGTTGCCGGTGGCGTCGGGGCCCATGACGTTGCGGCGCAACGCGGAGTGGCCCACGAGGAAGCCGGCGTTCACCCCGATGTTCCCGTCGAGGGCGTCGAGGTACTCGCCGAAGCTCCGCCAGCTCCACGGGAGGCCGGTCTCGAGCGCGCCGAGGGGCATGCCCTCGACCTTGGCCATCATCCGGCGGAGGTAGTCGGCGTCGTCCGGGTCGACCGGGGCCAGCGTGAACCCGCAGTTCCCTGCGAGCACGGTGGTCACACCGTGGTTGGACGACGGGGTGGCCGCCGGGTCCCAGAAGAGCTGGGCGTCGTAGTGGGTGTGGGGGTCGATGAAGCCAGGGGCCACGACGAGGCCGTCGACGTCGACGGTGCGCGCCGCCGAGCCGTCGCAGTCGCCGACGGCGACCACGCGCCCGTCGAGCACCCCGACGTCCGCCCGGCGCCCCGCCGCCCCCGTCCCGTCGACGACGAGACCGTTGCGAAGCACGAGATCGAACACGTCGGCCACCGTACCCGAGCCCCGGAGCGCACCCCGACCCGGCCGATCCCGTAGCGTCCACCGATCGTGCCGGGTCATCGTCGAGCCGTGGGGTGGGTGTTGGCGAGCGCGCTCGCCTACTCCCTCTTCCCCGTCTTCTCCAAGGGGGTGCTCGACGAGCTGCGGCCGACGGACGTCCTGTTCTGGCGCTTCGCCATCGCCGCACCGCTCGCCTGGGTGGTCGTGTGGGCACGACGGGCACGTGGCGGCCCCGGTCCCTCGGCAGCGCCTGCACTGCAGTTCACCGGCGCCGGGCTGCTGTTCGGGCTCGTGGCCCTCGCCGCGTTCGCCGCGCTCGACCACCTCGCGGCGTCCCTCTACACGGTCCTCATCTACACGTACCCGGCGATGGTGGCTCTGGGGGCCATCGCACTCGGCCGTCGTCCGACCCCCGGGCTCTGGTGGGCCGTCGCGCTGTCGTCGCTCGGCATCGCGCTCACGGTGCCCGAGGTGTTCGACAACCCCGATGCGGACGGGCTCGGTCTCGTGCTGGCCCTCCTGAACGCGGGGCTCTACGCCGCCTACGTCCTGCTCACCGGTCGGTGGATGGAGCGGCCGACGACCCCGGCGGACGGCACCCCGACCAGAGCTGCGGCCGACGGCCTCGTCGCCTCGGCGTGGAGCATGGCGGGCTCGCTCGTCCTCGCCGTCGCCGTCGTGGGGGTCGCCGGGCTCCGGGTGCCCGACAGCGCGGCGACGGCCGCCGGGCTCGTCGGGCTGGCGGTCGTCAGCACCACGATCGCCGGGACCACGCTCATGCTCGGCCTCGCCCGCCTCCCGGCCGCCACCGCCGCCCTCGTCGCCACGATCGAGCCGGTGCTGACCCTCGTCTGGTCCGTCGTGCTCCTCGACGAGTCGCTCGTCGTGCTCCAGATCGTCGGGGCGGCGCTCGTCCTGGCCGGTGTGGTCCAGGCGCAGCGGACGAGCCCGGTCACCGCGGTCGAGCCGGGCTGAGGGCGGGCCCGCCCACCTCCCTCAGGCCGCGGCGAGCACCAGGCCCACGGCGACCACTGCCGACGGCAGGAAGATCGCGGCGAGGAACCGGCTGCCGAACCAACGCCCGCCGATCGTCCAGGCGAGCACCAGCTTGGTCACCGTGTTCGTGGCCAGTGCCGCCCCGCTCGCCGCGATGGCGGTCGGTACCGGGAGCTCCCCCTGCTGGGCCAGGGTCGCCGCCGAGATCACCCCGGACTGGGCGTCGGCGAACCCGACGAGACCCGCCACCAGAACGGCACCCCCTTCGCCGAACACGTCCGACGCCCACCGGGAACCGAGGATGGCCACGACCAGCACGCCGGCGACCGCCAACGCCGGCACGATCTCGAACGGTCGACCGGCCGGGGGCTCGATGACCTCCGGCCGGCGCAGTAGCGACCGGTTCGGGACGAGGACGAGCAGGGTGAGCACCACCGCCCCGGCCGCCATGGCGGGCCAGATCTCGGCGAGGAGGTCCGGGCCCGCGACCCAGACGACGAGCGCCGTCTGCACGAGCGTCGCGACGCTCGCTGCGAGCGCTGCCGCCAGCGCAGGGCGGCGACGGGTCGGGTCCGTGCGCTGCATCCGCCCCATCTGCCCGGTGGTCGCCGAGGCGGACACGAACCCTCCGGCGAACCCGGCGACGAGCAGACCACGGCCGGCGCCCAGGATGCGGACCGAGACGTACCCGCCGAACCCGATCGCGGCGATCAGCACCACCAGGAGCCAGATCTCGTGCGGGTTCAGCACCCCGTAGGGGCCGATGTCGCGGTCCGGCAGGAGGGGCAGCACCACGAAGGCGATCGCCAGGAACCGGATGAGGTCCTCCACCTCCTGCTCCGTGGCCATCTGTCGGACGATGCGGTGGATCGACTCCTTGGAGATCAGCAGCAGGGCGATGCTGACGCCGATCGCGATGGCGAGCTCCTGCTCCTCCAGCGCAAGTCCACCGACCAGGTAGATGGCGAACCCGGCGAGCTCGGTGGTGAACCCCGGGTGTTCGGCAGCGTCCTGCCAGTAGGACAGCACCAGGAACACACCGACCACCACGGCGCCCACCGCGAACGGCGCGGTCCCCGCCCGGGCGGCGAGCGCGCCCGTCAGACCGAGCACGGCGAAGGTCCTCGTACCCGGACCGACCACGGCCCGGCCGCGGTGGCTCCACTCCCGCTCGACCCCGACCAGGAACCCGACGGACATCGCGACGAGGTAGGGCAGGAGGTCGTCGAGGTCGTCCATCGGATGTCAGTTCAGCCGCTACGGCGGGCTGCGGCGAGGATCACCCGCTGCTCGGCGGCGGCGAGCGCCCGCCGGGCGGCGTGCGCGGCACCGGGATCGACGGAGACGGACGTGATCCCGCAGCGCACCAGGTGCTCCACGAACGCCGGCCGGTTCGACGGCGCCTGGCCGCACAACGACGAGGTCATCCCGAGCTCGGTGGCGGTGGTGACGATCCGCTCGATGGCCCAGATCACGGCGGGATCGGCCTCGTCGAACAGCTCGCTGCAGATCTCGGAGTCGCGGTCGACGCCGAGCATCAGCTGGGTGAGGTCGTTCGAGCCGATCGACACGCCGTCGATCCCCATCGCCGCGTAGGCGGGGAGGTGGACCACCACCGACGGCACCTCCGCCATCACCCAGCGCTTCAGCCCCCGTTGCCGGCCGAGCGGGCTCGCGTCGACGGCCTCGAGGCAGGCCTCGAGCTCCCAGGTGGTGCGCACGAACGGGATCATCAGCGCCAGGTTCGGGTAGCGCTCGCGGCACCGGGCCACCGCCTCGAGCTCGGCGGCGAACTCGAGCGGACGGCGGATGTAGCGGAAGGCGCCGCGGAACCCGATCATCGGGTTCGCCTCCTCGGGCTCGTGGTCCGCGCCCCCGGTGAGGGCACGGAACTCGTTGGAGCGGAAGTCCATGGTGCGGTAGACGACCGGACGCGGGTGGAAGGGCCCGGCGATCTCGGCGAGGCCGTCGGCCAGACGCTGGACGAACTCCTCCCGTCGGCCCTCTGCGATCACCCGGCTCGGGTGCTCGCCGGCCAGGGCGCTGGTCACCAGGAACTCCCCGCGGAGGAGCCCCACACCGTCCACGGGGAGCGCCGCAGCGGCGGCCGCCTTCTCCGGGAGGGCGACGTTGACGTAGAGCTGGGTCGCGGTGACGGGGTCCTGGGGTGCCGCGACGGCGACGGGCGAGGTCCTCGCCCCGCCCTCGGCGGCCCCGTCCGCTCCGGCCGATCCGCCGAGCTGGGTGGTGACGTCGCCGTCGTAGACGGAGCCCGTGGTGCCGTCGACGGTGACGAGCTGGCCGTCGGTGAGGGTCCTCGTGGCGGTGCGGGTGCCGACGACGCCGGGGCGACCCAGCTCCCGGCTGACGATCGCCGCGTGGCAGGTCATGCCACCGGAGTCCGTGACCACCGCCGCCGCCCGGCGGATGGCGGGCACCCAGTCGGGGCTGGTCATCCGCGCCACCAGCACCTCGCCGGCCTGCAGGGTCCGCCCCTGCTCCGCCGTCTCGAGGACGCGCACGCGGCCGACGGCCCGGCCGGTGCCCGTGCCGAGGCCACGCAGCACCGGTGCCGGTGCGCCGGCCGAGACGGGGACGGCGGCGACCGTGCCGTGGAGCGTGGTGACCGGTCGGGTCTGGACGAGGTGGACCTGCCCGTCGGCCACCGCCCACTCGGCGTCCTGGGGCGTGCCGTAGTGCTGCTCGAGGCGGACCGCCAGGCCGGCGAGCTCGAGGATCCGCTCGTCGTCGAGCACGCGGGCGAGCCGCACCTCGTCGGACAGGTCCTCCCGGCGGGTGCCGCCACCGGGCGCGCGGCGGAGCTGGAAGGGCTTGTCGCCCACCCGCACGTCCTCGACCGAGCGGGGCTCCTTGCGCACGCGGTACGTGTCGGGTTCGACCTGCCCGCTCACCACGACCTCGCCGAGCCCGTACGCCGCTTCGATCACGACGCGGCCGGGATCACCCGAGGCCGGGTCGACCGAGAACATGACACCGGCCTGCTCGGAGTCGACGAGCACCTGGACGACCACGGCGATCGCCGGCTCCTCCACCATGCGGTGCTCCGCCCGGTAGGCGACCACCCGCTCCCCGTAGAGCGACGCCCAGCAGGCGTGGACGGCCTCGACCAGCGCGTCGACGCCGACCACGTCGAGGATCGTCCGGTTCATGCCGGCGAACGAGGTGGCGGCGGAGTCCTCGGCCGTGGCCGACGATCGGACCGCGACCGCGATGTCGCCCCCGAGTCCGGCATAGGCCTCGGCCAGCGCGGCCCTGAGGCCCGCCGGCACGGGGACCGCGTCGAGCACGGTCCGTGCCTCTGCCGCCAGCGCTGCGAGGCGATCGGCGTCCGCGTCGACCGCATCGGCGGTGATCGCGAGGAGGCGCTCCCGCGCCCCCGCCGCCTCGACCGCGGCCAGGTAGGCGGGTGCGGTCACCACGAAGCCCTGGGGCACCGGGAGGCCCACCCGCAGCATCTCGCCGAGGTTGGCCCCCTTGCCCCCGGCGACCGCGACGTCGCCCGCCCCGAGTCGGGACAGCGGCACCACCTCCGCCGTCACGTCCGTCCCACGACCCGCCATCACGACCTCCTCGACACGCCCACCCCACCATCAGGCCGTGCCCGCCACCTCCGGAGCCAGAGCAGAAGGTCCGCGCCGCGGAACCGGACCGGACGGCGCGTCAGTCGGGCTTGGGCTGGTTGCGCGCCTCGGCCTTGACCGCGTCGGTGAGGCTGCCGCCGGAGAACAGGTCGAGGTGGCCGAGGGTGGCCTGGAGGTCGGGGACGGCGCGGATGGCGGCCCGGGCACCCATGACCTCCATGGCCGAGTGCACCCAGCGCTTGTTCAGCATCGAGAGCTGGACGGGCACCGAGGCGATGCGCGAGGCGATGGCGAGCACGCGCTCCTCGAGCTCCTCCGCCGGGAACGCCCGGTTCGCGTAGCCCATCCGCACGGCTTCCTCGCCGGAGACGGGGTCGCCGGTGAGGACCATCTCCATGGCGTTGCGCATGCCGACGAGCCAGGGGTGGAACCCGAAGTCCGGGGTCCCGGCCACCCGCACCACCGGGTGGCTGATGGTGGCGTCCGACGCGATGTAGACGAGGTCGCAGGCGGCGGCGAGCTCGGTGGCGCCGGCCATGGCGTACCCGTGCACCTGGGCGATCACCGGCTTCGCCAGGTCCCAGATCGAGAGGTACCCCTGGGTCACGTGCCGGGCCCAGCTCCCGGCGCCGCCCGGGATCTCCGCCGTGTAGTACGGCCGGTCCGCGGCGAGGTCCGACTTGAGGTCGTACCCCGAGCTGAAGCAGGGGCCCGCTCCCCGGATGATCGAGACGCCGACCTCGGGATCGAGGTCCGCCTCCTGCAACGCGGCGAGGAGCTGCCCCCGCAGGGCGTTCGACAGGGCGTTGCGCTTCTCGGGCCGGTTCAGGGTGATGCGCCGGACACGTGGCGCGGGGTCGTCGACCAGGATCAGCTGCTCGTCGGTCACCGGTGCTCCTCCATCGCTGGGCGCGCTCGTCGGCGGCTGACGCTAAACCAGCGCACCACTCCGCGCAGGACGTCACGGAAAGCGGTATATGCACCACTTCCAGCGCGATTCCGCGTAGCCTCTCGGCCCGTGCGCACCGGAAGTAGGCCGAACGACTCATGCCGCGGCCGGATCGGCCGATGGATCGGGGTGATGACCGCCGCGCGCCGCGCCCGCCTGATCCGCACCCGACTCGCCCTCGGCGCCGCGTTCGTCGTGCTCGTCGGTCTCGGCGCCGCCGGCGTGGAGCCGGCGCCGGTCACGCGCTCGGGTGCTCCCGCCGAGGTCGCCGGCAGAGTCGAGGTCGCCGCGCTCGTCGCCCCGACCACCACGCTCGCCCCGACCACCACCCTCGCCCCGACCACCACCCTCGCCCCGACCACCACGATCCCCGCGAGCCCGGTGGCGGTGGCCACCCCGCCCACCACCACCACCACCACCACCACGACCACCACGACGCTTCCGCCCACGACGACCACCGCTCCGGCACCCGCCACTGCGACCACGACGAGCACTGCGCCAACGACGAGCACTGCGCCGACACCGACGACCGCCGCACCCACGACCGTCGGTCCGGTCGTGGCCGCCGAAGCCGGCGACGGGGTGATCGTCAGCGCCACCGGTGTGGTGCTGCCCGTGCTCGGCGCCGCCCCGGGCGGCGGTTGGCGGGTGAGCACGCCCTGCGCACGGGAGGCCGTCGTCACGAACGGCACCCAGGTCAGCACCGTCGACGTGGTGCTCGATGCCGGCCACGGCGGGAGCGAGAGCGGCGCCGTCGGGCCGAACGGCATCCTCGAGAAGGAGATCAACCTCGTGGTCGCCCTCCATGTGGAGGAGCACCTCGAGGCCGCCGGCTACCGCGTCCTGCAGACCCGAACCACCGACATACGCATCCCGCTCCGCAGCCGGGCCGCCATCGTCAACGCCCTCACGCCGCGCATCTTCGTGTCGATCCACCACAACGGCGGCGCGCGGGTCCGACGTTCGACGCCGGGCACCGAGGTGTTCTACGACGCCGGCAACCCCGAGGCCCGCCGCGCCGGCGGCATCCTCTACGAGGACCTCTCCGCTGCCATGTCGGCGTTCTCGGCCGACTGGGTCGGCACGGTGTTCGCCGGGGCCACCGCCCGCCTGAACGCGAACGGCGAGGACCTCTACGGCCTCCACCGCTTCACACCGGGCATCCCCTCGGTCATCACCGAGGCCGGATACCTGACCAACGCCTCCGAGGCTGCGCTGTTCGCCCGCCAGGACGTGCTCGAGGCCCAGGCCCATGGCATCGCCGACGGCATCATCCGCTGGCTCACCACGAACGACCCCGGCTCCGGCTTCGTGCCCGAGTTCGTGGACGGCAGCAGCTCGGGCACCGGCGGGATCGACAACTGCACCGACCCCCAGCTCGGCTGAAGCCCTCGGGTCCGGCGCACGCCGGTCGGGTACGGTCCGGGAACACCGGGACCGGGAGGGATCGACATGGGGGACGGGGCGCTCGCAGGTATGCACGCGCTGGTGCTCGGCGGCAGCGCCGGCATCGGTCTCGCCACGGCCAGGCAGTTCCACGCCGACGGGGCCACCGTGACCATCACGGGTCGTCGCCCAGACGCGCTCGAGGCCGCAGCGGCCGAGATCGGCCCGGGCGTCCGCACGGTGGTCGGCGACGCCTCCACCGCCGAGGGCGTGCTCGCCGCGATCGAGGTCGCCGCTGCGGGCGACCGCCTGCACATGGCGGTCACGATCCCCGGCGGGGGTGGCTACTCCCCGATCCTCGCCTTCGACGAGGACGACTTCATGGCCCAGATCGACCGCAACGTGCGCCCGGCGTTCCTCGCCATCCGCCACTGCGGCCGGCACATGGCCGAGCGGGGCGGCGGTTCGGTGGTCTGCGTGTCGTCGACCGCGGCCATCTTCAGCTCCCGGTACCTCTCCGCCTACTGCGCTGCGAAGGCGGCCATCGACCAACTGGTCCGCGTGAGCGCCGACGAGGTGGGCCGCTACGGGGTGCGCGTCAACGCCGTCCGTCCGGGCCTCACCCGGACCGAGGCCACCGGCGGCATGTTCACCAACGCCGGGCTCACGCAGCAGTTCCTCGAC
>JBEIGA010000090.1:0-13212 GCA_040382135.1 Acidimicrobiales bacterium
AGACCTTCGACTACGACGACGCCGTCACGCTCGGCATCGACGGTCCCGCCGACCCCGAGCTCCTCCTCGCGGACGCCGCCGCGGCGCTGGAGGAGGCGATCGCCGCTGCGGAGGAGCTCGACGCCGACGTGTCGCTCGCCGACGCCCTCGCTGCGACGTTCCCGGCCGACGAGCTCGATCCGTCGTCGGTGGACCACCTCTTCGAGACCGAGCTGGCGGGTGAGTACGCCGAGTCGGCGACGCGCCTCTCGGCGTGGTGGGCGTTCGAGGAGGGCAGCGAGGGCGACGACCTGCTCGTGCTCGGCGGGTACGACGGCATCGCCCTGGCGTTGGCCGAGGGGTTGACGATCGAGCTCGGCCGGCCGGTCATCGCCGTGGAGCGTGCCGACGACGGGGTGCGGCTGACCGACGCGGAGGACACGACCGTCGATGCGGACCGGGTCGTGGTGACGCTCCCGCTCGGCGTCCTGCAGGCGGGCTCCGTGGCGTTCGACCCGCCGCTGCCCGCGGCCCATGCGGACGCGATCTCCCGTCTCGGCGTGGGTCTGCTCGACAAGCTGTGGCTCCGCTTCGACGAGCCGTTCTGGTCGGAGGAGGCGGTGGTGTGGAGCCGTGTGGCCGACCCTGGGACCCCGTTCCGCTGGTGGGTCAACCTCCTCCCGCTCACCGGGGAGCCCGTGCTCCTCGCCGTGCACGGCGGCGACACGGCGCGTGCCTGGGCCGACCGGTCCGACGTCGAGGTCCTCGCGGCGGCGACCGAGACCCTGCAGGCCTTCCTCGATGCGGGTTGGTGAACCGCTCGGACGGGGCGGGTACGCCACAATGCCTTCGTGGAGCCCGTGCAGATCGACCTGAACGCCGACGTCGGAGAGTCGTTCGGCACCTGGCGTCTCGGCGACGACCACGCGCTGCTCCCCCTCGTCTCCAGCGCGAACGTCGCCTGCGGGTTCCACGCCGGCGATCCCCTGACGCTGCGGCGCACCGTCGCCCACGCCGTCACCCACGGCGTCGTCATCGGCGCGCAGGTCTCCTACCCCGACCTCGTCGGCTTCGGCCGGCGGGCCATGGACCTCGCGGCCGACGAGCTCGAGGCCGACGTGCTGTACCAGCTCGCGGCGCTCGACGGTCTCGCACGCGTCGCCGGGGCCCGGGTGCGCTACCTCAAACCCCACGGGGCGCTGTACCACCGGGTCCTGACCGACCGGGCCCAGGCCGAGGCGGTCGTCGCCGCGGTCGTGTCCTACGACGTCGGGCTCGCCGTGCTCACCATGCCCCATGGCGAGCTCGCCGCCGCCGCCGAGGCCGCCGGCGTCACGGTCGTCGCCGAGGCGTATGCGGACCGGGCCTACCGCGCCGACGGCACCCTCGTCCCCCGCTCCGAGCCCGGCGCGGTGCTCCACGACCCGTCCGAGGTCGCCGACCAGGCCGTCCGCCTCGCCGCCGACGGCCGGTTCCGGTCGATCTGCCTCCACGGCGACACCCCGGGTGCGGTGGCCCTCGCCGGCACGGTGCGGCAGGCCCTCCTGGACGCAGGCGTGCAGGTGCGTCCGTTCGCATGACCGGGCGCCGGTTGCTGCCCGCCGGGGACCGGTCGCTGCTCGTCGAGCTCCCCGATCTGCCGTCGGACCATCGTCTGCACCGAGCCGTCGTGGCTGCGGGCTTCGCCGAGGACGTGGTGCCGGGCGAGCGCACGTTGCTGCTCGTCGGGGATCGGCCGGAGCGTCTCGCCGCCGCCCTGGAGGCCCTCGACGCGGAACCGGCCGGCCACGACCTCGCGCCGCCGCGCACGCACGAGGTCCGTGTGCGCTACGACGGCCCGGACCTCGACGACGTCGCCGTCGCCTGCGGGTTCAGCGTGGAGGAGGTGGTCGACACCCACACCCGCACCCCGTGGACGGTCGCCTTCCTCGGGTTCCGGGCGGGGTTCCCCTACCTCGTCGGTGGCGACCCGCGGCTGCACGTCGAACGTCTCCCCACCCCACGGCCGTCGGTCCCCGCCGGTTCGGTCGCCCTGGCGGCCGGGTACACCGGTGTCTACCCGGCGCCCTCTCCCGGCGGCTGGCGCATCATCGGGCGCACGGACACGGTCCTGTTCGACCCCACGGCCGTGCCGCCCGTCCTGCTCGCCGCCGGGGACGTGGTGCGGTTCCGGGCGGTGCGCTGATCGTGCTCCGGATCGTCGATCCCGGACCGTCGGCCACGATCCAGGACCTCGGCCGGCGTGGCGTGGCCCACCTCGGCATCGTGCGAGCGGGTGCGTTCGACCGCGCCGCCCACCGGCACGCCAACCACCTCGTCGGCAACGAGGCGGGCGCAGCGGCGATCGAGATCCTGCTCGGGCCGTTCGCCGCCGAGGCCGCGTCCCGACTGACCATCGCGACCGCCGGTACCGACGCATCGCTCGTGGTCGACGGGAGCGCCGTCCCGAGCGACGTTCCGGTCGTCGCCGAGGCCGGTGCACGGATCGTGGTGGGTGCACCTCGACGGGGGCTGCGGACGACGCTCGCCGTCGCCGGAGGGTTCGACGTGCCGATCGTCCTGGGGAGCCGCTCCACCGATCCCACCGCCGGACTCGGCCTGCCGCCGCTCCGGTCCGGCGACGTGCTCCCGATCGGCCCCGCGTTCCCCCGACAAGCCGGCTCGTCCGTCCCGCCGACGCTCCTCCCCACCGGCTCCGTCGTCGTCCGGGTCCTCCCCGGTCCGCGGCTCGACCGGTTGCCCGGCGGGCTCGGCTCCCTCGGCCGCACACCCTGGACCGTGGCGCCGGCGTCGGACCGCACCGGCGTCCGCCTCACCGGCGCACCCCTGCCGGTGGACCCTGCAGGCCTGCCGAGCGAGGGCATGCCGCCCGGCGCGGTCCAGGTCCCGCCCGACGGTCTGCCGATCATCCTCGGACCGGACGCCGGGACCACCGGCGGTTACCCCGTGGTGGCCGTGGTGGTCGACGAGGACCGCGACCGCCTGGCACAGCTCCGACCCGGCGAGCCGCTCGGACTGGTCCCCGCGCTGCGCTGGTAGGGGTTCAGCCGAGGGCCAGCGCGACGGCCGCGGCGTCGAGGTTCGCACCCTCGAGGCGCCGGATGCCGCCACAGTCCCCCACCCGGTGGACCTCGACCCCTGCGGCACGCAGCGCCCCGCCGAGCGCGTCGTCGGGCACCGCGGACGCCGTGGCGACCACCACGGCCGCAGGGAGCACCTCGACGCCCGAGCCGGTCCGGACCCGTACGGCGTCCGGCAGGATCGCCTCGACGGTCGCCTCGCCGAGCAGCCGGGCGCCGTCGCGCTCGAGGTCCGGGACCAGGCGCCACCGGCCGGGCAGTCCGAGCTCACCGCAGAACACGTGGGTCGCCTCCACCACCGTCACGCTGCGACCCTCGTCCAGGAGGTGCCGCGCGATGGAGACGCCCGGTTTCCCGCCGCCGAGGACCACCGCCGGGCCCTCGGGCAGCGCGGCATCGCCGTCGAGGAACGGCGCGAGTTCCGGCACGCCGTGCACGTGGGGGAGGTCGGCGCCGGGCAGGTCGGGTCGACCCCAGGTGGCGCCGGTCGCCACCACGACCTCGTCCGCACCGGCGGCCAGGACCGAGGCCACGTCGGCGTGACGGCCCGCGACGAGCTCCACGCCCGCCTGCTCCACCTGGCGCAGCAGCCACCCGAGGTACCGGTCCAGCAGCGTGTCGACCCGGGCCGCGTGGCGGAGCATCCCCCCGAACGTGGGCGCGCCCTCCCACACCGTCACGGCATGCCCCCGACCGGCCAGCACGCGCGCCGCCTCGAGCCCGCCGGGGCCTCCGCCGACGACGAGGACCCGGCGGGGCCGTGCGCTCGGTCCCATGGCGAGGTCGTGCTCGCGGCCGGTGGCGGCGTTCCCGACGCAGTGCAGCGACTCCTTGACGAAGATGTTGCCGATGCAGCGGTACTGGTAGATGCAGGGCCGGATGTCGTCGACCCTCCCCTCGGCCAGCTTGTTCGGCAGGTCCGGGTCGGCCAGGAGCTTGCGCCCCATGGCGATGAAGTCCGCGGTCCCGTCGGCGAGGACCTGCTCGGCCTCGTGCGGTTCCATCCGGCCGAAGGTGATCACCGGGACGTCGACCCGCTCCTTCACCGCTCGTGCGTAGGCGGTGAGCGACCCGGGCCCGTAGGGAACGTAGGTGTGCGGCGCGTACCCGTCGGTCGGACCGGTCGAGACGCCCGTGTCGGCGTACGCGGTCACGTGCACGGCGTCGAGGCCCTCGGCCACGGCCAGCCCGATCACCCGTTGCTGGTCCTCGAAGACCTCGCCGCCGGCCTTGTGGTGCTCCACCGCGTTGATGCGGATCCAGAGGGGGAACTCGTCCCCGACCCGCCGCCGGATCGCACGGATCACCTCGAGCAGCAGGCGCGCCCGGCCCTCCAACCCACCGCCCCAGCCGTCGGTCCGCTGGTTCGAGGCGGGGCTGAGGAACTCGTCGATGAGGTAGCCGTGGCCGCCGTGCAGCTCGATGGCGTCGAACCCGGCGCGCACGCACCGCTCGGCGGCGTCGGCGAACAGGCCGATCACGTGGGCGATGTCCGCCTCGGTCGCGACCCGGTACTCGACGCGGGAGGTGGGCTGGGTGAACGGGGAGCTCATGGCTGCCAGCTCGGCTGCGGTGACCATGGCGGCGTACCGGTCCGGACTCGCGTCCTTCGGGATGCTCGGCACCAGCATCGGCCGGCCCTCGGCGACGTCCTTGAGGGCGATGGCGCCGTTGTGCACGAGCTGCGCCGCGATGCGACCACCGTGGCGGTGCACCCGGTCCGCCAGGTCGGACAGACCGGGGAGGAACCGGTCGTGGGAGGCGGCGGTCTGGCGGTCGTCGAAGCACCCCTCGGGGTAGGAGATCGAGACCGAGCCCACGAGGAGCAGCGCGGCCCCACCCTTCGCCCGTGCCTCGAAGTAGGCCGCCTGGTTGGCGCTGACGGTCCCGTCGGGTTCGCACAGCGAGTCGCCCATGGGGCACATGAGGATCCGGTTGCGGAGGTCGAGCGTCCCGATGCGGCCCGGCGCGAGCAGCCGGGCGAACGGGGCGGCGGTGGTCGTCGTGGTGGTCTCGGTCGACATCGGGTTCCTCCCCCTGATCGGACCGGCGCAGTCTCGCGTGCGCCGGCCGGACGTGTCGGCGGGCACAGCACACGTGCGCCGCCTACGGTTGGGCCATGACGCTCCCACTCGCCGGCATCAAGGTGCTCGACTTCTCCGAGCACGGCTTCGTCCCCTCAGCCGTCGCGGCACTGGCCGACTTCGGCGCCGACGTCATCAAGATCGAGCGCCCCGAGGGCGACCCGATGCGCCAGATCATCGCCAACAACCTCGTCGCCAGCGCCGACGGCTACGACTACCTGTTCCAGCTGGTGAACCGGAACAAGCGGGGCGTCTGCATCGACGTCACCGTCCCGGACGGCCGTGCCGTCTTCGAGAAGCTGGTCGCGTGGGCCGACGTGTACGTCACCAACCAGCTCCCCCGGGTCCGGCGGAAGCTGCGCACCGAGCCGGCGGACCTGTTCGCCATCAACCCGAAGCTCGTGTTCGCGAAGGGACACGGGCAGGGCCAGCGCGGGGAGGACGCCGAGGCGGGCGGGTTCGACGCGGTCTCGTACTGGTCCCGGGGCGGCGTCGCCCACCAGCTCACCGCACCCGGCGCCCCGCGGCCGACGGCACCGCGCCCGGCGTTCGGCGACATCCCGACCGGGATGTTCTTCGCCGGCGGCATCTGCGCCGCCATCGTCCACGCCATCCGCACCGGCGAGGGCATCGTGGTGGACACGTCCCTGCTCAACGGCGCCTGCTGGACCCTGGGGCCGGATCTCGCCTACACCTCGATCGCCGGCGAGGAGCCGCCCCGCAGCGACGGCGCCAGCTCGAGCGGGAAGCCCACCAGCCCGCTGTCCGGTCAGTACATCACCTCGGACAACCGCTGGGTCAGCTTCACCATGCTCGACGACGACCGCTACTGGGCGCCGGCCTGCCGGGCGATCGGGATGCCCGAGCTGATCGAGGAGTACCCCGACGACGCCACGCGGCGCCCGAGCTGGGGCCCGTTGCGCGGCCGGTTCTCCGGTGCCGTGGCCGGCTTCACCAAGCCCGACCTCGAGGCGAGGCTGCGCGCCGAGGGGTGCATCTTCTCGTTCCTGTCCTCACCGCCCGAGGTGGTGGCCGACCCCGCCGTCGTCGAGAACGGGTACCTCATGGCGCACCCCGGCCACCCGCCGCTCCGCCTCTCGGCGGCCCCCGCCCAGTTCGACGACGAGCTGCCGAGCATCCGCCGGATCGGTCCCGACCTCGGCGAGCACACCGCCGAGGTGCTGGCCGAGCTCGGCTACACCGACGACGAGATCCGCACCCTCGCCGACACCGGCGCCGTCCGCGTTCTTTGAAGCGAAAGGTCGCATCATGCGACCGTTCGCTGCAAAGAACGGCAGAGGACTCAGCTGGAGCAGCTGAGCATGGAGCAGCCGGGCTTGTGGCGCGCCCACTCGGGGCGCTTGGCCGCGAACCGCTCCCGTCCGGGCTGTTCCTCGTAGGGCCGCCGGAGCACGTCGAGCAGGTCGTGCACGAGGGACGCGTCGCCGGCCTCGGCGGCGTCGATGGCCTCCTGGGCGAGGTAGTTCCGCAGGACGAACCGTGGGTTCCGCGCGTCCATCGTGCGGCGGCGCTCGTCGTCGGTGAGCCCACCGGATCGGACCCTGCCGCCCCAGGCCCGCAGCCATGCGACGAAGGCGTCGCGCACGTCGGCCTGGAGCTGCTCGGGGGCGTAGAAGGCGTGCGCGAGCGGCGCCAACAGCGCGGCGTCGTCGAGCTGTCCGTCCGGGTCGACGGGGACCGAGGCGAGGTCCCGGTAGAAGAGCACCTGGTCGGTCTCGGTCGTCACCAACGCCCGGTAGAGCGCGCCGATCAGCTCCTCGTCGCCGTCGGCCGGCGCCCCCCAGCCGAGGCGTTCCGCCATCATGCGGCGGTAGCCGGCGTGGAAGCGGTCGCCGTAGGCGTCGAGGCCGTCCTGCAGGCCGGACGGGTCGCCGACGACCGGCACGAGGGCGTTGCCGAGCTGGGCGAGGTTCCAGTGCACGACCTCGGGCTGCGCCCCGTAGCGGTAGCGGCGTCCCCCCGCGTCGGTGGTGTTCGGGGTCCAGCCCGGGTCGAAACCCTCGAGCCAGCCGTAGGGCCCGTAGTCGATGGTGAGCCCGAGGATCGACATGTTGTCGGTGTTCAGCACACCGTGGACGAACCCGACCCGCATCCAGTGGACCGCGAGGTCGGCCGTCCGGTCGCACACCTCCCGGTACCAGAGCGCGACGAGCTCGTCGAAGGGGGCGTCGGCGTGCGCCGTGGCGAGCTCGGGGAAGTCGGCGCGGATCGTGAACTCGACGAGGGTCCGCAGGAGGTCGTGGTCGCCGCGGCTCGCCGGGAGCTGGAAGTTGCCGAACCGGGTGAACGACGGCGCGACCCGGCACACCACTGCACCGGGCTCGGGCCTGGGGTTGCCGTCGTAGAGCATGTCGCGGACGACCGCGTCGCCGGTCGCCACGAGCGAGAGGGCGCGGGTGGTGGGCACGCCGAGGTGGTGCATCGCCTCGCTGCAGAGGAACTCGCGGACGGACGAACGCAGGACGGCCCGGCCGTCGGCGGTCCGGGAGTAGGGCGTGGGCCCTGCCCCCTTGAGCTGCAGGGTCTGGTGACCGCCGTGGACGTCGCGCACCTCACCGAGGGCGATCGCCCGTCCGTCGCCGAGCTGGCCGGCCCAGTTGCCGAACTGGTGCCCGCCGTAGCACGCCGCGAAGGGGTCGGCGCCGAGGGGGACCCGGCTCCCGCCGAACACCGCGGCGAAGTCGCCATCGGCGACCAGGGCGGGATCGATCCCGAGCAGCGCCATCACCTCCGTGGACGTCGCAAGGGTGCGCGGCGCTGCCGTCGGGGTCGGCTCGACCCGGCTGAACGCCGCGCCCTGGACCTGCCGGCGCCGTGGTGAGGCGTCCGGATCCGCAGGGAGCGACTCGGTGAACCGGTTGACGAACGGGAGGGCGTCCAGGTCGCTCACGCGCATGCCCCCGACCGTACCCATGCCACCGGCGGCGGCCACGGCCCTGCGGGTTCAACGGCTCGGCGGCGCCCCGCCGATCGACCGCCACACCAGGCGCGCGGTGCGCTCCGGCCAGGCGGCAGTCGTGAAGGCGTTCAACACGATCGGCGCCGAGCACCTCGCGGAGGGCGGCATCGAGGCCCGCTCGCTCGACTTCGACGTGGCCGACCTCGGCGGACCGGAGGCGACCCGTATCGCTGAGGACCACGCCCGACTGTGGATCCACCTGGCCCTCCGCTGCGGCTGGGGCAGGTCGTTCGGGTTCACCGTGGCCCGCCCCGATGCCTGACGCGTCCCCGAGCCCATCGACGCGAGGTCACCGCCGAGGTGCTCGCCCACCGTGCCTGCCAGGGGCGGCCGGGCTCGTCCACGACTCCTACGGCGCGGTGCCCTGAGACCCGCTCGTGGGCGCCGTCGGTCAGCCGAACACCACGGTCCGGTGGCCGAGCAGGAAGACACGGCCCTCCACGTGGGCGGTCACGGCCCGTGAGAGCACCAGCCGCTCGACGTCCTTGCCCACCACGACCATGCGCTCGGCGGTGTCGGCGTGGGTCACCCGGGCGACGTCCTGGTCGATGATCGGGCCCTCGTCGAGCTCGGCCGTGACGTAGTGGGCGGTGGCCCCGATCAGCTTGACGCCGCGGTCCCAGGCCTGGTGGTAGGGCTTCGCGCCCTTGAACCCGGGCAGGAACGAGTGGTGGATGTTGATGGCGCGGCCGGCGAGCTCGGCGCAGAGCGTGTCGGAGAGGATCTGCATGTACCGAGCGAGGACCACCAGGTCGACGTCGTGCTCGCGCACGAGGCCCAGCAACCGGGTCTCGGCCTCGGCCTTCGTGCCCGGGGTGACGGGGACGTGCTCGAACGGCACGCCGTAGGAGCGGACGAGGTCACCGAGGTCGGGGTGGTTCGACACCACCAGGGGGATGCGGGCCGGCAGCTCGCCCGCCCGCCACCTCTGCAGCAGGTCGACGAGGCAGTGGTCGTACTTCGAGACCAGGACCAGCACGCGGGGATGGTCGTCCTCCCGGCGGACCGCCCACGACGCGCCGAGGGCGGACGCACGCGGAGCGAGGGACGCCGCCACCGCCTGCGCCTCGGCGTCCGGGGCGGTGAACCTCGTCCGCATGCAGAACATGCCGCTGGCGGCGTCGCTGAACTGCGCGTTCTCGACGATGTTGGCGCCCAGCTCGAACAGCCCCTGGGCCACCGACGCGACGATGCCGGGCCGGTCCGGACAGGAGAGCGTCAGGATGTGGGTGGTCGGTTCCGGCACCGGGGCGGCCTCCGCGTCTGGAGCTGTCGAGTCGTGTGATCGGGCGCCATTCCACCGGGTCCGCGGCGCGAATGCGACGACCGGCGGGCGGTGACCCGACGACGTCAGCCGGGCGCGACCGAGGTCGGCGTCGTGAACCCGTGCGGCAGGTAGGTGCCCATGATCATGTTCTCGTGGAGCCCGTAGCCGACCTCCCCGGTGTCGAGCTCGAACCGGGCCAGCGTCTCGTTGAGGCCGGACCACTGCGCCCTCGCCGCGGCGGTGGAGACGTCGAAGGTCATCCCCTCCACCTTGAGCGGCCCCTGGTAGAAGCCGTGCCCCCACCCGTCGTGGGGCTGGTACCCGGTGCCGGCCTTCAGGTAGAGGGTCCGCAGCGGCGTGCTGGTGATGCGTCGCACCGTGCCGTCCGGTGCGGACAGGGAGATCACCGACCGGGCGAGCTCCCGGGTGCCGGGGACGTACTCGATCTCGATGTCGGGGCGCCCGAGGTGCTGCTCGCCGTGCAGACCGGAGGCGAACGTCGGGATCCGGACGGCCTCCTCGAGGAGACGGGTCCCGTCGTGGACCTCGTCGAACTGCACCTTCAGCAGGAAGTCCGGGAACTGCATCGGCAGCCAGTGGTGGAAGAAGCCGGACGCGCCCTGGGCGACGTCCTTCGCGCGGATGCCGGCTGCCTCCGGCTCGCCGACCGGACGGACGCCCCACGAGCGGTCCCGGGCGCCCATCCAACGGTCCGGCGTGACCTCGAAACTGCGGCCCGCGACCTCGAGGTGCCCCTCCCAGGTGCCGACCTGCGCGTACCGGGTCACGTCCGAGGTCACCCGTCCGTGCTGGCGGCGGAAGGTCCGCGGCTCCTCCTGCGCGGGCACCGTGCCGTCGAAGACCATGTCGAAGGCGAGGCCCCACTCGTTCGGCTCGCACACCACCCGGAGGCGCCGGAGCCCCTGCAGCACCTCCACCCGGAAGGGCCCGACCGAGGTGTCGAGGCGGTCGCCGCCGAGCTCCCGCGACGCCCGGACCACGTGGTGCTCCTGCCCGATCGAGACCGACACGAAGGCATCGGTCACGCCCAGGTTCGGGTACTGCCCCAACCCGGTGATGAGGAACAGCTCGTCGCTCGAGGCGTGGCAGTTGAAGTAGTACCGGTCGTAGAAGTTCCGGTCCGACGTGGCGACGTGGTCGAAGGTGTCCGAGGTCTGGTGGGCCAGGTACTCGTCCATCGGGCTGATCGGCACGGGATCCCCCTCGTGTTCGCAGTGTGCGGCGACACCCTAGGCTCCTCCGACGTGACCGGTTGGCCGAGCCCGCGCTCCCTGGACGGGGGTCTCGACGAGGTGCCGCTCCCCCACCCGGCCGGCCGGCTGTGGCTCTGCGGGAAGCACCTCGTCGGCCCCGATCCCGATGCGGCACTCAGCCGGGCCGGTGCGTCCACCGTCGTGTGCCTCAACCAGGAGCACGAGCTGCGTGACCGGTACCCGCACTACGTCGCCTGGCTCCGCCACCACCAGCACGATCGCGCCGTGTGGCACCCGGTGCCGGATCTCCACGCCCCGGAGCTCGACGAGATGCTCGGTCTGCTCCGGCGGCTGCGGACCCGCCTCGACGAGGGCGAGTCGCTCCTCGCGCACTGCGGTGCCGGCATCGGACGCGCCGGCACGCTCGCGGCCTGCCTCCTGATCAGCATGGGCAGCTCCGCGCAAGGGGCGCTGGCCCTCGTGGCGAGGAGCCGTCCCACCGCCGGGCCCGAGGCGGGGGCGCAGCAGGAGCTGGTCGACGCCGTGGCCCGCCACTTCGGGACCTGAGGCCCTGTCGCCTGCGGTCCGGTCCGTGGCCTGATCCGGTCCACGACAGGTGGACGAAGGGTGGTCACGATGGACCTGCACCTCGACGAGACCGAAGCCGAGCTGCTCCGGTCGATCCTCGACCGGGAGTTCCGGGACACGAGGATGGAGATCGCCGACACGGACAACAGCAGGTTCAAGGGGGAGCTCCGCGAGCGCAACGACCTGGTCCGCGCCGTCCTGGACCGCCTCGGAGGACCGTTGCCGGACTGAGCGCCGGGCAGGCGCCTCAGCCCGTCGCCAGCACCGCCATCGCGGCGTTGCGCCCGGGGATGCCGGACACGCCGCCACCCCGCCGCGCCCCTGCGCCGCACACCAGCACGTTGGCGTGTCGGGTCTCGACCCCCCAGGTCCCGACCTCGCCGTCGAGCTCCGCGAACGGGGCGGCGAGCGGGCGGTGGAAGATGTTCCCGCGGGGCAGCCCGATGGCGGCGTCGAGGTCGAGGGGCGTCTTGGCCTCGATGCACGGCCGTCCGTCGGCGTCGGTCGCGAGGCAGTCCTCGATGGGCTCGGCGAGGTACCGGTTCAGACCCGCGAGGTAGCGGCGGACTAGTTCGTCCTTCGTGGCCTCGTTGTCGGCGTCGAACAGGGTGGCCGGGGTGTGCAGGCCGAACAGGGTCAGCGTGTGCCACCCCGCGGCCTGCAGCTCCGGCCCGAGGATCGTGGGGTCCGTGAGCGTGTGGCAGTAGACCTCGGCCGGGGCGGGATCCGGCAGCGCGCCGTTGCTCGCGGCTGCGTGGGCGGCCGCGAGCTGGGACCCGGCCTCGTCGATGTGGAACGTGCCGGCGAAGGCGTCCCGCGGATCGTCGCCCGAACACAGGCGCGGCAGGCGGGTCAGGACCATGTTGACCTTCATCTGGCAGCCCTCGACCGTCTCGTCGACGGGCTCCTCCCCGAGCAGCCGTGCGAGCGTCCGGGGTGCGGCACCGCACAGCACGTGGCGCGCACCGATCGCGGTGCCGTCGGCGAGGGTCACCTCGGCCTGGTGGCCGTCGGTGTGGATCCGCTCCACCGGCACGCCCGTGCGGATCTCCACCCCCGCGCCGAGCGCCACCCGCGTGAGCTCGGCGACCAGCGCGCCCATCCCGCCCACGGGCACCTTCCAGTCGCCGTCGCCGTTGCCCACGACGTGGTACCAGAAGCAGCGGTTGCCCAGGCCGTCGGCGTCGCGCCCGTCGGTGAACGTGCCGATCAGCGCGTCGGTGAGGACGATCCCCCGCACGAGGTCGTCCGCGAACGTCGCCTCCACGGTGTCGAGCACCGGCGTGCGGACGAGCGCGTCCCAGATCCGGTCGTCGCCGAGGCGCCGGCGGAGCACCTCCTCGTCGACGAGCGGCTCGAGCAGGCTCGGGGCGATCGCGGCCGCGAAACGGGCGAGGTCCTCGCCGAAGCCGCGCCACCGCGAGTGCTCGGCGTCGTCGCCGGTCAGCGTCCGGAAGGACGCCCCCGTGCGCGCGCCGTCGGCCGATCCCCGCCCCACGAAGAGACCGAGGTGCCGCCCGTCGCGCTCGACGGGCGTGTACGACGACACCCGCCGGGCGGTGGTCGCGAACCGTAACCCGAGCTCCTGGACGATGCGGTCGGGCAGCAAGGACACCAGGTACGAGTACTGCGAGAGGTTGGCGTCCACCCCGGGAAAGGCTCGCACCGATCGCGTGGCGCCCCCGAGCGTCGCCGTTGCCTCGACCAGGCACACCCGCTTGCCCGCCCGCCCGAGGTACGCCGCCGCGGTGAGGCCGTTGTGCCCGCCGCCGACCACGACGGCGTCGTAGAAGCCGGGCCCCTGCCTGCCGCTGGTGTCGCTCATCGCCCCATCCTGGCGCGGATCGGGAGGCCGGCGTCAGGCGAGCTTGAGGAACATCTTCTGGACGCTCTCGAGGTCGTAGCCCTCGGCGGCCGACGCGTCCGGGTTGCTCACGCAGTACCGGAGACCCGCGGCGACGAGCAGGAAGCCGGTCTGCTCGAGCGCCTTGGTGGCAGCCGAGATCTGGGTCACGACGTC
>JBEIGA010000091.1:0-13205 GCA_040382135.1 Acidimicrobiales bacterium
GCCGGCGCCGAGCTCGGCCTGCAGCACCCGGCCGAGGTGGCGGCTGCTCACGCCGAGACGGCGCGCGAGCCCGGTGACGCCCTCCCGGTCGACCACACCGTCGTCGATCGCCCGCACGGCCCGGCCCACCAGGTCCTGCCGCCGGTCGTGGTCCGGGCTGCCCGGTGTGGCGTCGGGCCGGCAGCGCTTGCAGGTGCGGAAGCCGGCCTGCTGGGCGGCGGCCGCAGTGGGGTAGAAGCGCACGTTCGCGCGCTTCGGCCGCACCGGGGCCGGGCAACTCGGGCGGCAGTAGATGCCCGTGCTCGTCACCCCGACGACGAACCACCCGTCGAAGCGCGCATCCCGGCGCACCAGGGCGTCGTAGCAGCGGTCGGCGTCGGGCAGGTCCACGTCCGCATCCTGCCAGCGGCCCGGCGACCTCACGAGCGGGAATCGGACAGCCGCGTCCGGCGCACGCGGGAGGGCGCGGCGCCCTCGGTCGCCGTACGATCGTCCGACGACACCGGGGGACGGGGAGGCGCAGTGACCGAGACCACCAGCGACGGGCGGGGAACGCCGGCGATGACACTCGAGGCGGCGGAGGCGATCCTGCTCGGCCCGGGTGCGCCGTTCGAGACCGAGACGGCCACGGTCGGCGGGCTCGAGATGCAGGTCTTCAGGAACCGCCCCCGCGACCTCCGCCAGCTGCTCGTCGCCTCGACCGCCCACGGCGACGCCGAGCTCGCCGTCTGGGACACCGGCGTGCGCTGGACGTTCGTGGAGCACGAGCGCCTCATCGCCTCGGTGGCCGCCGCGCTGGCCGAACGCCACGGGATCGGCAAGGGCAGCCGGGTGGCGATCCTGGGCGCCAACTCGCCCGAGTGGGTGCTCACCGCCTGGGCCACCATCGTGCTCGGTGGCGTGGTCGTCGCCATGAACGGCTGGTGGACCGCCGACGAGATCCGCTTCGGGCTCGAGCTCACCGAGCCCGACCTGCTCGTGGCCGACGAGGCCCGCCTCGCCCGCCTCGAGGGCGAGGACCCGGGCGTGCCCACCGTGGTGATGGAGCGGGACTTCGCCGCCTACCAGGACCACGACCGCACGGCGCCGCTCCCCGACACGCCGCTGGCCGAGGACGACCCGGTCGTGATCATGTTCACGTCGGGGACCACCGGCCGGCCCAAGGGCGCCATCAGCACCCACCGGAACCTCGTCCACTTCATCATGATGACGTTCTTCCACGGGGCCCGGGCCGCCCTGCAGTACCCGCCGAAGCCCGGCACGCCGCCCATGGTCAGCATCGCGTCGAGCCCCCTGTTCCACGTGTCCGGGTTCCAGAGCGTCATGCTCTCCGGCCCCGCGTCGGGTTCCAAGTTCGTCTGGACCACCGGCCGCTTCGACCCCGACAAGTGGCTGCGCCTGAGCCGCGAGGAGGGGGTCACCCGCTGGGGCGGGATCACCACCCAGATCTGGCGCATCCTCGAGCACCCGGGCTTCGATCCGGCGGAGTGGGGGCAGATCACCGCGTCGGGCGGGGGCGGCTCCACCTGGTCGCCGGAGCTGCAGCGGGCCATCCGCGAGAAGCTGCCCAACGCCGTCGACAACTTCAACGTCGGCTACGGCCTCACCGAGTGCGCCGGCCTGTGCACGATGGCGACCGGCGACATGATGGCCGTGGACCCGAACACGGTCGGCAAGCCCCTGCCCACCACCGAGGTGGCCATCTTCGACGAGGAGGGGGAGCGTCTCCCGGACGGCGTCGACGGGCTCATCTGCGTGCGCGGCCCCAACGTCACCCCCGGGTACTGGAACAACCCGCAGGCCACCGCCGACGCCTTCTTCCCCGACGGCTGGCTCAAGACCGGCGACGTCGGCCAGATGCGCGACGGGGAGCTGTTCCTCGCGTCCCGCAAGCGGGACATGATCATCCGCGGCGCCGAGAACATCTACCCGGTCGAGATCGAGAACCGCCTCGACGAGCACCCGGGGATCCTCGAGGCCGCCGTGGTCGGCGTCGACCACCGCACGCTGGGCCAGGAGGTCAAGGCGATCGTCGTGGCCCGGGAGGGCGTGACGCTCGACGCCGACGAGGTCAAGGCGTTCGTCGGCGAGACCCTGGCGTACTACAAGGTCCCCGAGTACGTGGAGATCCGCACCGAGCCCCTGCCCCGCAACGCCACCGGCAAGGTGCTCAAGCACGTGCTGCTCGGCCAGGGCGAGAACACGTTCGTGGAGGAGTGACCCGGTGACCGGCCCCCTCGTGGTGGGCTCCGACGACCCCGTCGCGGCCCTCGCCGCGGTGGAGCGGGCCGGTGACCGCCTCGTGCTCGTGCTGCCCGCCGAGGGTGCCCGACTCGTCGGCGACCCTGCGGCCCTCGCCGACCGCCTCTCGGTGTTCGACGCGCCGGTCGTGGTGGGGGAGGACGGCGGTCTGCCCGCCGCGGGCCCGGGTCCGCTGGTGGCCGAGCTGCTGCGGGGCGGGACCGTCGACGCCGAGCCCGACACCGAGCACCTGCTGTTCCACGACGTCGCGTGGCCCGACGAGCCGCTCGTGCCCACCGCCGACGGTCCCGTGCTGCGGTGGACCGGCGAGGTGCCGCTGGTGCTCACCGGTCCGACCGACGCGATCGACGCGGCCCTCGCGCCCGCCCACGACCCCGACGTGCTCGCCCTGGGGCGTCTGCTCGACCCGATGCCGGCCCCGCCGCCGGGCTGGCGGGAGGTCGCGCCGGAGCTCCTGCGGATGCCGTTCTGGTCACCGGAGCGCTGCGCGGACCTGGTCGCCGCAGCCGAGTGCTACGGCGACTGGGGCCGCGACGAGTCCGACCCCGTGCCCGGCGACGAGGTGCCCCTGGCGTCGATCAGCCCTGCGCTGTTCGCCCGGCTCGAGGCGGACCTCGGCGCCCACGTCGTGCCCCGGCTGCAGGAGCAGTGGCCGTACTTCGGATGGGCGGGCGTGTTCGACGCCTTCGTCATCCGCTACGGCGCCGACCCCGACGCGCCCGACCACCTCCCGATGCACCACGACGTGGCGCAGGTGAGCGCGTCGGTCCGCCTCAACGACGGGTACGAGGGCGGGACCCTGCACTTCCCGCGCCAGGGCTTCGCCAACGACGACGCTGCGGTCGGGGACCTGCTCGCATGGCCGTCGCTCGTGACCCACCCGCACGGGTCCGAACCCGTGCGCGCGGGGGTCCGCTACGGCCTCACCATCTGGCTCCGCATCCCCGAGCTCTGAACCCGAGGGGACCGGATCTCAGCCGGCCAGCTCCCGGAAGGGCTTGTCGGCGTCGGACTTCGGCTCCTTCGGGAGCCCCAGCACCCGCTCGCCGATGGTGTTGCGCTGGATCTCGGGCGTGCCGCCGCCGATCTTCGTGCCCCACTGGCCGACGAAGCGGGAGCGCATGTGCTCCGCCTCGTCCTCCTCCCACAGGGCGCCGGCGGGGCCGAGGAGGTGGACGGCGAGCCCGTAGAGGTGGGCGGTGTGGTCGCCGAAGAAGAGCTTCATGATCGAGCCCTCCGGGCCGGGGACCTTGCCCTGGCTCAGCGAGGTCTGCACCTTGAGCCGCAGGTACCGGAGGATCTCCTGGCGGGTGTAGGCCCGGGCGAGCTCCTGGCGGACGAGGGGGTCCTCGTGGGCCCCGGTGCGCCGGGCGAGCGCCACGACGTCGTCGATCTGGGAGTAGGCGGCGAGCGCGCCGACGGCGCCCCGCTCGGAGTTGAGCGTGGTGAGCGCCACCCGCCAGCCCTCGTTCTCCTCGCCGATGCGGTTCGCCACGGGGATCCGCACGTCGGTGAGGAAGGTCTCGTTGAACTCGGCGTTGCCGGTCGCCTGCCGCAGGGGGCGGACCTCGACACCGGGCGAGCGCATGTCCACGAGGAAGAACGACAGGCCCTTGTGCTTGGGCAGGTCGGGGTTGGTGCGGGCCAGGAGGATGCCCCAGTCGGCGAGGTGGGCGTAGGAGTTCCACACCTTCTGGCCGTTGACCACGTACTCGTCGCCGTCGAGCTCCGCCTTGGTGCGCAGGCCGGCGACGTCGGAGCCGGCGTTCGGCTCGCTGAACAGCTGGGTCCAGATCAGCTCACCGGTGCGGATCGGTTCGAGGAAGTGCCGCTTCTGCTCGTCGGAGCCGTGGTGCATGAGCGTGTGGGCGCACATGGAGATGGCCGCCATGAAGATGCCGCGGCTCACGCCGACGCCGAACGCCGCGCTCTCCTCCTCGAAGATCTGCGCCTCGACCGGCGAGGCCCCCCGGCCGCCGTACTCGACGGGCCAGCTCAGGCACGCCCAGCCGTGCTCGGCCATCGTGGCCTGCCAGCGACGGGCCCGACGGGCGAACTCCTGCTCCACCTCGGGGTCCGCCTGGTGGGCGATGTCGAAGAAGTAGTCGGGCGATCCCGGCTTCGGCGCGTGCTCCGCCAGCCAGGCCCGGGCCTCCACCCGGAACGCCGCCTCCTCCGGAGTGTCCTCGAAGTCCATCGCTGCGCCTTTCCCCTGCCGCTCGAGCCCCCTGTCACTCGAGACCGCCCGACCCTACGGTTCTTTGCAGCGAAAGGTCGCACTATGCGACCGTTCGCTTCAAAGAACGGGGGAGGGGGCGGGAGCGGGCGAGGGGCGGAGGGCGTGCAGGGACGCCATGACCTCGGGGTCGGGGCGGGTGGGGCGGCCGTCGGGGCCGCAGACCGCGGTGCGGACCTCGGCCCGGACGAGCAGCGTGTCACCGCGGCGGACCTCCTGGTGCCAGCGGCCGCGCACCCGACCGAGCTCGACCAGTTCGCTCGTGACCGTGACGACGTCGCCGGCGACGGCCGGGGCGAGGTAGTCGACCGTGATGCCGGTGATCACGAAGAGCACGCCGGCCTCGGTGAAGGCGTGGAGGTCGATCCCCACGTCGGCCATGGCGCGGATGCGCGCCTCCTCGAACCAGCTGACGTAGACGGCATGGTTGACGTGGCCGTACGGGTCGAGCTCGTTGAAGCGGGCCCGGATCTCGGTCTCGTGGGGCACGGCGCCAGACGCTACCCGTCGGCCAGGTCGAGGACGACCGGGGCGTGGTCCGACGGCTGCGGCTCGGCCCGCGCCCCCCGGTCGATCCAGGCGTCGACGACCCGGGCGGCCACCGACGGGGCCACGAGCGCCAGGTCGATGCGGAGCCCGCGGTCGGTCTCGAACATCCCCGGCCGGTAGCCCCACCAGGTGAACAGCCCGGGGCCGGGGTCGCGCTCACGGTGCGGGTCGACCAGGCCGAGGTCGGCGAGCGCGGCGACGGCGGCGCGCTCGGGTGGGCTGGCGTGGGTGCGGCGCCGCCAGCGGACCGGGTCGTAGATGTCCCGATCCGTCGGTGCCACGTTGAAGTCGCCGAGCAGCAGCAGCGGCGCGCCGGCGGCGAGTTCGGCGGCGGCGACCGAGCGCAGGCGTTCCAGCCACACCAGCTTGAACAGGTAGTGCGGGTCGTCGAGGCCGCGCCCGTTCGGGACGTAGAGCGACACGACCCGCAACCCGCCGCACGTGGCGCTCAGGACCCGCGCCTCGTCGAAGGGCGGCCGCTGGGGGCCGGGGAAGCCGGGCAGGACGTCGACGAGCCCGACCCGCGATGCGATGGCCACCCCGTTCCAGTGGTCCCGCCCGTGGTGGACGACCTCGTACCCCCGGTCGGTGAACACCTCGGCCGGGAACGCCGCGTCGGTGCACTTGGTCTCCTGGAGCGCGACCACGTCGGGTGCGTGCGTCTCGATCCACCGGGCCACGTGGCCGGTGCGGCTGCGGATGGAGTTCACGTTCCAGGACACGACGCGCACGGCGGACCGTCCTAGCATCCAGCCTGCGAGCGCGCCGCACGAGCCGGGGGACCGATGCCGACGACCGACGCCACCACCGTCACCGATGCAGGGACCACCGCCGGAGGGCGACGCCTGCCCTACGGCCTGGTCGACGCCGACAACCACTACTACGAGCCCAAGGACTGCTTCACCCGGTTCCTCACGCCGGAACAGCAGCAGCGGTCGGTGCGGTACGAGACCGGGGACGACGGCCAGGAGCGGATCTGGGTGGGGGACCGCCTGTTCACCTTCCTCGAACACCGCGGCCACGGCTGGTCGGCGCCGCCGGGGTCCCTGCGGGCGATGCTCCAGGCGATGAAGCAGGGCGACGGCGGGGCCGACATCCGGGGCACCGACGTCGTCGAGCCGTGGCGCCCGGAGTACACCGACCGCGCCGCCCGGCTGGCGGTGATGGACGCCCAGGGGATCGACAAGGCCCTGCTGTTCCCCACGCTCGGCGTCTGCGTCGAGGGGTTCATGGACGACCCCGGCCAGATCCACGACAACCTCCACGCCTTCAACCGCTGGCTCGACGAGGACTGGGGCTTCGCGTGGCGGGATCGCATCTACGCCCCGCCCCTCATCGCCCTCGCGGACCGGGACCGTGCGGTCGCCGAGCTCGACTGGGCCATCGATCGCGGCGCCCGTGTGATCAGCATCCGGCCCGGCCCGGCGTACGGGCGCTCACCGGCCGACCCGTGGTTCGACCCGTTCTGGGCCCGCGTCGACGAGGCCCGGATCGTGGTGGGGTTCCACATCGGCGAGTCGTCCTACAACGAGAAGATGTCGGTGCACTGGGGGGAGGACCCGAACCCGCCCTCGCACCGGCAGTCGGCGCTGCAGTGGACCTGCTTCTACGGCGACCGTCCGATCATGGAGACCATCGCGGCGCTGATCTACCACAACCTGTTCGGCCGCTTCCCGAACGTCCGGGTGCTGAGCGTCGAGAACGGCAGCCTCTGGGTCGACTACCTGATGCGGGCCATGAACAAGATGAACCGCATGGCCCGCAACGGACCGTGGCCCGGCGGCCCGCTCACGGAGAAGCCGAGCGACACCTTCCGCCGTCACGTCTTCGTGTCCCCGTACCACGAGGAGCCGGTGGAGCAGCTCTGCGAGCTCATCGGCACCGGCCAGGTGCTGTTCGGCTCCGACTGGCCCCACACGGAGGGCCTCGCCGACCCGCGGGACTTCGCCGACACCCTGCCGGGCCTGTCCGACGGCGACGTCCGACGGGTGATGCGCGACAACTCCCTCGCCCTGCTGGCCGGGTGAGCGCCCACCCACCGCAGGGCCCGGCGCTCGACGCCGACGGCCTCGTGGTCCGGTCCCCGCCCGCGCCGGTGCCCGGCGGGCCCCCCGACGCGGCGTCGGCGCTCGACGCCGGTGTCGCCGCCCACCCCGACCGCGAGGCCCTGGTGGGCCGCACCGCCCGCTACACCTACGCGACGCTCGACGAGGTGGCCGATCGCGCCGCGGGGGCGCTCGCCGCCCTCGGCGTGGGGCCGGGCGACCGGGTGGCGATGAGCCTCCCGAACAGCGCGGAGCTCGCGGTGGCGTTCCTGGGCGCCATGCGGCTCGGCGCGGTCTGGGTGGGCATGAGCGGGCAGCTCGCGCCGCCGGAGCAGCGGTACCTGCTCGACGACAGCGGCGCCATGCTCCTGCTGGCGAGCCCCGACGTGGCCGCGACGCTGGCCGACCAGCCCGTCCGCACCGTCGTCCACGATCCCGCCACCGGCGCAGGGGAATGGGCGCAGCGGGTCGCCGCCGCAGTGCCCCTGCCCCGGCGTCCGGTCGATCCGCACGCCCCCGCGGCGATCGCCTACACGAGCGGTACCACCGGCCGTCCCAAGGGCGCCGTGCACACCCAGCACAACATGCTCTGGCCCGGTGCGGTGACCCGTGAGGTGGACCCGGCGCCGCCGGGGGAGCGCCAGGGCGTGGTGCTCCCCATGACCCTGCTCAACCTCCAGATCCTGGGCCCGCTGACCAGTTGGATCCGTGGGGCCACGTGCGTCTGCGTTGACCGCACGGATCCGGTCGGCCTCGCCGGCTGGATCCGCGACGAGGGCATCACCCGCACGATCGCCGTCCCCGCGATCCTGCACGACCTGCTCACCCACCCGGACGTGGATCCCGCCGACCTCGCCTCCCTCACCCGTCCGGAGTGCGGGGGCGCGCACACGCCGGTGGCGTTCCGGGAGCTGTACCGCTCCCGGTACGGGCAGGAGGTCCTCACCGGGTACGGCCTGACCGAGGCCCCGACGGCGGTCACCCGGGAGATGCCCGAGCACCCCCGCTCACCCGGGTCGAGCGGCCGGCCGCGTGAGGCGCTCGAGGTCGTGATCCTCGACGACGACGGGGTCGAGCTGCCCCTCGGCGAGGTGGGGGAGATCTGCGTCCGGGCCCGGACCGACGGCCCGTGGGCGGGCGTCTACACGCCGATGCTGGGCTACTGGCGGCGCCCCGAGGCCACGGCCCACGCCCTGCGGGGCGGGGTCCTCCACACCGACGACGTCGGCCGCTTCGACGAGCACGGCAACCTGCACGTCCTCGACCGGGCGAAGGACCTGATCATCCGGGGTGGGGCGAACGTCTACCCGGCCGAGGTCGAGCGCGTCCTGCACGGTGACGACCGGGTGGCCGCGTGCGCGGTGCTGGGCGTGCCCGACGAGCGGCTCGGCGAGCGCGTGGTGGCCGCGGTGCAGCTCCGGCCCGGCGCCGTGGCGACCCCGGCCGAGCTGCTCGACCGGTGTCGCACGGAGCTGGCCCGGTACAAGGTGCCGGAACGGCTGGTGCTGGTGGAGGGGTTCCCCCGCACCCCGATGGGCAAGATCCGCAAGCGCGACCTGCCCGATCTGGTGCCCGGGCTCAGGAGCCCGTGACCCGCCGCACGAACGCGACGATCTCCTCGACCGCGTCGACCGCCTCCGGGTAGGCCGGGTAGGCGAGGTGCCAGACGTGAGGCATCTCCGGGAAGATCCGGAACGACACGTCGAGGCCGGCCGCCTCGGCCCGGGCGGCGAGGTTGCGGGCGTCGTCGAGCAGCACCTCGGCGTCGCCCACGTGGATGAGCAGGGGCGGCAGCCCGGCGAGGTCGGCGAGACCGGGCGACGCGAGCGGGTGGGTGGGGTCGGCGCCGTTCAGGTAGAGGGCGGCGGCCTCGGTGGCGCTGTTCATCGAGAAGAGCTTGTCGGCGTCCGCCCGGGTCACGTAGGACTCGCCGGAGTTCGTGAGGTCGGCCCACGGCGACAGCGGTGCGCCGCCGGCCGGCAGCGGCATGCCGCGGTCACGGGCGCCCACGAGCACCGACATGGTGAGCCCGCCGCCGGCGGAGTCGCCGGCCACCACCACCGAGGCGGGGTCGGTGCCGTCGGCGAGGAGGGCGCCGTAGACGGCGAGGGAGTCCTCGGCCGCGGCGGGGAACGGGTGCTCGGGCGCCAGCCGGTAGTCGACGAGCACCACCCGGGCGCCGGAGGCGGCGGCGAGCCGCGACCCGAACGACGCGTAGGCGTTGGCCGAGGCGAGGCGGAAGCCGCCGCCGTGCATGTAGAGGACCGTGGCGGTCCAGCCTGCGTCCGGGGTGAGGATCACGCAGCGCACCCCGCCGAGCCCGACGTCGGCGCGGGTGGTGCCGTCGGCCAGCGGCAGGGCGCCCTGTGCCGCCTCGATGCGGTCGCGCAGCTCCTGCAGCGACGCCGGCGGTGGTGGCGGCGGCTGCGACGCGAGGCGCTCCTGCAAGGCGTGGAACTCGGCACTGGCCACGGATCCCCCTTCGGTCGGCCGCGCCGTCGCCGGCGGCGACGGTCCTCACGGCGATCACGGACGCCGCATCGTAGGCTGCGCGGGCGACCGAGGGGGGAGCCATGCCGGAGCTCGGGTTCCGCGCCGTCGATGCGGACAACCACTACTACGAGGCGCCCGACGCCTTCACCCGCCACCTCGACCCCGCCCTGCACAAACGGGCGATGCAGTGGGCGGAGATCGGGGGCCGGCGCCGCCTGCTGGTGGCCGGGAAGCTCAACCGCTACATCCCGAACCCCACCTGGGACCCCGTGGCGCGCCCCGGGAGCCTCGACGCCTACTTCCGCGGCCGCAACACCGACGGCACCGACGTCCGGACGCTCTTCGGCGCGCTCGACCGGCTGGCCGACCACCCGGAGTACCAGGACCGCGACGCCCGCCTCGCGGTGATGGATGCCCAGGGCCTGGAGGCGGCCCTGTTCTTCCCGACGCTCGGGGTCGGGATGCAGGAGTCGCTCCGCCACGACGTGCCGGTCCTGCACGCCGCGTTCAGCGCCTTCAACCGCTGGCTCGAGGAGGACTGGGGTTGGGCGTACCGGGACCGCATCGAGGCCGCCGCCGTGCTCACCCTCGCCGACGTGGACCTCGCCGTCGCCGAGACCGAACGGGTCCTCGCCGCAGGTGCCCGCGTGGTCTGCATGGTCCCAGGCCCCGTGCCCGGCGCCGGCGGTCGGCGACGTTCCCCGGCGCTCCCCGAGTTCGATCCCGTCTGGGCGCGCCTCGACGAGGCGGGGGTGACCGTGGCGATCCACGCCGGCGACGGCGGCCTGCACGACGAGCTCGCCCGGTGGGAGTCGACCGGCGCCCGCCAGGCCTTCAGGTCGACGGCCTTCTCCCAGGTCGTGTCCCACGGCCGGCTGGTCACCGACACGATCTCGGCGATGGTCTGCCACGGGCTGTTCGACCGGTTCCGGAACCTGCGCGTGCTCTCGGTCGAGAACGGCGGCCACTGGGTGCCCCACCTGCTGCACGAGCTCTCGCTCGCCTACGGGAAGGCGCCGCAGGACTTCGGCCGCGACCCGGTGGAGGCCGTCCGCGAGCACCTGTGGGTCTCGCCGTTCTACGAGGACGACATGGAGCGGATCGCCGCCGAGCTCGGGCTCGACCGCCTGGTGTTCGGGTCGGACTGGCCCCACGCCGAGGGCCTCGCCGACCCGACCGCGTTCGCGGCCGACGTGCCGTGGCTCGACGACGCCGGGCTCCGGACCGTCATGCGCGACACGGCGCTCGGCCTGGTGACCCCGCGCCCCGCCGGGGCCCGGGTCTGACGGTCCCTCGGAGGGTCCGCTGAGGCTCAGCCCTCGGCGGCGACCTCGAGCGCGCCCGACGCGATCAGCGCCTCCACCTCGTCGGGGTCCATGCCGAGCAGCTCGGTGCAGACCATGCGGGTGTGCTCGCCGAGGCGCGGTGCCCGGGACACGGGCGGGGTCGGCCAGGAGTCCCCGGTGAAGCAGGGGCCCTCGAGCAGCAGCGGTCCGAGGTCGACCTGGTCGACCGGCACGCAGAAGCCGCGGGCGGTGAAGTGGGGGTCCGACATCTGGTCGAACGCGGTGAGCATCGCGGCCGCCGGGACACCGGCGGCCTGGCAGCGCGCCATCACCTCCTGCGGGGAGAGGCCCGAGGTCCAGGCCGTCACGCCCTCCTCGACGGCGGCGCGCGCTGCGACGCGCCCCGCGGTGGTGGCGTAGGCCGGGTCCGTCGCCCAGGCGGGCGAGCCCATGACCTCGACGAGCGCCGCCCAGTCGGCGTCGTGGCGCGTGCAGACCACGGCCCACTGCTGCTCGCCGGCGCAGGGGAAGACGCCCCACGGCGCGCCGCGCCGGTCGGCGTTGCCCTCGGGTCGCACCGAACCGGGGGTCAGCGACTCGGCGGCGAACAGGTCGCCGAGGGTGCAGACCATCGCCTCGACCTGGGCGACCTCGGCATGGACGCCGCGGCTCCCGTGGAGCCTCTGGCCGATGAGCCCGGCCAGGCCGGCGATGGCGCACAGACGGCCGGCGAGGTGGTCCGGGTGGATGGCGGGGTTGCCCGGCGGGTCGCCGCCGTCGTCGAAGTTCCAGAGCCAGCTGAGCCCGCCCGCGGTCTGCAGGGTGGGGCCGTAGCCGATCCAGTCGGCGTAGGGGCCGTGGGAGCCCATGAGCTGGCTGCTCACCATGACGATGTCGGGGTTGAGCTCGCGGAGGCGCTCGTACCCGACGCCCATGGCGTCCATGGTCCCGGTGGAGTTGTTCTCGATGACGATGTGGGCGGAGGCGATGAGCCGGTGCAGGACGGCGAGGCCCTCCGGCGTCTTCGTGTTGACGCCGAAGCTGAGCTTGGTGCGGCTCGACGACGCGAACGACGGGGTCATCTCCGAGCCCATCACGATGCGGATGAAGTCCGGGTAGGTGCGGGTCTCGATCTTGATGACCTGGGCGCCGTACTCCGCCAGCATGCGGCCGCCCTCCACACCGACGCCGCCGTGACCGAAGTCGATCACCCGGACCCCGGCGAGCGGCTGGCGGTCCGCGGGTCGGGGTGCCGCAGGCATGGCCGCGGGCGTCCACTCGCCGTCGAAGCCGCCGTCGCCGGCACCCACGCCGGGTGCCGCCGAACGGATGCCCGCCCGCACCCCGTCGAGCTCGAAGAAGCCCGCGGGCACGGTGGCCCGCAGACCGGGCAGGACCTCGGTCTCGACGATCGTGCCCCGGGCGAGGAAGTGCTCGTTCCCGAGCACGTCCGCCGGCTTGAGCATCGGGGTCGCGACGACGCCCCGCCGCTGGGCCTCGGCCGCCGCCTCGACCATCTCCATCGGCGCGAAGTGCTCCTCGAGGAACGGGTTGAGCACGTCGGAGTTCATGATGCGGGTGACGGTCTGTGCCCACATCGGGTCGGCGAAGGCCTCCGGGCGGCCCATCCACTCCCACATCGCCTGCCACTGGCGGGGGGCGAGGATCACGAGCCGGATGGCGCCGTCGGCGGTCTTGACCGTGGGGTACATCGGGCTCTGGCCGGACCGCAGGGTGGGCGGCGGCATGCCGGCGTTGAGGGTCGCCTTCGTGTTCGGGATGCCCCAGGTGTTCATCTGGGCGGTGGCCTCGAGCGCCGAGACATCGAGGTGGGCGCCGTGCCCCGTCTCGAGCCGGTCCCGCAGGGCGCACAGGACGGCGTAGGCGCCGAGGATGCCGAGGGTGTCGTAGGCCAGGGCACCGGGCACGAGCAGGGGCGGCTTCGCCGGGATGCCCGAGGTCGCCAGCCAGCCGGACAGGGCGACGACGACGTCGTCGGTGCCGGCGAACCCGGCGTAGGGACCGGTCTGGCCGAAGTCCGTCAGCGAGGCGACGATCAGGTCCGGGCGCTCGCCGCGCAGCGCCGCGGGATCGAGGCCGAGGGCGGCGAGCTCGCCCGGCCGGTACGCCTCGATGACCACGTCGGCCTCGGCGATCAGCGCACGCACGCGGTCGAGGCCCTCGGCGGTGGTGAGGTCCGCGGTCACGCCACGCTTGTTGCTGTTGCGGTAGGCGAAGTACAGGCTCGAGCCGTCGGGGGCGAACGGCGGGAAGGTCCTGGAGGCGGCGCCTCCGGGCGGCTCGACCCGGACGACCACGGCGCCGAGGTCGGCC
>JBEIGA010000092.1:0-13174 GCA_040382135.1 Acidimicrobiales bacterium
GCCGGGTCCGTCGCCGTGTGCTTCGCCTCCATCGCCGGGCACATGATCCCGACGCTGCCCGACGAGCTCCACGCCGTCCTCGACGAGCCGCTCGCCCCGGACCTCCTCGACCGCCTCGCCGCGTTCGGCATCCCGGTCGAGAGCTCCGATGCCGCGTACGGCCTGTCGAAGTACGCGGTGATGCGCCTGGTGCGTCGGCTCGCGCCCGCGTGGGGGGCGAAGGGGGCCCGGATCCTCTCGCTGTCGCCGGGCATCATCGACACCCCCATGGGCCGTCAGGAGTTCGCCCAGCAGGAGGCCATGAAGGGCATGGTCGAGATCACCCCGCTCGGACGCCAGGGCACCGCCGAGGAGGTGGCGTCCGTGGTCGCCTTCCTGTGCTCGCCCGGCGCCTCCTACCTCACCGGCACCGACATCCGCGTCGACGGCGGCACCATCGCCGCCCAGCAGGGCTGAGCCGTGGCCACCCATCCCGACGACGAGTTCCACCCGCCCACCTCCGACGACCCGTACTGGACCGAGACCTGCTGGTTCACGTTCTCGGTGCCGGAGCGGCGGCTGTCCGGGCAGCTGTACCCCTTCTTCCGGCCCAACCAGAAGGTCACCGCCGGCGCCTGTTTCGTGTGGGACGAGCACGGCGACCAGCCCTGGAACTGCAGGTACGGCAAGAACTTCTGGCACCTCCCCGTGCCGGACCGGCCGCTCAGCGACATCGAGCTGCCCAACGGCATCCGCTACCGCTGCACCGATCCGCTCAGCACCTACGAGATCGGCTACACCGACCCCGACGGCGGCGACGAGATCGAGATCGACCTCGTGTTCCGGGGCGTGACCCCGCCGAACTACCTGGGCGCGTCACACCTCGACCAGCCCGGCCGCTACACCGGCACCATCCGCCTCGGCGACGAGGTGATCCCCGTCGACGCCTACGGCTTCCGCGACCGCAGCTGGGGCGTGCGCCCGCAGTTCGGCCAGGGCCTCACCAGCTCACCCGCGCAGCGCGGCGGGTACAGCTACGCCACCGAGTCCGACCGCAACGGCTTCCACGCCATCACGATGGAGTTCGCGGAGGCGGACGGGGCCATCGCCATCCACGGGTACCTGATGCTCGACGGCGTCTGGGCGAAGGTCGCCTCCGGGCGGCGGGAGGTGCTGGCCCGCCACGAGGCCACCGGGGCCCCCACGCACGTGGTCATCGACCTCGTCGACACCGAGGGCCGCGAGGTCCGCGCCGAGGGCCGCTGCGTGAACCGCATCGGGCTCCACCTCAACCCCAACCTCTTCACCTGGAACTGCCTCACCGAGTGGACCTTCGGCGGCGTCACCGCGTGGGGCGAGGACCACGACAACTGGTCGGCGCCGGCCGCCCGGCGGTTCTTCCGCAGCCAGCTCGGTCTTGCCTGAAACGGTTCAGTCCGGCAGCAGGGCGCTGAGGCAGTCGACCGCCTGGTTCTCCAGCCAGATCGTCTGCTCCTGCGGCAGGTGACCGCGCGCCACCATGCGGTTCATGACCCGCACCACGATCGCTGCGTAGCGGGCGGCGGCGAAGACCTCCCACGCAAGGGTGTCGCCCACGTCGACCCCGGCGTGGGCCATGTAGAGGTCGCGCTGCTCCTCCCGCGTCGGCTCGCCCTCGAGGCGGGCCACGCCGAACGCCTCGTGCGACCAGCGGTCGAACATCAGCCACCAACCGAGGTCCAGCTCCCGCGGCGCGAGCGACGAGGCCTCGAAGTCGGTGGCGCACGCCGGCCGGAAGTCCCGCCAGATGATGTTGCCGGGACGGGCGTCGCCCCAGGAGACCCGCACCTCGCCGCGCTCGGGCAGGTGGTCGTGCAGCCAGGCGAAGCCCCGCTGCAGCACCGGGTGCTCCCGACCGTCGAGCTCCCGCTCGGCGTACTCGTGCCACAGCCGCAGCTGCCGGGCCGCGCCGGCGGTCTCCCCCGCCGGGTGCAGCCAGGCGAAGCCCTCCACCGGCGCCCGGTGCACCGCGGCCATGACCCGCAGCCCCTCGTCGACCAGCTGCCGGCGCTCGGCCGGGGCGGCATCGGCGAAGAAGCCCTCGGCCGTGTAGATCGGGCTCTCGATGGGGACCTCGCCGGCCACGTGCCCCATCACGAAGAACGGCGCACCGAGCACCGCCGGGTCCGGCTCGTACCCCACCAGCGGCGCCAGGGGCACCTCGTCGGAGGCGGCGGCGAGCGACGCCATCGCGCGGTACTGGAGCTCGATCTCCACCTGCCACCCGGGCACCTGCACCGGGTAGACGGGCTCGTCCGGGGTCTCCCGTCGGAGCACGAACCGTTCCGCCGCCGGACCGGCACCGCGGTCGACGAGGGCGTCGACCACCGACGTCTCCGCCGAGTAGCCGCTCTTGGGCAGCGTGAGGTCGGTCACCTCCACCGACGCCGCGCCGAGCCGAGCCGCCAGCCATCCGGCGAGCGCTCCCTGCAACTCCGATCCCTGCACGGACCCTCCCCTTCGTTCGCGGCTCCGGAGTCTCGCGCCGGGCCACCGGAACGCGCTACAGGTGCGACGCCGGTCGGCCGACAACGAGGGCGCACCCTTCCGTCCCCGAACAGGGAGACATCCGTCATGAGCGGCATCGAAGCCATCGGCGGCGTCCACAGCACGGACGTCTCGTTCCGGCTCGACCCGACGCGCCTCGCCCAGCGCGCCGAGCAGGAGCGGATCGTGAACAACGGCGGCGTCGAGGACTCGACGTCGAGCGGCGGCGCCCTCGGGCGCTACGGCCACAACAGCTCGGACGCCAAGACCGGCATGCGGGAGCTGGCGAAGAGCCTCCACGTCGACGAGTCGGTGCTGGCCGACGGCCTCGGCTCCGGTCGCACGCTCTCGCAGGTCCTGCAACAGCACGGTGTCACCGACGGCGCCACGATGCCCGTGCAGCTGCAGGGCGTCATGTTCGACCGCTACCTCTGACCGCCGCGACCTCCGACCCCGGCGTTCGACGCGCGCCTCGGGTCCTGTGAGGATCTGGGCATGGCGATGGTGCAGGTGCGGCAGGAGGGCGACGGCATCGCCGTCGTCGAGCTCGACGACCCGGAGCGGTACAACGCGCTCACGTGGCAGATGGTGTCCGAGCTGCGGGACGCCTTCGCCGCGATCCGCGCCGACGCCGGCGTGCGTGCCGTGGTGCTCACGGGCGCAGGCCGAGGGTTCTGCGGCGGCGCCAACATGGCCGGGGACGAGGCGTTGCCGCCGCAGGCCATGGCGCGGGGCCCGGTCGGGCGCATCCACGTGCTGCAGGAGCACCTCGCCGATCTCATGCTCGCCATCCACGAGCTGCCCCAGCCGGTCATCGCCGCCGTCCACGGGGCCGCCGTCGGTGGCGGGCTCGCGCTGGCGCTGGCGTGCGACCTGCGCGTCGCGTCGGACGACGCGTTCTTCGCCTCGCACTTCATCCGGGTCGGGCTGTCCTCGTGCGACGTCGGCACCAGCTACTTCCTGCCCCGGCTCGTCGGACCGACCACGGCGCTCGAGCTCATGCTGACGGGTCGGCGGTTCCCCGCCGACGAGGCGCGGGCGATCGGGTTGCTGAACCAGGTCGTCCCGCGGGACGACCTGCTGCCCAGCGCGCTGGGGCTCGCCGGGCGGATCCTCGAGAACAGCGAGTACGGCGTGCTCATGACCAAGGCCGGGTTCTGGTCCAACCTCGACGCGCCCAGCCTGCGCTCGGCCATCCAGCTCGAGAACCGCACCCAGGTGCTCGGCACCTTCACCGGCAACATGACCGAGGCCGGTCGGGCGTTCCGGGAGAAGCGACCGCCGTCCTGGAACCCGATGTAGGGCTCAGGCGGGGCCGGTCAGGCGGTCGAGCTTCTCGTGGAGGGCGCGGATCTCGGCCCGCAGGGCGGTGAGCTCGTCGACCTGGGCCTCCTCGACGAGCTCGTCCTCCTTCTCGAAGAAGGCGGCGAGCGAGCCGGCGATGGTGCCGAGCAGGGCGAGACCGCCGAACATCAGCAGCACGGCGACGATGCGCCCCGCCGTCGTGACCGGGAAGAGATCGCCGTAGCCGACGGTGGTGAGGGTGACCATCGCCCACCAGAGCCCGTCGCCCAGGTCGCCGAACCCCGACGACGCCGGCTCGACGGCCCGCACGACGACGGCAGCGAACAGGCAGAGCGATCCCGCCACCACGCCGGACCGCCCCATCCGCTGCAGGAAGACGAGCAGGTCGCCCTTGACGCCGATCGCCAGCACCCGGCCGAGCCGGGCCACCCGGGCCAGCACGAGGACGTCGGTGCCCCTCACCCCCGGGAAGACGTACCACGGGAAGGTGAGGAGGACGACGGCCACGTCGAACAGCCCCCAGCGGCTCCGCAGGTAGCCCCGGCGCAGCCGCACGTGGACCCCGAGATCGACCGCGAACACCGCCCACGTGGCGAGGTCCAGGCCCAACCGGGCGCCGTCGTCGGTGGGGCCGAGCAGGGAGACGATCGGCAGCACCGCGGCGAGGATGATCGGCAGACGGGTCCTGGCCTCCCAACGTCGGAGGCGGTCGGCCGAGGGTTCCGGGGCGGGCGTCGTCAACTCCACGATCGGACGCTAGGACAGTGCCGCGGCCGGATCGGGGACCCCGTGCGAGGGACTAGATTCCCGGCCCATGCGCACCGATGAGGACTTCCTGGCACTGGCGATCGAGCAGGCCGAGCTCGGACGGAGCGAGGGCGGGATCCCCATCGGCGCCGTGCTCGTCGCCGACGGCGAGGTCCTCGGCGCCGGCCACAACCAGCGGGTCCAGCTCGGCTCCGCCATCCGCCACGGCGAGACCGACGCCCTCGAACGGGCCGGCCGGCTCCCGGCGTCCACCTACGCCAGGGCGACGATGTACACCACGCTGTCGCCCTGCCACATGTGCACCGGCGCCATCCTCCTCTACGGGATCCCCCGGGTGGTGATCGGCGAGAACCGCACGTTCATGGGCGCCGAGGACCTGCTCCGCTCCCACGGCGTCGAGGTCGTGAACCTCGACTCCACCCGCTGTGCGGAGCTCATGGAGTCGTTCATCGCCGAGCACCCCACCCTCTGGAACGAGGACATCGGCGAGGAGGACTGAAGCAGGACCCCAGGGCTCAGCGAGCCTCGCGGGAGTAGGGCTCGCCGAGCGCAGCAGGGGCGGCACCACGCCGGCCCTTCGACGGCCGGGCCGCAGCGAGCACGACCACGAGGTAGGCGGCGACGAACGGGATCATCGCCAGGAAGTCGGTGGGCACGTCCCACCCGGCGATCTGGAGCGTGAAGCTCAGGCCCCGCAGCACGCCGAAGGCGTAGGCGCCCACCAGCGCCAGCCACGGGCGCCACCCCGCCAGGATCACGAGGGCGACGGCGATCCATCCGGCGCCCGCGGTCATGTTGTTCTGCCACGTCCCCAGCACGGCCAGCGCGAAGTACGTGCCGCCGAGGCCGGCGCCGAACCCACCGACGGCGGTGGCGACGTAGCGGGTGCGCACCACGTCGATACCGGCCGCGTCGGCGGCCGCAGGGTCCTCGCCCACGGCACGCAACGAGAGACCCGCACGGCTGCGGGCGAGGAAGCGGGCGGCGACGGCGACCAGCACCCAGGAGAGGTACACGACGACGTCGTGGCCGAACACGATCGGTCCGACCCCGGGGAGGTCACGGAGCACCTCGGGGAACACGGTGGAGAGCGTCACCCCGCTCGGCGCCTGCAGCAGGGGGTCGTCCCCGCTGCTGCCGAGGTACGCCGAGACGCCGTTGCCGAGGATGACGAGCGCCAGGCCGGACACGGTCTGGTTCACCCGCAGGGTCACCGCGAGCACCGCGTGCACCAGGGAGAACAGCGCGCCGGCGAGACCCCCGACGAGCAGCGCCGCTCCCAGGTTGCCGGTGTGGAAGCCCGCCCAGAACCCGGCGAGGCCGCCGACGAGCATCATCCCCTCGACCCCGAGGTTCATGACGCCGGAGCGTTCGGTGACGATCTCGCCGAGGGCGGCGAGGAGGATCGGCGTGCCGACCACGATGGCGCTCGCGAGCGAGAGGACGAGGACGGAGTCGTTCATCCCGCCGCTCCGGCGACGGCGCGGCGTGGCGCGAACCGCACCCGGTTGGTGACGAGGAACTCCCCGGCGGTGACCGCCAGGAACACGAGCCCCTGCAGCATCAGGACGACCTCGACCGGGACACCGACCGACTGCAGGCTGCTGCCGGAGGTGGAGATGGCGGCGAGGAAGACGGCCACCGGCACCACGCCCACCGGGTTGAACCGGGCCACCGCGGCGACGACGATGCCGGTGTAGCCGAGATCGACCGCCAGGGCGCCGGGATCGACGCCCTTGGTGACGCCGCTGAGCTCGACGGCCCCGGCGAGACCGGCCATCGCCCCCGACACCGCGAGCACGCCCACGGTCATGCCCGCGACGGGCATCCCGGCGTAGCGCGCCGCCTTCGGCGAGTCGCCGATGGTGCGGAGGCGGAAGCCCCAGGTGGTGGACCGCAGCAGCCAGCCGAGCAGGAGTGCGGCGACGAGGGCGATCAGGATGCCGGCGTGGAGGCGCCCCGAGAGGGTGGGGAGCTCCGCCGCCTCGGGGATGGGCTTGCCCTGCGGCACGGCCGGGCCCGGGTCGCGGAGGAACGACATCGAGCCGAAGATGAGGTAGTTCATCAACCCGAGGGCGACGAAGTTCAGCATCAGCGTCGTGAGCACCTCGTCGGCACCCAAGTACGCCTTCGGGACGGCTGCCAGGGCCGCCCAGACGGCACCGGCCAGGGCGCCGGCCGCCATGACGAGCACCAGCATGAGCGGCCCCGGCGTGCTCTCGGGCATGGCGAGCGCGGTCGCGGCTGCCGCCATCGCGCCCAGGTACAGCTGGCCCTCGCCGCCGATGTTGTAGACGCGCATGCGGAAGGCCACGGCGGCGCACAGGCCGGTGAGGATGAGCGGCGTCGCCGCGGTGAGCGTGCGCGTCATCGGCCGCCACCCGCCGAGGGCGGTGTCCCACATCTCCCGGTAGGCATCGACGGGGTTCGCCCCGGTGAGGAGCATCACCAGACCGCCGACGACCAACGCAGCCAGGAGCGCGGCGAACGGCACGCCGAAGCGCAGCAGCGCGGACGGCTTCGCACGAGGCGTGACGACGAGCGGGCCGACGACGGTCACGGCGCCACCGTGTTCGAACCGCTGGTTACACCGCCGGTCATGAGGAGCCCGATGCGCTCGAGGTCGATCTCCTGCTTCGTGAACGAGCCGACGATGCGCCCGTGGAACATCACGAGGACGACGTCGGCCAACTCGAGCACCTCGGCGAGGTCCTCGGAGAACAGCAACACGCCGCGGCCCGCGTCGCGCTCGTCCAGGACGTGCTCGCGCACGGCGGCGGCGGCACCCATGTCGAGCCCGCGGGTCGGCGCGGCGGCGAGCAGCACCTCGTGGGGTGCGGTGAGCTCCCGGGCGAGGATCGCCTTCTGCAGGTTGCCGCCCGACATGAAGCTGACCGGCATGCCGTCGCGGGCCCCGCGCACGTCGAACGCCTCCGCCAGCTTCGCAGCGCCCGACCGGATGGACGAGGCCGACAACACGCCACGCTGCGAGTTGGGCGGCCGGTCGTAGCTCTTGAGCGCCATGTTGTGGTCGAGGGGCAGCCCCGGCGCCAGCGCCCCGCCCAGCCGGTCCTCGGGGACGTAGGCGAGCCCGGCGGCCGCACGGGCGCGGACGTCGCCGTCGCTGCAGTCCGCGCCGGCGATGTGCACCGCTCCCGTCGCCGGCCGGAGCCCGGCGATGGCCTCCTGCAGCTCGCGCTGCCCGTTCCCGGCGACGCCGGCCACGCCGACGATCTCGCCGCGGCGGACGGTGAGGGACACGCCCTGCACCGCAGGCACGCCGCGGTCGCCCTGCACGTGCAGGTCGGTGAGCGCCAACACCGGCTCGCCGGGAGGGTCGTGGCGGTGCTCGTGCACGGTGGGCGCGTCGTCGCCCACCCCGAACATCAGGCGGGCGAGCGAGGTCGGGGTGAGCTCGGCGGTGACGCCGACGCCGACGTTGCGACCGCCGCGCAGGACCGTCACCCGATCGGTGTGCCCGAGGATCTCCTGCAGCTTGTGGGAGACGAGGACCACCGCGTGGCCGCCCTCGGTCATCTGCCCGACCGCCTCGAACAGACGCTCCGCCTCGTGGGGCGCGAGCACCGCGGTGGGTTCGTCGAGGATCAGGATCCGAGCCCCGCGGTAGAGCTGGCGGAGGATCTCGACCCGCTGCTGCTCCCCCACCGACAGCTGCCACACCGGTGCCGCCGGATGGACGGCGAGCCCGAAGCGCTCGGCCAGCTCGGCGACCCGCTGCTCCACCTGCCGCAGGCCGCCCCGGCCGAGGGCGTCCCGGCCCAGGCCGAGGACGATGTTCTCGGCCACCGTGAAGCTCTCCACCAGCCGGAAGTGCTGGTACACCATCCCGATCCCGTGGCGCGACGCGTCGTGGGGCGAGCGGAGGTGGAGGACCTCACCGTCGAGGCGGATCTCGCCGGCGTCCGGGCGGTACAGGCCCGCCAGCACCGAGCAGAGGGTGGATTTGCCCGCCCCGTTCTCGCCGAGCAACCCGTGCACCTCGCCACCGACGAGGTCGAAGTCGACCTCGTCGATGGCGGGCACGTCGTAGAAGCTCTTGGTCAGCCCCCGGATCTCGAGGCGTACCGGTGGCCCGTCGGACACGTCGTCGGAAACCGGGCGGTCAGGAGGACGGGATCTGGCCGACGACGCCCTCGACCAGCCACTGGCAGCAGTTGGTGCGCTCGGCGAAGGGGACGGTCTCGCCCTCGGCGATCACCACGTTGCCCTCGTTGTCCGTGATCGGGCCGGCGAACATGTCGAAGCTGCCGTCGATGATCGACTGCTTGCGCTCCTCGATCGTGGCGAGCATCTCGTCGGTGACGGCCGGGCCGTAGGGGGCGAAGGTGATCAGGCCGTCCGCCAGACCGCCGAAGCTGACCTCGGGCTCCCAGGTGCCGTCGAGGACCTTCTGGATCTGCTCGACGTAGTACGGGCCCCAGTTGAACTGGAACGACGACGCCCAGGCTTCAGGCTCGAAGTCGGACCAGTCGTTGGTGTAGCCGATCACGTAGCCGCCGGCCTCCGCCGCCACCGTCGCGTAGACCTGGGCGCCGACTTCGTGGGCCAGGACGTCGGCCCCGGCGTTCACGAGCGACTCCGCCGCCTGCTGCTCGATGGCCGGGTCGAACCAGGTGTTCAGGTAGACGGCCTGCACCTCGACGTCCGGGTTGACCTCGCGGGCACCCATGGTGAAGGCGTTGAGCGACCGGTTCACCTCGTTGTACGGGAAGCCGGCGGCGTACCCGATGATGTTGCTCTCGGTGAGCATGCCGGCGATCATCCCGTCGAGGTAGCGACCGTCCTCGGACGCCGCGTCGTAATGCCCGACGTTGTCGGCCGTCTCGTACCCGGCCCACGTCAGGAAGACGGTGTCCGGGTAGTCGGCGGCGATGGGCAGGACGTCGTCCTGGTAGAAGGTCACGCCGATCACGACGTCGGCGCCCGATTCGGCGGCGTCCTCGAACGCGTTGGTGGCCGTCTGCCCGGGGGCGACCTCCTCCACGTAGGAGAAGTCGACACCGGGGAACGCCTCGACGATGTCGTCGCCGCCCCGGAGCTTGGTGGTGTTCCAGCCACCGTCGTCGGCGGCACCGTCGAGGATCATCACGACCTTCAGGTCGGAGAAGTCCCCCTCGGCGGCCTCGCCGCCGGTGTCGGCGGCCTCCTCCTCGTCGTCACCGCCGCATGCCGCCGCGAACAACGCGGCGGCGAGGGTCAGGACACCGAGTCGCCACATGCGGGATCGGGATCGGGATCGGGGGCCGGATGGGGGCGTGGTGTTGCGCATCTGCGCAGCCAAGTCGTCGGACATTTCCTGATCGTTACACACCCGTGAACATCGGGTGCGATCTGCAGGGTCCGGGATCACCCGTCGGACGAGGCCTCGGACGAGGAGATGTACCCGAACGTGTCGGCGAACCGGCCGGCGAGGTACTCGCCGGAGCGGACCGGACCGTAGCGGGCGGGCCGCTCGGCGTCGGCGCAGCCGGGCAGGCAGACCACCTCGGTGTCCTCGTGGGGGTTCACGAACACCGGCACCGAGTACCGGTCCCGGCCCACCGGAGGCACGACCCGGTGCGGGGTGGAGCGGTACCGGTCGTTGGTCCAACGCTGCAGCAGGTCGCCCAGGTTCACCACCAGCGCGTCCTCGGGTGCCTCGACGTCGACCCAGGCACCGTCCAGGGTCTGGACCTGCAGTCCCGGGGTGCCGTCGGAGCAGAGCAGGGTGAGACAGCCGTAGTCGGTGTGCGCTCCAGCACCCAGCTGCCCCTCGGCGACCGGCCCGTCCACCGCGGGGTAGCGCAGCAGCCGGAGGTTGACCCTGGGCCGCTCGAGGCAGGCGTCGAAGGTCCGGTCCGGCAGGCCGAGGCCGGCGGCGACGAGCCGCATCAGCAGCCGGGCGACGTCGGTGGCCTGTGCCCGGTACTCCTCCAGGGTCTCGCGGAAGCCCGGGAGGTCGGGCCACTGGTTCGGGCCGGCGAGCGGCGAGGCGCCCGTCGCGCCGGCCTCCTCCTCGGGACCGATGTCGAAGGTCTCCTTGCGGTCCGGGGGGACGCCCGGGGCGAGCTGCTCCGCGCCGAAGCCGCCGTAGCCGCGGTGGTGGGGGGAGCGCTCGATGGCAACCCGGGCCTTGGTCTCGACCGGCAGAGCGAAGAAGGCGCGGGCGGCGTCGAGCACCGCGACGCGCAGCTCGGCGGGGATGCCGTGACCGGTCACGGCGAGGAAGCCCGTGTCCCGACAGGCATGGTCGACGACCGCGGGGTCGGCCTCGGTCAGGTCGACGACCGGGATGGCGGCGCCGCTCATCCGCCCACCACGAGCGCGTCCATCTTCGCCGCCAGGTAGTCCGACGCCCGAACGCCGGGGTACTTCGCCGGGCGCTCGGCGGACACACACGTGGGGAACGCCTCGACCCACGCGTCGTGATCGGGTTCGTGGAAGAAGACGAGGCTCAGCAGCTCCTCGTCCCGGTTCGAGGCCGGCGGTGGCTGCACCCGGTGCACGTTCGAGGACCACCGGTCGTTGGTCCAGTGCCGCAGCAGGTCACCGGTGTTCACGACAAGGCTGCCCGGCACGTACGGGGCGTCGATCCACGCGCCGTCCTCGTCGAGCACCTGCAGGCCACCGGCCCCGGGCTCGCGGTCGAGGACCGTGAACATGCCGAAGTCGGTGTGGGGGCCGATCCGGAACTGGCCCTCCTCCGGTTCGGCGTCGCCTCGCGGGTGGTACCAGTTCAGGGTGCCGAGCGCGGTGGTGGCGCGACAGCGGTCGCGGAGGTGGTGCTCGGGCAGGCCCAGGGCGACCGACGCGATGTCGAGCAGGTCGTCGGCGAGCCGCTTGCCCGCCAGCCACCACGCCTCCGCCGCGGCCCGGAAGGCGCTCGGCTCCTCGGGCCAGACGTTGGGCACGAACTGGCGGGGTGATGCCGCGGCGAGCTCCGGCGTGACGTCGAGCGGTCCGTAGGCCCAGGTCTCCTTGAGGTCCGGCGGTGTGTCCACCCCGTAGGTCGCGGCGTTGGACTCCAGCCCGGGACCGACCCAGCCGCGGTACACGTCGGCGGTGGCGGCGACGGCCTGCTTCACCTCGACGGGCTGGTGGAAGAACGCCTTCGCCTCGGCCCGGCAGGTGTCGATCACCTCGTCGGGGATGCCGTGGTGCACCACGATCAGGAACCCCAGTCGCTGCAGGTGGGCGTCGAGCTCGGCGGCGAGCGCCCGTCGTTCCGCGTCGTCGCCGTCGAACCAGCGGGCCAGGTCGAGCAGTGGGATGGTGGTCATCGTCGTCGGATCCTCCGGTGCTGACCCTCGAAGTCAAGCCGATCCACGTTTCGCCCGCGTCACGGGCTGATGACGCGGACGGGATCCGACGGCCCGGGGTCAGACGGGGGCGCAGCGGTAGGCGGCGGCGACGTCCGGACCGGCGCAGGCACCGGTGACCAGGGGCAGGGAGCGGACGAGGAACTCCGCCGACTCGCTGAAGCCGAGGATCATCGCCCCCCGCGTGGTGCCGGACCGGAGCCGCCCGACCCAGTAGGCGAACCCCTCCGGATCAGGGCCGCGTCCGAGCGTCGAGCCGTACAGGTAGGTGACGAAGGCTTCGTCCCCCGCCAGTCCGAGCGTCGCGAACTCCGGGGAGCGGGCGAACTGCTCGGCGACCGTCGGGAGGGACTGACGCCGCTGGAGCAGCTCCCCGGTCCAGTACGCGTACCCCCCGGGGTCGGCGACGCGGCCGAACACGGCGGCGAAGAGGCGTCGGAGCTGGAACTCCGGGCGGAGCCACGGCTCGGCGGCACTCGCCAGCGGCGCCGGCACCCCGCAGCCGGGGAGGACGCGGAACTCGAAGCGGCCGGCCGCCTCGGCGAGCCAGGTGCGGAGCGCGGCCACCGAGCGGGACCGCCCGGTCGGCCCGTCGTGGAGCAGGATCACGTCGCCGTCGCGCGCCTGGCGCAGCCACCGGAGGGTCTCGGCGGACGACGACACGTAGTCCGTGCCACCCCGGGTCCACTTCCACTCCGTCAGCCCGAGCCGCCCGGCCAGGCCGGCGACGCGGGCGTTCGTGTCCCCGTAGGGCGGCCGGTAGCACGTGGGGGTCACACCGGTCGTCGCCACGATCAGGTCCTGCAGCCGGGCCAGCTGGTCGAGGACGCCGCCGTCGTCGAGCCGGGTCAGCGCCGGGTGGTCGTAGGTGTGGTTGCCGACGGCATGGCCGGCGGCCACCAGCCGCCGCAGCCCGTCGGGGCTCGCGGCGGCACGGCGACCGCTCACGAAGAACGTGGCCCGGATCCCGTACGCGGCGAGCAGGTCGAGCACCTCGCCGGTGGAGCCGTCGGCGCTCGGACCGTCGTCGAAGGTGAGGTACACGACCGGACGGTCGGCGGCTGCGGCCGGGGCGAGGGGGACGAGCGCCGCCACGAGCCCGAGGACCACGACACCCACGGCCACCACGACCCGGTTCCGCACCGTTCCCTCACATGACGATCGACTGCACCACAACCGTACCGCCCTCCCGAGGACGGCGCCCGTCGGCCCGCAGCGGTCGTCACCGCCAGGCGGCGAGGAGGTCGTCGGTGGTGACGAGGTCGGCGATGTACGCC
>JBEIGA010000093.1:0-13146 GCA_040382135.1 Acidimicrobiales bacterium
GCCGTGGTCGGCGCGGTCGACCACCCCCGCTTCGTCGGCGGCCACCCCATGGCCGGCTCCGAGCTCGAGGGGCTCGACGGCGCTGATGCCACGATGTTCACCGGGGCGGTCTGGGTTCTGACCCCGGTGCCGGGCACCGACGACGACGCGTTCTCGCTCACCCGGAGCATCGTCCGCGACTTCGGCGCCGAGGTCGTGGTGATCCCGCCCGACCGGCACGACCGGCTCGTCGCCGTGGTCTCCCACGTGCCCCACCTGACCGCCGCCACGCTCATGGGCATCGCCTCCCAGCGGGCCGACGAGCACGCCGCCCTGCTACGACTCGCCGCCGGCGGCTTCCGCGACATGACCCGCATCGCCGCCGGCCACCCGGGGATCTGGCCCGACATCTGCGCCGAGAACCGCGAGGCCATCGTGGAGGTCCTCGACGAGCTGGTCCAGCGCCTCTCCCGCACCCGCGACCTCGTCGCCACCGCCGACCGGACGCACCTGCTGGAGGTGCTCACCCAGGCCCGACGGGCCCGGCTCAACCTGCCCGGGCGCTTCAGCCGGCCCGACGAGCTGGCCGAGCTCCGGGTCCCCGTCCTCGACCGACCCGGCGAGATCGCCACGATCTGCACCCTCGCCACCGAGCTCGGCGTCAGCATCCTCGACATCGAGGTCGCCCACTCGGCGGAGGGCGACCGGGGCGTGCTCGTCCTGCTCGTCGAGAAGGAGTTGGCGGAACGCCTGCGCGGCGGTCTGATGGCCGGCGGCTACCGCCCCGTGTTGCAGGCCCTCACATGACCGGCCCCGGCATCACCGGCCCTGCCCTGCCCGTCACACCGCTCACGGCACCGTTCGACGCCACGGTCACGATCCCCGGTTCGAAGAGCATCACCAACCGGGCGCTGCTCGTGGCGGCGCTCGCCCGCGGCGCGAGCCGTGTCTCCGGGGTCCTGCGCGCCGATGACACCGAGGCGATGCTCGGCGCGCTCGGAGCCCTGGGCGTGGGCCTCGACGTGTCCGACGACGGCACCACCGTGGTCGTGGCCGGCGTGGACGGACGGTTCCCGGTGGCGGCGGCCGATGTCGACGCCCGCCAGGCCGGCACGGTCGCCCGGTTCGTGGCGCCCGCCCTCGCCGCCGGGGCGGGGACGTACCGCCTCGACGGCCACCCCCAGCTGCGGGCCAGGCCGCTCGGTCCGCTGGTCGCGTCGCTGCGGGCGCTGGGCGTCGAGGTCGCCGAGACGGTGCCCGGGCACCTGCCGATCGTCGTGCACGCCTCCGGCTGGCGCGGCGGGTCGGTCGAGGTCGCGGGCGACGTCTCCAGCCAGTACCTCTCCGGGCTCCTGATCGCCGGCCCCTGCGCCACCGAGGGGCTGCGGGTCACGGTCACCACCGAGCTCGTCTCCCGGCCCTACGTGGACATGACGCTGGCGGTGATGGCCGCCTTCGGTGCCGACGCGGGGTGGGAGGACGACCGCACCATCCGGGTCGCCCCCGGCGGGTACCGGGCCACGGAGTACGCGGTCGAGCCCGACGCCAGCGCCGCCTCCTACGTGTTCGCCGCCGCGGCCGTCACGGGGAGCCGGGTCGTGGTGCCGGGGCTCGGCGCCGGATCGCTCCAGGGCGACCTGGGGTTCGTGCACGTCCTCGAGGACATGGGTGCCGAGGTCGAGGTCGGGGCCGACGCCACCGTGGTGCGGGGGACGGGTGCCCTGCGCGGGGTCGTGGCCGACCTCCGCGACCTCTCCGACACGGTGCCGACGCTGGCGGTCACGGCCGCGTTCGCGTCGTCGCCCACCACGATCACCGGGGTCGGTTTCATCCGCAACAAGGAGTCGGACCGCATCGGTGCCGTCGTCGCGGAGCTCCGGCGCTGCGGGGTCGAGGCCACCGAGGACCCCGACGGGCTCACGGTCCGCCCTGCGCCCGGCGGGCCGCACGGCGCACGGGTGCAGACCTACGAGGACCACCGCATCGCGATGAGCTTCGCCCTCGTCGGCCTGCGCGTCCCCGGCATCGAGATCCTCGATCCCGGCTGTGTGGCCAAGACGTTCCCGGAGTACTTCGCGGTGCTCGACGCCCTGCGGGACTCGCCTGCGGGGACCGACCCGGATAGGGTCCCCGCCTCGATGCGGGTGATCGCCATCGATGGTCCGGCCGGGTCCGGGAAGTCCACCGTCTCCCGGGCGCTCGCGGAGCGCCTCGGGCTCGAATACCTGGACACGGGTGCCATGTACCGGGCGATCGCGTTCGCCGCGATCCGCCGTGGCATCGATCCCGAGGACGCCGCCGCGGTGGCCCGCCTCGCCCGTGAGGTCGAGCTCGAGGTCGGGGAGCGCGGCGTGGTGATCGACGGGGTCGACGCCACCCTCGAGATCCGGGGCCCGGAGGTGACCCGCAGCGTCAGCACGGTCGCGGCCAACCCGGACGTCCGGCGTGAGCTCGTGAGCCGCCAGCGCGAGTGGGCACACCTCCGCGGCGGGGGCGTGCTCGAGGGCCGCGACATCGGCAGCGTGGTGTTCCCCGACGCCCAGCTCAAGGTGTACCTCACCGCCTCGGCCGAGGCGCGGGCCCAGCGCCGGGCCAAGGAGGTCGCCGACCTCGACTACGAGACCGTCGCCGCCGACATCGCCCGCCGCGACGCCGTCGACTCGAACCGGGCCGACAGCCCGCTGGTCGAGGCCGAGGGCGCAGTCGTCGTGGACACCACCGGGCTCTCCGTCGACGAGGTCGTCGCCCGGGTCGTGGAGCTGCTGCCGTGACCGACGCGCCGGCGGACGGCTACCGCGATCGCTTCGGCACCGAGATCAGCCGGAGCGGACGCTTCTTCTACGCCCTGATCCGGGGCGCCATCCACCTGTTCTCCCGCCTGTGGTTCCGGCTCGAGATCGTGGGGCACGAGCACATCCCGGCGAGCGGCGCGTTCATCGTCGCCCCCGTGCACCGCTCCAACCTCGACACGCCGGTCATCTCGGCCATCACCCATCGCCGGCTGCGGTACATGGGCAAGGAGAGCCTCTGGAAGACCCGGTTCGGCGCCTGGTTCTTCACCTCCCTCGGCGGTTTCCCGGTGGAGCGGGGCACCGCCGATCGCGGCGCCCTTCGGGCCTGTCAGGCCGTCCTCGAGCGGGGTGAGCCGCTCGTGATGTTCCCCGAGGGCACCCGACAGTTCGGCCCGGTGGTGCAGCCCGAGCTGATGCACGACGGCCCGGCCTTCGTCGCCTCCCGGGCCAAGGCGCCGATCCTGCCGGTCGGGATCGGCGGCTCCGAGCGGGCGATGCCCAAGCACGCCAAGTTCGTCCGGCCCACCAAGATGACCATCGTGATCGGTCCCCTGATCCCGGCACCGGCCGGCGCCGACGGCGGCCGCACTCCACGTCGGGCGATCGCCGAGACCACCGAGCAGCTCCGGATCGAGATCCAGCGCCTCTTCGACGAGGCCCAGCGCCGCGCCGGCGCCTGACGCCGGCGCCGTCCGTCAGGTGAGCGAGGCGAGGACGTCGCTCGCCTGCAGCTGGCGGTCGACCACCGGGGGACGGTCGGGGACCGAACCGCCGAGGCCGAGCGTGGCCACGACGTCCACCGCGGTGAGCAGGTCGCGGAGGTTGCGCGGTGGCGGGAAGTACTCGTCCTCCTCGGTGATGCGCACCTCCTCCACGCCGTCGCTCGGCGCCAGACGGGCGATGACCGCCTCGACGAGCTCTTCGGGTGCCGAGGCCCCGGCGGTGACCCCGACGGTGCCGGCGAGGTCGTCCGGGAGCTCGTGGGCGGCGTTGACCCGGAAGACCCGGGCGCATCCGGCGTCGACGGCCAGCTTGGCGAGGGCGTTCGTGTTCGACGAGTTCGCCGAGCCGATCACGACGACCGCGTCGCACTGCGAGGCGATGCGCATCAACGCAGTCTGGCGGTTGGTAGTGGCGAAGCAGAGGTCGCTGCGGCCGGGCATCCAGAGGTCCGGGAAGCGCTCCCGGGTGGCGTCGAGCACCGAGGCCCAGTCGCGGTGGCTGAGGGTGGTCTGGGCGAGCAGAGCGACCGGCTGTTCGAACTCGGGGAGTGCCGCCACCTCCTCGGGGGTCTCGACGCGGTGGATGGCGTCGGGGGCCACGGCCATGGTGCCCATGGCCTCCTCGTGCCCCTCGTGGCCGACGTAGACGATCCGGTAGCCCTTGCCGGCGCGGACCTTGACCTCGTGGTGCACCTTCGTGACCAGGGGGCACACCGCGTCGACCACGTACCCGCCGGCGGCGTGGGCCGCAGCGACGACCTCGGGCGCCGAACCGTGGGCCGACAGCATGACGGGAGCACCCGGGGGCACCTCGGCGATGTCGTCCACGAAGATCACCCCGAGGTCCTCGAAGCGGCGCACCACCAGCTGGTTGTGCACGATCTCGTGGTAGCAGTAGACGGGCGGCTCGAAGGAGCGCACCATCCACGCCAGCGCCTTGATGGCCATCTCCACCCCGGCGCAGAAGCCCCGGGGAGCGGCGAGCAGGACGCGGTCGACCTCCATGCCCGCAGCGTACCGATGCGACGGTGCCGGCACGGGGCCCGTCGGGGGGAGCGTCCGGGGAACCGTCAGAAGAAGTCGGGGAGCGTCGGCGGCGGTCCGGCCACGGCGGCGGCCAACGCGAGAAGGTCGACCTCGCGGGCACCCGGCAGGAGTCCCTCGGCGGCGAGGGTGAAGGGGTCCATCGCGCCGGTGAACACCGTGGCCAGGTCGGCGACGTCGACGCGGATCCGGCCGGTGCCGCCCCGCTCGAGGCGGCCGACGCCGTCGGCGACGGTGAGGACCCAGGGGCCGTCGTTGGCCCGGATGTCGTCGTCGGCCACCCGGAGGTGGACCTCGGCCCCGACGGCCGGCGGCCAGCCCCGGGCCGCGAACGCTGCGGGCAGGTCGACGAGACGGGACATCCACCACCAGTCCCGGACCCGACGGGCCCGCTGGGCGTGGCGGAGGTGGGGCAGGAGCGACCGCACCGGGACCCGGGTGTGCAGCTCGTCGGCCATGGTGGTGTTGCCGGCGTGGAGGGCCAGGAGGGTCGCCATGGCGCCGCCGTCCGCGGCGAACAGCTCGTCGACCTGCACGAGGAACCCGGCACGTTCGGCGGGGGCCGCCTGGTACGAGGTGTACCCGACCACCTGGTCGCCCCGGCGGGCCTCGTAGGCGTAGCGCGGGGCGCCCGAGCGGCGCTGTGCGGCGTCGACGAACGCCCATGCTGCAGCGTTCCGGGCCAGCCAACCCGGGCTGCGGGCGCCGACGAGGTCGTAGACGGCAATGGCGGCGGGGCCCGGCTGCGGGTCGACGGGGACGAGCTCGACGTGGGGGTCGGCCCGGTCCGGGAGCATCGACAGCGGCAGCGACGAGACGGCCCACTCGCCGCCCCAGCCGTAGCCGACGCTGCGGTAGAGCGTCCCGGTGGTGGGGTACAGGGCGGAGATCGGTGTGCCCTCGGCCCGCATCTCGTCGAACGCCACGCGCATCAGGGTCCGGGCGAGGCCCGAGCCCCGCGCCTCCGGCGCGACGTTCACGCCGGCGATGCCGCCCATCGGGACGGCTCGACCGCCCCACCACTGGGCGAAGCGCAGGTGGGTGACGGCGGCGACGATGCGCCCGCCGCGCCGGGCGACGATGTGCCAGGCGGTCGGGACGGGGCCGTCCGGGTCGTAGGGGCGCGCATGGCCGAAGGCCTGTTGCCCGAGCACGTGGCGGGCCTCCGCCTCGTCCGCGTGCAGGATGCCGATCTCGAGGTCCGACGGGGTCTCCACGTCCGGCACCGTAGCGGCGCGTCCGGGTTCGACGGCGCGGCCGGCGCTGGGTACCGTGCCCCTCGTGGAGGGCCTCGACCAGCTGACCTGGTTGCTCAGCGAACTGAACGCCAAGCAGCAGCTGCTCACCCGGCTGCTGCGGTGGTGCGGCGACGGGCAGTGGACGCAGGCGAGGCCCGTGGGTGACCCGGCCTACGCGGTGGTGTCGGGGCGGGGTCACTTCCCGTACCGGCCGGCGGAGCTGGCCTGGGCCCCGCAGGTGATCTGCGGTCACCTGATCGACACCGCCCGCCAGGACGCCGAGCGGATCCGCATCCTCCGCCACGACGACACGTGCCCCGACCTCCCCTGGTTCGACGAGGACGACCCCGTCCGCCACGACGGGTACCGCCGGCTCGGCCGCCAGGAGGCCTACGCCCGGCTGGCCGACGCCCAGCAGGCCCTCCTCTTCCGGGCGGCGAGCGTCCAGGAGGCCCAGGTCGACCGGGTCGGCGCCTGTCCCTCCGAGGGCATCGTGAACCTGCGTGAGGTCCTGACGGCCGCCACCGAGCACCTGGCCGATCACGCCCACCAACTCGCGGTCCTGCTGGGCCGTCGCTGAGCGTCGTCGGCGGGACCCGACCGGGGGTCCGCGGGCCCGCCGGTATCCTCGGCGCCATGTCCCGCCCCCGGATCGTCGCCGTCGCGCCCTCGTCGCCGGCGGCGCGCGCCGGGCTGGCGGTGGGCGACGAGATCCTGTCGCTCAACGGCGAGGTCCCGCGCGACGTGATCCGCTGGCAGCTGCTCGTCGACGAGCCCGAGGTCGTGGTCGAGCTCGTCCGGGGCGGGCTCGAGCAGGAGCTGGTGGTCCGCAAGGGCGCCGGCGAGGCGCTCGGGGCCGAGGTCCACGCCGCCGTCTTCGACCGGGTGCAGACCTGCGACAACCACTGCGAGTTCTGCTTCATCTACCAGCTGCCCAAGGGTCTGCGCCGCAGCCTCTACCTGAAGGACGACGACTACCGGCTGTCGTTCCTCTACGGGAACTTCACCACCCTCACCCGCTTCACCGAGCTCGACCTCGAGCGGGTCCTGACCGAGCGCCTGTCGCCCCTGTACGTGAGCATCCACGCCACCGACCCCGAGGTCCGGGCCGACATGCTCCGCAACCGGCGGGGCGCCACCAGCCTCCGGTGGCTGCGGGCCCTCTTGGACCACGGGGTCACCGTGCACGGGCAGGTCGTGTGCTGCCCCGGGGTGAACGACGGCGACGTGCTCGACGACACCCTCGCCGGCGTCCTCGACGAGTACCCGGAGCTGGCATCGGTCGCCGTGGTGCCGCTCGGCGTGAGCCGGCACAGCAACGAGCCCCGCATGCGCCCCCACACCACCGCCGAGGCCGCCCGGGTCGTCGACATCGTCGAGTCCTGGCAGGCCACCTTCCTCGAGGCGCTCGGCCGCCGCCTCGTGTTCGCCGCCGACGAGTACTACCTGCTCGCCGGTCGCCCCTTCCCGCCAGCGGAGACCTACGAGGGCTTCGCCATGCACGAGGACGGCATCGGCATGGCCCGCACGTTCGAGCTCGAGCTGCTCGGCGCCACCGACGAACCCACCGGGCCGAAGTCGGGCTTCTTCGCCTGGGTCGACGGCGCGCCCGCCGAGGGCTACCGGGCGCCGCGCACCGTCGGCGGCGCGTCCGGGCCCGGCGGGATCGCGCTGCGGCCGCGGCGCAGCGCGCCGGTCGGCATCCTCACCGGTCCCTACGGCGCCCAGGTGCTCGAGCCGCTCGTCGCCCGCCTCGGCCGGGACGACGTCCGGGTCATCCCGGTCCCGAACGAGTTCTTCGGCGGGAACATCGGCGTCACCGGGCTGATGGTGGGCGAGGACGTCGCCCGCATCCTCGCCGCCGAGCCCGAGGGCCACCGCTACCTGCTGCCGGACGTCTGCCTCTCGGGCGGCCGGTTCCTCGACGGCACCCGGCCGGAGGACCTCCCCCGGCCGGTCGAGATCGTCGCCACCGACGGCGTGGCCCTGCGAGAGGCGCTCGCCCTCGCACCCGCCGCCGTCCCGACCCGTCAGGGGATCTGAGATGGGACTCCCGCTCGTCGCGGTCGTCGGTCGTCCGAACGTCGGCAAGTCGACGCTCGTCAACCGCATCATCGGACGGCGCGAGGCGATCGTCGAGCACAAGCCCGGCGTCACCCGCGACCGCAAGCAGATGACGGGTTCCTGGCTCGGCCGGGAGTTCGCCATCGTCGACACCGGCGGCTGGATGCCCTCGGGCACCGAGCTCGACGACAAGGTGAGCCGGCAGAGCGAACGGGCCATGGACGACGCTGACGCCATCCTGTTCGTGGTCGACGCCACGGTGGGGGTCACCGAGGAGGACGCCCGCGTCGCCGACCTGCTCCGCCGCAGCCGCAAGCCCGTGCTGGTGGTCGCCAACAAGGTCGACGACGCCCGGCACGAGGCGAACGCGTGGGAGCTGGTCTCCCTCGGCCTCGGCGAACCGCACATGGTCAGCGCCCTCCACGGCCGCAACACCGGCGACCTGCTCGACGCCCTGCTCGCCACCCTCCCCGACACGGGCGAGGTGGAGCCCGAGGTCGTGGACGACGACATGTTCTCGGTGGCCATCGTCGGTCGCCCGAACGTGGGGAAGTCCACGCTCTTCAACCGGCTCATCGGCGAGGAGCGGGCCGTCGTCCACGACATGCCCGGCACCACCCGCGACGCCATCGACACCATCGTCCAGACCGACGACGGGCCCATCAAGTTCGTCGACACCGCCGGGATGCGGCGCAAGACACGCATCGAGGAGGGCACCGAGTACTACTCGTTCGTCCGTGCCCTCCAGGCGGTCGACAAGGCCGATGTCGCCCTGCTCGTCATCGACGCCACGGTGGGGGTCACCCACCAGGACCAGCGCCTCGCCGAGCGGGTCGACGCCGCCGGCTGCCCGGTCGTGATCCTGCTCAACAAGTGGGAGCTGCTCGACGCCGAGGAGCGCGAGCACGTGCGCAGCGAGGTGGCCCGCAAGCTCTACTACCTGGGTGACGTGCCGGTGCTGAAGATCTCGGCGCTCTCCGGCAAGGGCGTGCACAAGCTGTGGCCGTCGCTCCAGGAGGCGGTGGCGCGGTACCGGGTGCGGGTCCCGACCCGGAAGGTCAACGAAGTGGTGCGCGCCGCCCAGTCCGCCCACCCGGCACCCGAGGGCGCCCGGGTCCTCTACGCCACCCAGGGCGCGTCGGACCCCCCGACGTTCACCCTGTTCACCAACAAGCCCCTGCCGCGCACCTACCTGCGCTACCTGGAGCGCAAGCTGCGCGAGGCGTTCGACCTGGGCGCGGTGCCGATCAAGCTGCGGGTCCGGCGCCGCAACGAGTAGCCGCCTCGGTCCCAGCCGCCGTCCACCGCCCGGTGGGCCGGTACGCTCAGGTCCACCATGAAGGCGGTCGTCCTCTCCCTGCTCGGGCTGATCTGCCTGGCCGCCGCGTTCGCCTGGGCGCGCTCGGCGCGCCTCCGGCTCCGTCACCTCCGGGGCATCGAGCGTCAGGAGGCCGACGCCTACACGCTGGCCTGGTCGAGCACCCGGCGTGAGCTGCACGCCGCGTCGCTCTACCTGCTGCTCGCCATCGCGTCGTTCTGGACGGCGCTCGCCGACACCGACGACGCCGCCGCCTCCTTCGCCCTCATCACCATTCCGGCGCTGATGTCGATCGGGTGGGCCCGGAGCTCGCTGCGGGAGGCCCGGTTGGCCCGCAGCCGCCTCGACATCGAGCGGCGGGCCGAGGAGGCGCTGGCCCAACAGGAGCTGGCGCCGCGTGCCTGGGCGGCGCGGCTCGCCCCCGACGAGCTTCCCGGGTTCTCCGGCTTCGAGGTCGGCAAGGTGTACCAGGCCGGTTCCGGGTTCATGGCGGGCGACTTCTTCGACGTGCTGCGCGTGGGCCCCACGCGCCTCGCGGCGCTGATCGGCGACGTGTCCGGTCACGGCATCGAGTCCTCGATCACCGCCTTCCAGGCCAAGTACCTGCTCCGGGTGTTCCTCCGCCAGTTCCGCGACCCCGCCCAGGCGCTCGAGGAGCTGAACCGGCAGATGTCGGCCATGGGTCGGGCCGAGGAGTTCATCTCGTTGATCGTCCTCGTCTTCGACACCGAGGCGTCCACGCTGCGCTATGCGTCGGCGGGGCACCCGGCCGGGTTCGTGTGGCACGAACGGGAGGTGCAGCCGCTGCGGGCCACCGGGCCCCTGGTGATGCTCGATCCCGATGCCCAGTACTTCTCGCGGGAGATCCAGCTCGACCGTCACGACCTCGTGCTGCTGTACACCGACGGCCTGGCCGAGGCCCGTGACGGCGACCGCCACTTCGGCGAGGACCGGATCGCCAACGCCATCCGCCGGGACCCGGGCATCGCCCCGGACGTGCTCTGCAAGGCCTTGCTCGACGCCGCCAACGACTTCAGCGGCGGCGTGATCGACGACGACGTCGCCATCCTGGCGATCCGCCGGAGCTGAGCCCCGTGCCCTGGTGCGAGACCTGCAGCCGGTTCTTCACGCCCAACGCGCTGCGCACCGACGGCACGTGCCCGGACTGCGGTCGGACCGTGGCGGACCCGCACGCCCACCTCCCCGAGCACGATGGCCCCGCCGATCCTGCGGGCGGGGAGCCGGAGGAGCACGCCCGGGTGCCGTGGCACTTCTGGCTGTTGCTCCTCGCAGCGGCCGTCTACCTGGGCTGGCGGGCGATCGAGGGCGTCGGCTGGCTCATCGACCGGATCTGACCCCGGAGTGGCGCCGGAGTCGGCGCGACCGGGGTGGCCGGGTAGCATGACGCCCTCCAGGACGGGCTGTGGCGCAGCTTGGTTAGCGCGTCGGTCTGGGGGACCGAAGGTCGTGGGTTCGAATCCCGCCAGCCCGACTGAGAACACGAAAGGGCCCCATCGGGGCCCTTTCGCCGTCTCCGGGGGTTCGCCGTCCCCGGCACTGCGCCGCGTTCCGGCGACTCAGTACGCCATGAACAGGATGTGGTGGCGTTCGTACTCGTCGGCCATGTCCGGGTGCTTCTCCCGGAGGTGGGCGAACGCCTTCTCGACGAGATCGTCCTCGTCGGCCCCCTGGATCAGCTCACCACAGGGGCACGAGAGCCGGGTCTTCATGATCTCCTCCGATCGTCCGCTGTCCCCGACGCTACTGCCCGGCCGTCGAGCCGGCCTCGGCCCGGACGAGGCGGTCGCCGGCCGTGGAGACCGCGTCGGAGACGGTGAGGGTGCGCGGCCCCAGCAACTTGCCGACGAGGTGGTCGCCGGCGAGCACGGGCGGGTAGCGGGGCGGGTTGTGGGCATCGGTGCACGTGGGGAGGCACTCGATGAGGGCGTCGTGATCGCCGTCGTGGAAGAACGCCACGGAGCGCCGTCGGAGGGCGCCGCCCGCGCCCGGCGGGGCGACGCGGTGGATGTTCGACTTCCAGCGGTCGTTGGTCCACTGGGCGAGGAGGTCGCCGATGTTGGCCAGGTAGCAGCCGGGCTCGGGCATCACCGGCAGCCAGGAACCGTCCGGATCGACGATCTCGAGTCCGGGGACGGGATCGGCGTAGAGCATGGTGACGATGCCGTAATCGGTGTGTGCGCCCATACCCTGTTGGCGCTCCAACGGTGCGGGATCACCTGATCGACGTTCGTAGTTGATGACACGGATCACGTCGGTGGAATGGGACGTGCGCTGTTCGAAGAAATCGTCCTCGAGCTCGAGCGCAGTGGCGAACAGACCGGTGACGCGGTGGGCCAGTGCCCGAACCGCGACGAGGTACTCGAGCAGCACCGACCGGAACTCCGGGAGGTTGTCGGGCCACACGTTGGTGGGAAAGAAGTCGGCGGCCCGCGGATGGGCGAGCACGTCCGCAGGGACGTCTTCGGGCCCGTAGTTGAACGCCTCGAAGAGGTCGGGTGGCGAGTCGGCGCCGAGCCCGTACGAGAGGGCCTCGGTGCCCTTGGCCGCATAGCCGCGGTTCACCGACGGGTCCGGCGGCAACCACCGGCACTTCTCCTCCATCGGCAGGGCGAAGAAGGCGGCGGTGACGTCCTGCATCCGACCGATCAGGTCGTCGGGGACGCCGTGGCCGGCGAACTGCACGAAGCCGAGGGTCCCTAGTGCGGCGTCGAGCTCCGCAGCGGCGCGTGCACGCCCGGGACCCGGGTCGCCGGCGACCCCGATGCCGGAGATGTCGATGACGGGGACCTCGTGGACCATGCCGTGCCTCCCGGATCTGGGCCTCCCTGACGTGGGCGGAGCATAGGGCGTCGGCAGCAGGGCGGTGACCGGCCGAAGGTCCTGTCGTCGGTCCTGTCGTTGTCTTTTGGTACTTGATCCCTTATGGTCAAATTCTGGTGGAGCAAGAGAACATCTTCCACCGCGCCGGTGGACCACACCGCTGAGGAGAAACCACATGGACGCAGAAGGCGCAGTCCGCCTGTACCTGCTCGCTCTCGAAGATCCCGCCAAGATGCGTGACGAGGCGAAGATCAAGAAGTTGCAGGCGTCCGTCGATGCGGCGAAGGATCCCATCGACAAGTTGAAGGCCATCGGCGAGCTCGAGCGTGCCCAGGCCGTCGACATCAGCACGTTCCGCGCCGACTTCATCCGGGTCGCCCGCAGCTGGGCCGAGGCCAACGGGGTGTCGGCCGCGGCGTTCCAGGCGCTCGGCGTGCCGGCCGAGGACCTCCGCGCCGCGGGGCTCATCGGCGGCGGTCGTTCCCGGGCTCGTGGCACCTCCTCGGCGCCCCGCAAGGGTCGGGTCACCATCGAGGACATCAAGGGCCGGACCCCGAGCGGCACCTTCACGGTGAAGCAGCTGGAGGAGGCCAGCGGCGGCAGCCCGGGCACCGTCCGCAAGGCCATCGCCGACATGCTGGCCTCGGGCAGCCTGAAGGACCTGGGCGCCGACCCGAACCACGCCTCGCGCGGCAAGGCACCCACGCTCTACCAGCGCGCCTGACCCGGTCCGCCGTCGAACGTCACCGGCCGGGGGGAGACCCCCGGCCGATGCGCGTTCAGGCCTGGAACTCGAGCGGCCCGCGGAGCAGCGAGTTGCCGGAGTGGGCCTGGTTGCCGTCGGCCGGCTCGAAGGAGACGTCCACCACCGGGAACTCACCGGGGTCGACCCCTGCGGGCAGCGGGTAGACGCCGTCCGGGCTGGCCGGACCGAGCGAGACCATGCCGCTCACGTCGGGGCGGAGCAGCCACACCTCGAGGTACTCGCCGTCGGGGCTGGTGAAGCCCGAGAGATCGAGGTCGAGCTTCAGCGTGTCGTCGGCCTTGACGAGCTCGGCGACGGCGGGGGTGTCGCCCTGCAGGGCCTCGAGCTGGGCGATGGCGACCAGGCGGCCGCCGTCGTCGTTGCCACCGGTGACGGCCACGAC
>JBEIGA010000094.1:0-13105 GCA_040382135.1 Acidimicrobiales bacterium
CACTCCGCCGGAGGACGGGTTCCGGTCGCATCGTCCGCCTCCGGCAACGCCCGGACCAGGGACGTTGGTCCGGCACACGGCGGGACCAAGGTCACGGGATCGCGGCGGTCGGCGGCGCGGGATCGCAGGTGCCCCCGCCGGGGGGCGCTGCGGCACGGGACCTTGGGCCCTGTCTGCGACGCGGACCACCAACTGACACTGATCGCATGTCCGACACCGCCACCACACCCGTCTCCGACCGCGACCCGGCAAACGAGCCGGCGGGGTCCTCCGACATCCTCCTCGGCGCCGGACAGGGCGCATGGCTGACGCTGGTGACCGTGGTCGCCGGCCTCGCCCTGGCCCTGTCGATCGTGGCGCTGCTCCAGGGCAACGGGGAGGGCGGCGGTGCCGTCGCCCCGACCGGGCCGGCCACGGAGGTCACCTTCGTGGCCACGGACTTCGCCTTCGACCCGGCGAACCTCGCGGTCGTGTCCGCCACCGACGTGCCCGTCACCCTCGACAACCAGGGGTCGTCCCAGCACAACTGGGCGCTCCTCCCCGAGGGCATCACCGTCGCCAGCGAGGCCGAGCTCGAGGGCATCGAGTTCGTGAGCGTGGTCGGCGACGAGGTCAACGGCATCGCCGGCGGCGAGACCGCCGAGGGCTCGGTGAACCTCGAGCCCGGCAGCTACCAGTTCGTGTGCCTCATCCCCGGCCACTTCGCCGCGGGCATGGTCGGCACGCTGACGGCCCAGTAGGAGCGCCGCCATGTCCGACACCACGCCCACCTCGGCCGCCCCCGGTGGCACGCCCGAGTCCCACGAGCCCGCTTCCCATGAAGAGGCCGAGCACCACCCCCGGGGGACCATGGCGATCACCCTGCTGTTCCTGCTCGGGACGGCCATCGTCTGGATCTGGACCTTCTCCATGCTGATCGAGCGGAGCGCGTCATGAGCATCCTCGACGAGGTCGACTCCCTCGAACGCAAGTGGATGCTGCTGACGATCGTCGTGCTCCTCGGCTTCGTGGGCCTGCTCGTCTGGTCGGTGGTCGCCCACGGCGCCGGCCTTCCCTCGCCGGCCGGCCGCATCGATCCCGCCGAGGTCCGCTCCACCCCGCCGTTCGACCAGCCCGGTCTGTACGTCGACGGCAACCCCGACGACGACATCGACTACGAGCTCGTCTACGTGGCCCAGGCCTGGGCCTGGACACCGGCCGAGGTCGAGCTGCCCGTCGGTTCCCGGGTCCGCATCCGGGCCACCACCGTGGACGTCATCCACGGCCTCTGGATCCCCGACACCGACGCGAACGTGATGGTGATCCCCGGCCAGGTCTCCGAGCACGTCCACACCTTCTCCGACGAGAAGACGTACTCGATCATCTGCCACGAGTACTGCGGCATCCAGCACCACGTGATGGGCGGCCTGATCCACGCCGTCGACGGCGACGTCGAGACCATCGGCACGTCCGTGCCCCGCACCTGAGCGCCCGGACCGAGAACGGAAGCGAGCCGAACCCCTCATGACCATCCTCGAGAACCCGCCACCCTCGGGAGCATCGCCGTCCACGCCCGGCTCCGCCGAGGGCATGGCCCGGCGGTCCTGGCGCATCGACATCCCCGGCGCCACCGTCGACGACATCCGCCCCATCAAGTGGCAGCTCTACCTGTCGCTCGTGGGCCTGGCGCTCGGCGCGCTCATGGGTCTCCTGCAGGCCCTCGAGCGCCTCGACCACAACCTCTACGAAGAGGTCGGGCTGCAGACCTACTACCAGGGGCTCACGCTGCACGGCGTGGCGCTGGCGTTGGTGTTCACCTTCTGCTTCGCCAACTCGTTCCTGTCGCTCATCACGATGCGCGGGTTCGGGCGGCCCCTGGCGAGCCGGGTGCTGTCGTACGTCTCGGTCTACCTCGCGTGGGCCGGGGTGGCGCTCGCGGCCTGGGCGATCCTCGCCAACAAGGCCACGGTGCTGTTCACCTTCTACGCCCCCCTCGAGGCCACGCCCGCCTTCTACCTGGGCGCCGTGCTCCTCGTGGTCTCCACCTGGGTGGTGCTGCTCAACCAGATGCTCACCCTGCGGGCCTGGCGCAAGGAGCACGCAGCGGAGGGCCGCCGGCGGATCCCGCTGGCCAGCTACATCTCGATCATCACGTCGTGGATGTGGTTCCTCGCCAGCCTCGGCATCGCCATCGAGGTGTTGGTGATGATCCTGCCCTGGTCGCTCGGCTGGACCGACACCATCGACCCGCAGTTCACCCGGGTGCTGTTCTGGTTCACCGGCCACCCGATCGTCTACTACTGGCTGCTCCCGGTGTACGTCAGCTGGTACACGCTGCTGCCCAAGCAGGCGGGCGGCAAGGCCTACTCGGACGGCCTGACCCGCCTGGTGTTCCTGTCCTTCCTCCTGCTGCTGCCGGTCGGCATCCACCACCAGTTCACCGACCCCGGCATCGAGTTCAGCTCGAAGACCATCCAGTGGGGCCTGACCTTCGCCATCTTCTTCCCTTCGACCGTGACCCTCTTCTCGGTGGTCGCCTCGCTCGAAGGGGCCGGGCGGGCCCGTGGCGGCAAGGGGCTGCTCGGCTGGATCCCCAAGCTCCCCTGGGGTGACCCGAGCGTGGCGGGGCAGCTGCTCGCCGGCATCACCTTCATGCTCGGCGGCGCATCCGGCCTGGTCAACGCGTCCTGGACGGTCAACAAGGTCGTGCACAACACGGCCTTCATCCCGGGCCACTTCCACCTCACGGTGGGCACCGGCGTGGCGCTCTCGGTGATGGCGATCTGTTACTGGCTGGTCCCCTACTTCACCGGCAAGCAGCTCTGGGGCCGGCGCATCGCCGTGGCCCAGGTGTGGCTCTGGACCATCGGCGTCTGGACGTTCTCCCGGGGCCAGATGATGGGCGGGCTCGAGGGCATGCCCCGGCGGACCGAGATCAACTCGGCGCCCTACGCGGAGCGGTTCAACGGCGGCGACTTCACCGGCTGGGACGAGGCCAACGTCCTCACCGGCATCGGCGGCATGGTGATGTTCCTGTCGGCCCTGCTGTTCTTCGTCGTGATCCTGGCCACCATCCACAACCGCCGGATCGTGACCGTCCCCCAGACCGTGCCGCTGGCCGAGGTGACCCACGGCCCGAAGCGCAGCTGGGTGATCCTCGACGACCTCAAGACCTGGATCATCGTGGCCGTCGTGCTGGTCGTGGTGATCTACGGCGAGGTGGTCTTCCACTACTGGCCGCTGAACAGCGTGTCGGAGGGCTTCCAGCTCTGGTGAGGGTGGGGGCCCGCCGGCCCCCACCGATCACAAGCCTCGGCGCACGGGGGCGAGGTCCGGGAACGCCGGGTCTCGCCCCTCGGCCTTCGCGGTGAAGCACTCGAGCATGTCCGACGGCTGGAACATGCCGGTCTGCCAGGTGGCGATGTAGTTCAGGCCGTCCGCCACCGAGTGGTCCCGGGAGTAGTTGAGCATCTCCTTGCTCCCCCACACCGCGAGCGGTGAGTTCTTCGCGATCTGACCCGCGATCCGCAGCACGCCTTCGACGAGCGACGCGTGGTCGTCGAAGAGCTCGTTGACGAGGCCGAGCTGCAGGGCGCGCTCCGCCGGCAACCGCTCACCCGTGTAGGCGATCTGGCGCACGATCCCCTCGGGGATCAGCTTCGGCAGCCGCTGCAGCGTGCCCACGTCGGCGGTCATGCCGATGTTGATCTCCTGGATGCAGAACCAGGCGTCCCGGGTGGCGTAGCGGCAGTCGGCGGCGGTGACCATGTCGACGGCGCCGCCGACACACCCCCCGTGGATGGCCACCAGGACCGGCATGCGGGCCCGCTCCAGGGCGGTGAAGCTGTCCTGGAGGTGCAGGCACCCCACCCGCAGGTTGGCCCGCACGCGCCCGATCTCGGTGGCATCGCCCCCGCCGGTCGTCCCGATCCCGCCGCCACCGGCGCCGCCGCCGGTGAACACGGCCAGGTCCATCCCCGCGCTGAAGTGCTTCCCCGTGGAGCTGAGCACGATGGCCCGGGCATGCCCGTCGTCGGAGATGGTGTGCACGATCTCCGGCAGCTCCCGCCAGAACGCCGGGATCATGGTGTTCATCTGGTCGCCGCGCTTCAGCACGACGTGCGCCACGTGGTCCGAGACCGTGACATCGAAGCACTCGTAGGTCGTCATGTGCCCGACGCTAGTGGCTCCGCCCCCGCCCGGCCGTGGGGCGCCACAGGTGGCGGGCTACGGTGCGGGGCATGGTGCACCCTCCGGCCTCCGGGACCCCGGGCGACGCGCCCGAGCCGTTGGAGCTCACCGCTCGTCCCCTCGATGTGCTGCGCTCGGAGACCAGCCTGGCCGCGGCGATCCCGGCCGCGCTCAACGCCGGCATCGCCATCGTCGCCTACGTGCTCGCCCTCAGCGGGGCGTCGGGGCGGCTCTGGTTCTTCGGCAGCCTCTTCGCCGTGGGCGCGGTGATGCTCGGCCTCGCTGCGATGCCCGACCGGCTCACGCTGCGCGCCGACACCACCGGCCTGGGCCTGGTGCGCCGGACCCGGCCCGGCGGGCGCAGCTACGGCTGGCTCCTGCCGTGGTCGCAGGTGCACGGGTTCCGCGCCGCCGGCCGGCGGGTGGAGCTGCTCGTGACCGAGGAAGCGCTGGTGGGCGAGCCCCATCCGGAGGACCCGCCCCGCTGGGAGCGGCTCACCGGTGGGACCTACGGACGGTCCGCCGCCGATCTCGCGGCCGCGCTCGAGGCACGCCGGGTCTCGACCCGGGGGGCCTCAGTGCGGGGGGACCACGCCGCCGAGTGACCCGGCGAAGGCGTCGAAGCTCTCGAACTCGTCGGCGGTGTCGACCCAGTCCTCGAACTCGATCACGCCGATCTCGGTGAACTTGGTGCGCAGCCAGCCGTCGCCGGCGTCGAGGAGGCCGAGCTTCTTGCAGTTCGGCACGATCTTCGAGAACAGCAGGCGCTGGAAGATCTTGTGGTCGTCCGGCAGGTCGAGCAGCAGCTGCACCATCGGGCGGACGGGCACGCCCATGCGCTCCCACACCTCCTGCTGCAGGAAGCGGTCCCGCATGCGCAGCGCGGCCTCGAAGGCGAACTCCTGCCGCTCCCGCAGCTCAGCCGCCGAGAGGTGCTGGTACAGCTCCTGCAGGCTGAGCACGCCGAAGGCCACGTGCCGGGCCTCGTCGCTCATCACGTACTTGAGCAGCTGCTTCAGCAACGGCTCGCCGGTGAGCTGGTACATGAACCCGAACGCGGCCAGCGCGAGGCCCTCGACCATGATCTGCATGCCGAGGTAGGTCATGTCCCAGCGGCTGTCGTTGATGATGTCGTCGAGCAGCAGCTTCAGGTGCGGGCTGATCGGGTAGGTGTCGCCGATCTTGCGGTCGAGGTACTGGGCGAACACCTCGACGTGACGGGCCTCGTCCATCACCTGCGTGGCCGCGTAGTACTTGGCGTCGATCCAGGGCACGGTCTCGACGATCTTGGCCGTGCACAGGAGGGCGCCCTGTTCACCGTGGAGGAACTGGCTCATGCGCCAGGTGAGCGACTGGACGCTGAACTCCTCCCACTCCTTCTGGCCCCAGTGGCGGACCGGCGAGGACGGGTCGGTGGCGATGAACGAGTTCGGGCCCATCTCGGTCATGATCGAGAACGCCTGGACGGGATCGACCTCGATCGACCAGTCGAGATCGGTCTGCGCGTTCCACTGGGAGCGCTTGGCCTTCTCGTAGAGCTTGTCCAGCTTGGGACGCGCGCCCTTGGTGTAGTCCCAGGTGAAGATGGCGTCGGCGTTGTCCCGCACGGCGTGGATCACGGCGTCCCGGTCGGTGTTGGTCCGGGCGATCTCCATGACCGCGTCGACGTCGTTGACGCTGGTGCCGCCGGTGAGCCGTTCGTCGGTGCTCATGGCCCGCTCCCCTCGCTGGTGGACTAGACGGTGGGCTGGACTTACGCCGTCAGTCTACGGTGCGCGCGCCGGGATGTGCCACGCGTAACAGCAGGTTCAGCCCCGCGCACCGGCCAGGCGCTCGAGCGACACCGCTGGGCGGGCCCCGAGGTGGGAGATCACCTCGGCGGCGGCCAGGCTCGCCAGGGCGCCGCACGTCTCGAGCGGCAGGCCACGGCTGAAGCCGTGGAGGAAGCCGGCGGCGTAGAGGTCGCCGGCACCCGTCGTGTCGACCACGTGGGCCACGGGCTCCACGGGGACGTGCACGATGCGATCGGCGGTCACGATCGAGGACCCCTGCGACCCGTGGGTGATGCATGCGATGTCGACGTGCCCCCGCATGGCGGTCTGGATGCGGTCGAGGTCGTCGGTGCCGTACAGGCAGCGGATCTCGTCCTCGTTGGCGAAGAGCAGATCGACCTTGTCGCCGATCAGGTCGAGCCACTCGGCGTGGTGCCGTTCGACGCAGAAGCTGTCCGAGAGCGTGAGGGCGACGGTCCGCCCTGCCCCTGCGGCCACGTCCATGGCCTTGCGGATGGCGTCCTTGGCGACGTCGACGTCCCAGAGGTAGCCCTCGCAGTAGAGCACCGATGACGCGGCAACCAGGTCCTCGTCGATGTCGACGGGCTCGAGCAGGGCGGAGATGCCGAGAAAGGTGTTCATGGTCCGCTCGGCGTCCGGCGTGACCTGGATCAGGCAGCGTGCCGTTGCGGGACCCTCGGTCGCGGCGATGTTCACGTAGTGCACGCCGGCGGCCCGCATGTCGTGGCCGAACACCTCACCGAGCTGGTCGTCCCGGACCTTGCCGATGTACGCCGCCCGGGAGCCGAACGAGGCGATGCCGGCCATGGTGTTGGCGGCCGACCCGCCCGACGCCTCGATCCCCGGCGGCATCGCCGCGTAGAGGGTGTGGGCCCGGTCCTCGTCGATGAGGGTCATCGACGCCCGGTTGAGGCCGTGGGTCTCGATGAACGCATCCTCGACGTTGGCGATCACGTCCACGATCGCGTTGCCGACGCCGACGACGTCGAAGCGGACCTCAGGCATCTCCACCTCCGGGTGCGGGACCACCCGACGGTACCGCGCCGGCCCCGGAGCGCCACATGGGGCGAGAGGACCAGACGGGCTCGACTCAAGCCGAACGGACGAAGGACGCCTCGCGCTTGCGGCCCTCTTCGATGGCCCGGGCGAAGGCGTCGTCGTCGATGTCCTCGACGGGCGTGGGGCCCCGGTCCCCGACGCACACGGTGTCGCGGAGATCGAGGTCCTGACCGGCCGGTTCGGTGATCCGCCGCGTGAACTGGATGAACGACATGAGAACCTCCCAGCGGGTCCGCCCACCTGCTGCTGCCAATTCCACCACACGTCGCGCGCGTGCATGATGGAGTTCCCGTGACGATCACGTTCCAAACCGTGACGATCGTGCCACTACCCTCGAGGCGGTGACCCCCGAGACCGCGCCCTCCTCGCACCGGCTCCCGCGCACCGTCCTGCCGGAGCGGTACGACCTGGTCCTGCGACCCGACCTCGGCGACGCCTCCTTCACGGGTGAGGTCACCATCTCGGCGCACATCGCCGAGCCGACGGACCGTATCGTCCTGCACGCCGCCGAACTGGTCGTGCACGAGGCCCTGGTCGACGGAGCGCCGGCTGCGGTCACGTCCGACGAGGCGACCGAGCTCCTGGTGCTGTCCACCGGCATCACCCTGCCCGTCGGACCGACCCACCTGCACCTCCGCTTCACCGGCACCCTGAACGACCGGCTCCGGGGCTTCTACCGGAGCACCTTCGCGGACGAGGACGGCGTCACCCACGTCGTGGCCGCCACCCAGTTCCAGGCCACCGACGCCCGTCGGGCGTTCCCGTGCTTCGACGAGCCCGACCTCAAGGCCGTCTTCGCCGTCACGCTCGAGGTGGAGCCGGGGCTCCTCGCCGTCGCCAACACGGCCGAGCTCGCCCGCGCCACCACAGCGGACGGCCGCGTCCGGGTCGAGTTCGCGCCGACCATCCCGCTGTCGACCTACCTCGTCGCCTTCGTGGTGGGACCCCTGGAGGCCACCGAGCCCCTCGACGTGTGCGGGACCCCGGTGCGCGTGGTCCACCGGCCCGGGCAGGCCCACCTCACCCCGTTCGCGCTCGACGTCGCCGCCCACGCCCTCCCCTGGTTCGTGGACTACTACGGCCTCCCCTACCGCGGCGACAAGCTCGACCTCATCGCGCTCCCCGACTTCGCCGCCGGGGCCATGGAGAACCTCGGCGCCGTGACCTTCCGGGAGGCGTTGCTGCTCGTCGACCCGGCGACGGCCACCCAACCGGAGCTGCAGAACGTCGCCGACGTCATCAACCACGAGCTCGCCCACCTGTGGTTCGGTGACCTCGTCACCATGCGCTGGTGGAACGGCATCTGGCTGAACGAGGCCTTCGCCACGTTCATGGAGATGAAGGCCACCGACGCCTACCGGCCCTCGTGGGGGCGGTGGGAGACCTTCGGCATGGCCCGCTTCATGGCGGCGGAGGTCGACAGCCTCCGCAGTACCCGCCCGGTGGAGTTCGAGGTCGTGACCCCGGCCGACGCCGACGCCATGTTCGACATCCTCACCTACCAGAAGGGCGCGGCCGTCGTCCGCATGCTGGAGCAGTACCTCGGCGAGGACGTCTTCCGGGATGGCATCCGCCGGTACCTCCGCACCCACGAGTACGGGAACACCGAGACCCACGACCTGTGGGACGCCCTCGAGGCGGCGAGCGGCGAACCGGTCCGCACGATGATGGAGAGCTGGATCTTCCAGGGCGGCTACCCGGTCGTGTCGATCACGACGTCGGACGACCCGACCTCCGATGGCACGGCACGGATCCGGCAGGACCGCTTCCGCCTGTTACCCGAGGAGGACGAAGGGCCGGACAGCGGCCCCACCTGGGTGGTCCCGCTCCGTCTGCGGGTGGAGGCGGCCGACGGGCCCACCGTGGTGCGGGTCCGCCTCGACGGCCGGGAGGCGGAGGTACCGGTGCCGGCCGGGCGCATCGTCACGGCGAACGCGGGGAGCACGGGCTTCTACCGGGTGGCGACCACGGGGGACCCGACGGCGGACGACCTCGACCGCCTCGCCCCGGTGGAGCGGGCCAACCTCGTCGACGACACGTGGAGCCTCGTGCTCGCCGGTCGGCTCCCCGCCCCGGCGTTCCTCGCCCTCGCCGACCTGCTCTGCGCCGAGACCGACCTCAACGTCTGGCAGCGTCTGCTCGGCTGCCTCGGCCAGCTCGCCCGCGCCGTGCCGGACGACCTCCACGACGCGTACGCGGCACGGGTCCGCGGGATCGTCCGCCCCGCGTTCGCTGCACGGGGGTGGACCCCCGCCGCCTCCGACGGCGAGCGCGACCGTTCCCTGCGCGGCGTGCTGCTCGCCGCCACCGGTCGGCTCGGCGAGGACCCCGAGGTCCGTGCCACCGCCCGCGGCCGCCTCGACGACCCCGACCTCGACCCCGACGTCCGCGCCGCCGTCGTCGACGTGGTCGCCGCGTCCGGCACGCTCGCCGAGTTCGAGGACTACCGCCGACGCGCCCGGGAGGCCGCCGACCCGCAGGAGCAGCAGCGCTTCCTGCACGCCCTGGCCGACTTCCCCGACGCCGAGGCCGTCGACCGGCTCTGCACCGCCACCCTCGGCGAGATCCGCAGCCAGGACGCGCCCTTCGTCCTGCGTCGCGCCCTCGCCAACCGCCACCACGACGCACGCGTCTGGGCGTTCATCGAGACCCACTGGGACGAGCTCCTCGCACGGTTCCCGGGTAGCTCCATCGAGCGGATGCTGGGCGGCGTGCGCACCCTGTCGGAGCCCGAGCTGTCCGCCCGGGTCACGGCGTTCCTGACCTCCCACCGACCGCCGCACGCGGCCCGTGCCATCGAGCAGCACCTGGAGCTGCTCGCGGCCCACACCCGCCTGCGGGCGGCGGCCGGTCCCGAACTCAGGGCGGCCCTGTCCTGAGCCGCGCATCCCTCCGGCTCCCGTTCCGCCGGGTACGGCCCGTGGAGGTCTTCGCGGTGGCGCCGCGGTCGGTCCAGGTCACCTGGAGGGGCGCGCCGGCGGGACCGGTGCGCATCCGGGTCGCCGGGCACGAGGCGCTCGCCGGCAGCGTGCACGGGACGGGCGCGGTCGAGGTGCACGGGCTCGAGCCGGACACCGAGCACCGGGTCGAAGTGGTCGTCGGCGGGCGGACCGTGGTGGTCCGAGCGCGCACGCTGCCCGAGCCGGCCGGCCGACGCCTCGCCCGCATCGCCACCCTCAGCGACCTCCACCTCGGCGAGCGGGCGTTCGGCCTGTTCGCCCGTCGCCCCGAGCACCCGCCGCCGGAGGTGCTCCACCCGGAGCGCTGCGCCCGCGCCGCGCTGGCCGCCGCGGTGGCGTGGGGCGCCGAGCTCGTCGTCCTGAAGGGCGACCTCACCCACAGGGGTCGCCCCGAGGAGTGGGACGCCCTCGACGCGCTGCTCGCCGAGGTCCCCGTTCCCGTCCTGCTCATGGCGGGCAACCACGACCACGGGCGCGGTGCCGGCGCCGCGGCCGAGGAGCTGGCACGCCGCGGCCATCCCCTCGCACCGGTCCGGGTCCACGACCACGGCGGGCTCCGGTTGGTGCTCCTCGACACCACCGGGTCGCGCAACGGCGGTGCCCTCCACCCGGCCGCGGCCGCCGCGGCGGCCGCGCACGCCGGGGCGTGGGACGGTCCGGTCCTGGTCTGCACCCACCACCACCTGCACCGGCTGCCCGTCGGCTGGTTCTGGCCTCCCGGAGTCCCGAAGCGGCAGGCCGACCACCTCCTCGACCGCCTCGCCGCGGCCACCCCGCGTGCGCTCGTCACGAGCGGGCACACCCACCGCCACCGCCGCCACCACCGCGCCGTGCCGGTCACCGAGGTCGGTTCGCCGAAGGACTTCCCCGGCGTCTGGGCGGGCTACGACATCCACGAGGACGGCATCGTGCAGGTGGTGCGCCGGATCGAGGACCCGGACTGCATCGCCTGGACGGAGTCGTGCCGACACGCCGTCGCGGGCTGGTGGGGCCGCTGGTCCCCCGGCACCCTCGACCAGCGCTGTCTGACCCTGTCCGTCCCCCCGGCCGGACCGGTCTCGAACGCCGCAGCGGCTCCGGCTCAGGCGGGGCGGACCTCGTAGGCGCCGGCGGCGTCGAGCAGGCGGACCACGAGCTCGATCGGCCGGCCCGCCTCGTCGGTCGCCGTGCAACCGAACTCGTCCCCGGCCGCGGGCACCACGACGCGGGGCTCGTCGCAGTCGACCCCGACCAGCACGCCGAGCTCGGCCTGCAGCCGGTCACCGAGCCCGGTGGCGATGTCGCCCCGGTCGAGCAGCACGGTGGTGGTCTCGATCACGAGGCGCCCCTCGTCGTCGAGCTGTTCGACGGTGGCGGTGACCGGGGTGCCGCCGACCTGGGCCGAGCACGTCACGACGATCCCGGTCCCACGATCCACCGTCTGGGGGCACACCACGTCGGTGACCGAGGCGGGGTCCTCGGGGGCCAGTGCGGCCGGGACGGCAGCGGCGATACCCGCCGCATCGAGCTCGTTCGTCTCGCTGGAGCAGGCGGCGAGGATGGCGAGGCACACGACTCCGGCAGCGGGCCGGATGCTCAGGAGGCGAGCCATGCCACCAGCATGGCCTGACCCAGGTGGTACGTGACGTGCACCGCCACGCGGTCGCCGGGGAAGCGGCGCACGAACCGGGTCCAGCCGAGGATGCCGTCCGAGGCGAAGAACAGGATCGCCCCCAGCGCGGCCACCACGTCGCCCGTGGCCACGGCGAGCACGACCATGCCGCCGATGGCGGCGACGTACGCGACGACCGGACCCACCAGGGCCCGGTCGGTGCGGGCCACGCCCCGCAGCAGGCCCGGCCCGAGCACCGCCACACCGGCGCCGGCCACCAGCAGGCCCAGGACCGCGCCCCCGGCCGAGGGGCCGTGGGCGAGGAGCCCGCCGACGTAGCAGAGGTGGGCGACGAGGAACGCGCCGAGGCCGGCGACGAAGGGGCCCTTCGGCAGCATCAGCACCACGTCGCCGACCAGGGATGCCACGAGCCCCACCACGAACCAGGCCCGCACCGTGGGGTCGACCGGATCGAGCGTGAGCGCCGCGACGATCAGGAGCACCAGCACCGCCGGCTTGGCGACGTACTCCACCCGGACCCGTTCGCGGGCGACCGACCACCAGTCGACCAGCGCGACCACCAGGGCCGCGGCCCCGGCCACGCCGGCCACGCTCACGGGGTCACCCGTGCTCGGCCCGCGCCGCGGCGACGGCCTCGTCGAAGGGCGCACGGGCCTCCACCAGGGCACGGAGCTGCATCACGTGCCGGGGGCGGTTCATCCCCAACACGGCCACGACCCGACCCTCGCGGCCGTAGAGGCCGGCGAAGCGGCGCTCCTCGAGGCTCCCGGTGACGACCGCGAAGTCGTCGGTGGGGCGGCACCGGCCGGCGAGCTGGATCTTGCGGTCGTACTGGTCGGACCAGAACCACGGCACGGGGGCGAAGGGCTCCACGCCGGCCCCGTCGTCGGGCACCAGCAGGCGCCGGGCCGCGTAGGCGCCCTGCTCGATGGCGTTGTCCCAGTGCTCCACCCGCATCAGCTCGCCGTCGAAGCGCGGGTTGGGCCAGCGGGCGACGTCGCCCGCGGCGGTGACACCCGGGGCGGCGAGGCACGTCTCGTCGCACACCACCCCGTTGTCCAACGTGAGACCGCTGCCCTGGAGCCACTCGGTGTTCGGGATCACCCCGATGCCCACGACCACCACGTCGGCCTCGACGACGGAGCCGTCCGAGAGACGGACCCGCTCGACGCGGCCGTCGCCCTCGATGGCGTCGACGCCCACGCCGACCCGGAGGTCGACGCCCTGCTCCCGGTGCACGTCGGCCACGACCGTGCCGATCGCGTCGCCGAGGATGCGTCCGAGGGGCACGGGCAGCGCCTCGACCATCGTCACCTCGAGGCCACGGCCCCGCGCGGTGGCGGCGACCTCCGCGCCGATGAACCCGGCGCCGACCACCACGACCCGCCGGGGCGACGCCTCGAAGGCGGCCCGGATCGCGAGGCAGTCGTCGAGGGTGCGCAGGGTGAACACCCCGGCGAGGCCCTCGGTGCCGGGGATGGTGCGGGTCCGCGCCCCGGTGGCGATCAGCA
>JBEIGA010000095.1:0-13101 GCA_040382135.1 Acidimicrobiales bacterium
GGGGTCGGTGCGCGCGATGCACATCCCGAAGTCGGCGAAGTGGGCCCAGGTGCTCCACACCTTCTGCCCGGTGATCACCCACTCGTCGCCGTCGCGCTCGGCGCGGGTCTCGAGCCCGGCGAGGTCGGAGCCTGCGGCGGGCTCGCTGAACAGCTGGCACCAGACCTCGTCGCCGGTGAACAGCGGCCGCAGCCAGCGGTGCTGCTGCTCCGGCGTGCCGTGCACCATGACCGTGGGCGCGCCCATGCCGAACCCGAGCGGGTTGACGTCCCAGGAGTGGGGCGCACCGCCGGCCTTGAGCGTGGCGTCCACGACCGGCTGCAGCTCCGCCGGCCAACCGCGCCCACCCTGCCCCGCGGGGAGGTGGACCCAGGCCAGGCTGGCGTCCCACTGGTGGCCGAGGAACGTCTCGGGGGTCATCGTCGCCGGCGGATGGGCGGCCAGCAGGGCCAGCGCCGCCTCCCGCGCCTCGGCGGGATCGAGCCCTGCGGTGTCCGGCGTCAGGTCGGTGGCGGTCACCGGTGCTCCTCGAGGTCGTGGGGGGCGGTGTCCGCGGCTGCGGTCCGACCTGCGAGCCTGCCGAACACCAGCGAGTTGGCGATGCTGCTGCCGCTGCCCGCGTACTGCGGGCCCATGGCACCGCCGGTGGTCTCACCGGCCGCGTACAGGCCGGGGATCACCGCGCCGGCGGCGGTGAGCGCGCGGGCGGACGGGTCGATGCGCACGCCGCAGGACGTGAGGGCGATCATCGCCGGGCGGATCGGGGCGGCGACGAACGGCGCGGTGCGGACCGGCCGCATCCATGCCGGGTCCTTGCCGAAGCGCGTGTCGACCCCGGCGTCGACGTCCGCGTTGTAGACGTCGAGCGTCGTCTGCAGCCCGTCGGCGTCGATGCCGAGCTCGGCGGCGAGCTCGGCGACCGAGTCGGCCCGCACGGCCATGCCCTCCTCGATCGCCCGGGTCAGCTCCCGGTTGTTCCAGTTGGGCGACGGCCCACCTTGGTGGCTCGGGGTGCCGGGCTCGGCGAAGGTGAAGGTGTCGGCGTCGAGGATCGCCCAGGCGATGCCGCCCGGCTGCGCCCCCACGAGGGTGGAGGTGGTGCCGTAGGGCATCTTCTCGTCGCAGAAGCGCTGGCCGTGCACGTTGACGTAGACGAGCCACGCGGGCGGCACGACGTCGAAGTAGGTGCCGAACCCCGGCGTGATGAGGGCGAGGCAGCGGTCGTGGCCGACGACGGCGGCGCCGGCCTGCTCCCCGAGGTGCAGCCCGTCGCCCACGCACGTGGGGGCCGACACCGACCACACGACGTCGCCGTGCATCGCGGTGCTGGGCAGGTGCTGGTCGATCATGTCGCGGCTCTGGCCGAAGCCACCGGTGGCGATCACCACGGCCCCGGCGTCGACACGGTCGTCGCCGACGGTGACGCCGACGACCCGGCCGTCCTCGACCACCAGCCCGTCGACCCGGGAGCGGGTGCGGACCTCGATGCCGCGGGCGCGCACCTCGCGGTCGAGCACCTCCATCAGCTTGGCGCCGAGGCCCTGGGTCTTGTGGCCGCGGCGGATCTCCTCGATGGGCGAGGCGATCACGAGGCCGAACTCCACGCCCATGCTGCGCAGCCACTCGATGGCGTCGGCCGAACCCTGGGCGAAGGCCATCGCCATGCCCGGCTCGACGGCCCAGCGGTTCACGTCCAGGTAGCGCTCGTAGACGGCGCGCACCGAGTCCTCGATGCCGTGCTCCCGTTGCACGGAGGTGCCGCCCGCGTAGATCACCCCGCCGGAGAGCGCGGAGGAGCCCCCGACCTCGGGCGCGGCCTCGAGGACGACGACCGAGCGGCCGGCGTCGTGGGCCTCGATGGCGGCGGCGAGGCCGGCGGCGCCGGCCCCGAGCACGCAGACGTCGACGGTGGTCATGCGGGAACCTCCCCACCGAAGCGCTCGCGGAGGCGGCGCTTGTTGAGCTTGCCCATGGCGTCACGGTCGAGATCGGCCACGAACCGGACCTCCCGCGGGCACTTGAAGTGGCTGAGCCGGTCGCGGCACCACGCCAGCACGTCGGCCGGTTCGGGCGGCGCGGCTGCGTCGGTCGGCACCACCAGCGCTACGAGCCGCTCGCCCATCTCGGGGTCGGGCACGCCGATGCAGGCGACGTCGGCGACGGCCGGGTGGTCGATGAGCACCTGCTCGGCCTCGGCCGGGTACAGGTTGACGCCGCCGGACACGACCATGTCGCTGAAGCGGTCGGTGATGAAGACGTACCCGTCCTCGTCGACGTACCCGACCTCGCCGAGGGTGAGCACGCCGGGCTCGAGGTGGGCGGCGGCGGTCTTGGCGGGATCGTTGCGGTAGACGATGCCGCGGCCGGTGCGGTCGCGGAAGTAGAGGCGGCCCTCGACCCCGGGCGCCACCGGATTGCCGTCGTCGTCGACGACCAGGACCTCGAACTGCTCGCGCGGCCGTCCGACCGAGCCGCGGTGCTCGAGCCACTCCGTCGAGGTGATGGAGCACAGCACCCCGACCTCCGAGCCGCCGTACACCTCGAGGAACACGGGGCCCCACCACTCGATCATCTGCGCCTTGACGGGCACCGGACAGGCGGCGCCGGTCTGGCCGACCGTCCGGATCGACGAGACGTCGTAGCGGTCCCGGACCTCCTGCGGCAGCGCGAGCAGGCGCACGAAGTGGGTGGGCACCATCTGCGAGGAGCCGGGCCGGTGCTCGTGGATGGCGGCGAGCACCGCCTCGGGATCGAACTTCCGCAGCACGATCAGCGGGACGCCGCCGGCGAGCAGCCGGACCGAGGTGAGCGGACCGGTGTGGTACATCGGTCCGACCACGAGGTGCGGTCCCGCTGCGGCGAAGGGATGGGTGGCCAGCATGTTGGCCACGTGCTCGGCCACCGTGGCACCAGGGGCGAACATCGTGGGCGGCATGTCGGTGCCCTTCGGGAACCCGGTGGTGCCCGACGTGTACATGAGGTTCGGGCGGGGTGCGACCGTGTCCGGGTCCGGCGGGGGAGGGGCATCGGCGAGCCAGTCCTCCCACGGGGTCGCGCCCTTCGGGTCACCGGTGTCCCACACCACGACGGTGCCGACCCCCGCCTCCTCGGCGGCCTCGAGCGCCCGGTCGAGCGTGCTGCCGTCGCAGAGCACGGCGGCGGACTCCGAGTCGCGGAGGATGTAGGCGGCCTCGGGCGCGGTGAGGTGGAAGTTGACCGGCACCACGGAGGCGCCGCCGAACAGCCCGCCGATGTAGGCGAGCGCGGTCTCGGCGCTGTTCGGCGCGAACACCGCGAGCCGTCGCTCCGGGCCGAGGTCCATGGCGGCGACGCGCCCGGCGACGCGGTCGAGGAGGTCGTCGACCTGGGACCAGGTGAGCGACTGGCGGTCGTCGCGCAGGGCGACGACGTCCCCTTCGCGTGCGCGCACCGCGCGGATCGACGGCGGCATCAGGCGCCCGCCTCCGCTGCCGCGGGCGCGCTGTCGTCCGCGAGCTCGTCGAGCCCGCCGAGGTAGCCGGCGGTGAGGAGGTCGGACCGTTCGGCGAGCTCCGCGGCCGTGCCCTGCAGGACGATCCGGCCCTTGCTCATGGCGTACGCCCGATCGGCGACCGACAGCGCCATGTGCACGTGCTGCTCCACCATCAGCACCCCGACCCCGGACGAGGCGGCGATCTCCCCGACCTTCGTCACGAGGTTCTGCACGATCAGCGGCGCGAGCCCGAGGCTCATCTCGTCGATCAGCAGCACCCTCGGTCGGCTGACCAGCGCCCGCGCGAGCGACAGCATCTGCTGCTCACCACCCGACAGGAGTCCGGCGCGCCGGTCGAGCAGCCGGGCGAGGGCGGGGAAGAGGTCGAGCACCTCGGACTCGGCGTCCTTCTGCCCGCGTCGTCCGAGCCGGAGGTTCTCCGCCACGGTGAGGGTGGGGAGCAGGCCGCGGTCCTCGGGCACGTGGGCGACGCCGTCGCGTGCGGAGCGGTGCGGCCGCCTGGTGTCCACCGGCCGCCCGTTCACGAGGGCCGTCCCCGCGAGGGTGGGGAGCAGCCCCGAGATGCCGAGCAGCGTGGTGGACTTGCCGGCGCCGTTGGGACCGAGCAGGGCGACGATCTCGCCTGCGTCCACGTGGAGGTCGATGTCGTTGACGACGACGACGCCCTCGTACCCCGTCCGGTAGCCGGTCAGCTCGATGACCCGTTCGCTCATGCGCCCGTCCCCCTGCCGCTCGTCGCCGGTTGCCCGGTCCCGGTCGTGCCGTCGGCGGGTGCGGCGTCCGCGGCGTGCACGGTCTCGTGGTCGTCGCCGAGGTAGGCGGCGATCACCGCCGGGTCGGCCTGGATCTCGGCGGGCGTACCCGCAGCGATCCGCTTGCCGAAGTCGAGCACGTACAGCTCGTCGCAGATCGAGAGCACCAGGCCCATGTCGTGGTCGACGAGGAAGAGGGTGATCCCCTCGTCGAGCAGGCGGCGGAGGCGACGCCCGAGCTCCTGGCTCTCGGTCGAGTCGAGGCCCGCTGCGGGCTCGTCGAGCAGGAGCAGCTCCGGCTCGCTGGTCAGCGCCCGGGCCACGCCCACGAGCCTGCGCTGTCCCGTCGAGAGCTCCGACGGGTAGCGGTCCGCGAGGTGGCGGATCTCGAGGAGGTCGAGGGCCCGGTGGATGCGCTCGGTGCCCCGGTCGGTGCGGTGGGGCATCACCAGGTCCAGCAGCGGCGTGTACCAGGTGGGTCGGGTCGCGGCGACGGCCAGGTTCTCGGTGACGGTGAGCTCGTCGAAGAGCTCCACCGCCTGGAAGGTCCGGACGAGGCCGGTGCGGGCCCGGCGGTGGGGTGGGGACGTGCCGAGCACCCGGCCCTGGAAGGTGACCTGGCCCCTGGCGTGGGGGATGAAGCCGCTGAGCGCGTCGATGCAGGTGGTCTTGCCGGCGCCGTTCGGGCCGATCAGCCCGGTGAGGGTGCCGCGTCGCACCACCATGTCGAGGTCGTCGAGCGCCCGGACACCGCCGTAGTCGACGGTGAGGCCCTTCACCTCGAGGATGGGCTCCCCGCTGCCGGAGGCGCGGGCCCGCACGGGCTCGGCGGGTGCGGGGGCCGGTGCGGGGGCCGGCGTCGAGTCCGCCGACGTCTCGGCCGATGTGCCGGTGCCGGCTGCAGCAGCCTCGGCCGCGGCGCGCCGCTTCGCCTCCTTCTGGCGCTTGGCGAGCTGGAGCCCGCCGGCGATGCCCTCCGGGTTCATCACCGCGGTGAGCACGAGGGCGAGGCCGCCCACGAGGAGCTGGTAGTCGGAGGGGAACCCGATCCACTCGTCGATCAGCGTGGCCATGAGGCCGCCGCCCAGGAGCATCGAGCCGATGATGGCGCCGCTCACGCTGGCGATGCCGCCGAGGTAGGCGAAGGCCAGGATCGTGATGCCCACGAACACGTCGAACGAGCCGTAGGACAGCTGCACCCGTTCGTAGCCGAGCATCACGCCGCCGACCGCGGCGATGAACGACGCCAGCCCGAACGAGTAGATCTTCGTGGCCGCGACGTTCACGCCCAGCGCCGCCGCCGCCCGTTCGTTGGAGCGGACGGCGAGCAGCCGGAAGCCGGTCGTGCCCAGCCGGAGGTTCGTGACGAGGACCGCCATCAGCACCAGGACCGTGAGGGCGAAGAGCCCGAAGGCGAGCGTGGGGAACGTCGACCCCGCCGAGATCGAGAGGTCGACGCCGCCGACGGCGGGATCGGGGACCGTCGAGCCGCGCATGCCGCCGGTGAAGCTCTCGTTCTTGAAGAGCATCTCCTCGATCGTGACGGCGCCGGCGAGCGTGACCACCGCCAGCTGGACGCCCCGGATCCGCAGGGCGGGCAGGCCGACGAGGATGCCCACGGCGGTGGCGACCAGCGCGGCCGCGATCGGGGCGATGGGGAAGGGGAGACCGTCGCCGATCCGGGCCAGCGTGAAGCCGGCCACGCCCGCGAGCGCCGCCTGACCCAGCGAGATCTGCCCGGTGAAGCCCGTGAGCACCACGAGCGACAGCAGCAGCGAGGCCATGACCATGCTGTGGATCAGGCCGAAGCGGGTGAGGCCGTCGAACGCCACCAGTGCGAGCACGGCGACGGGGACGCCGATGCGCAGGGGGCGGATGCGGTGCGCCGGCGGGAGGGCGACGGGCAGACGGCCCGAGGCGAGCTCGCCGCGGACCGGGAGCTTGTCGCCGAGCACGAACAGCACGATCACGATGGCGAGGAACGGGATGCCCTCGCGGAGGCCGGTCTTGAGGAAGTCCGGGAACCACGACTCGCGCTGCAGCAGGATGACGGTGGACTGGATGGCGCCGAGCCCGAGGCCGGCGGCGGCCGTGATCCCGAACGAGGAGAGCCGGCCGACGAGCACGGCGGCGAGCGCAGGGACCACGAAGAGGGTGAAGCCGGCGGCGTTCACCGAGGTGATCGGCGAGACGAGGATGCCGGTGATCGCACCGACCACGGAGGCGAGCACCCAGTTGATGGCCGCGATCCGCTGGCTCGAGTAGCCGAGCAGGGTGGACATGCGCTCGTTCGTGGCGGCGGCGGTGGTGGCCAGGCCGAAGGTGGTGCGCTGGAAGATCAGCCAGAGGACCACGGCCATCAGGATGACCACGCCGGTGAGGTAGAAGCGGTCCCGCGGGATGTCGACCCCGAACAGCTCCACGGCCTCGCTGGGGAAGATCGGCTTGGCGGTGCGGGTCCCGGTGCCGAACCGGAGCACGGCGAGCGCCTGCAGCGTGAGCATCACACCGACCGAGGCGACCACGCGGGCGAGCGGCGGCGAGTGCCGGAGCGGCCGGAAAACCAGGGCGTAGACGACGAACCCGATGAGGGCGGCGACGACCATGGTCACCGCGAACGCGACGGGCGTGCCCGGGTCGTCCACCAGGTGGAACCGGGCGGGGACGCCGGCCCACGGGAACACCATGTCCCCGGTCTCGCGGAGCTCGAGGAAGAAGAGGGTCGCGTACATCGCGAACGCGCCCTGGGCGAAGTTGATGACCCCCGACCCGCGGAAGGTGATGAGCAGGCCCATGCCGAGCCCGGCGTACACGGCTCCGGCGCCGAGGCCGAGCATCAGGAAGACGAAGTACTGGTCGATCGGTCCTTCTCCGCTGTGGGTTCCTACGGTTGGCGCACGGGACGGGCGACGGCCGCCGGCGGGACCCGAGGGGAAGGGTGTCCCCGGGTCCCGCCGACGACCGTTCGGCCGACGGCTGGGCGGGTCAGCCCGTCGGCTCGGCCTCCTGCAGGAGGATGTTCCCGTTGTAGGGCTCACCCACCTGGTTCACCTGGCCGTCCTGGACCTGGTACGTGATGACCTCGGTGGTGCACACGCTCGGGGCGAAGACCCCCGGTGCGATGGCGGCGCTGCCGTCGCAGGACCAGTCCGGCGCCATGAAGCTCGACCGCACCTCGCCGTCGGTCATCAGGCCGATGATCGCGTCGTAGGCCAGGTTGTCGACCCCGATCTCCTCGAAGATCGCCTTGATGTTCATGAGCTGCTGGAACGAGGCCAGCGAGAAGCCCGACAGCGGGAAGTCCGTGTAGGACGCCATCGCGTTGCTGTAGAGCTCGAGCTCCGGCTGCTTGTCCTCGGGCAGGGCCTCGGGCGTGTAGAAGCCGTAGAGGCCGAAGTTCACGTAGTGGCCCTCGATGGTGTCGAGGCCCACGGCGTCGAACACCGCGACGTCGTAGCAACCGGCGCTGTGGAACACCTCGCCCTCGAAGCCGAGGCTGTTGAGGGCGTTGATGTAGCCGATGCAGGCCACGTTGCCGAACGTGGAGGTGATCAGGTCCGGCTCACTGGCGAGGGCGGCCGACACGACGGGCGTGTAGTCCGCGGCCGCGGCCGACTCGCTGAAGAGCTCCACCTCGATCCCGAGCTGCTCGAAGAACGGCGCCATGTTCTGCTCGGCGATGAGCGTCCCGGTGGGATCGTCCGAGTAGAGGATGGCGACCTTCTGGACCTCCGGCAGGTTCTCCGCGATCCACACCGGGATGCCCGGGTAGACGGCGGGGAGGCCGGCCTGGAAGAAGAAGGCGTTCGTCGAGAAGAGGATGTCCGCTCCGGCGGGCACACCGCCGAGGATCGGGATCTGGGCCTCCTCGAACACGGGCACGAGCACCGAGTCGTTGAAGTCCAGGCCGAGGGTCACCGCGACGACCTCCTCCTCGACCATCTTGGCCGCACAGGTCTGCGAGGACTCCGGGGTGCCGTCGACCGAGCAGTACACCAGCTCCAGCGGTCGCCCGCCGATGCCGCCGAGCTCCTCGTTGATGGTCGCCTCGCCCGCCTCTGCGCCGGCGGTCGCCTCGGGGAACGCCACGGCGCCCGCGTCGATGTTGATGTAGCCGACCTTGATCGGGTCGCCGCTGGGAGCGGTGGCCTCGCCGCCGTCCTCGGACTCACCGTCCTCGGATTCGCCGTCGGTGGCCGCAGTGGTCTCGGTGGACTCGCCACCGTCGGCCGCTGCAGTGGTCTCGGTGGACTCGCCACCGCCGTCCTCGTCGTCGTCCCCGCACGCGGCGGCGACCAGTCCGACCGCCAGCACGAGTGCCAGCCATCGTGAGCGCTTGCGAAGGCTTCGCACGCCCTCCCCCTCTCTCCGCCGCCGTGTCCGACGTACGGGTTGTTCCTCCTTGCGCCCCGGCGGATGCCGGGGCGCGCGCGACCCTGAGGTCGCCCCCCGTCCCTCGGGCGGACCCTCGGGACGAGACCCTGACGCGGTGCCTCAGCCGAGGACCGCGGCCATCTCCCACCGCACCGCTGCGTCCCTGGTGCCTTCGAGGAAGGTCCGGAACCGGCGCTTGATCCGTGCTCCGTGCTCTCCGTAGACGGAGGTGTCGGAGGTGTAGAGCAGCGGTTGGCCCGCCACCCAGAACATGAGGCCCCAGGCGAGGTCGTCCATCAGACGGTCGTGGCTCCACGCGGGGCCGCCGGCCGCGGTGAACGCGGCCCGGTAGGTGTCGAGCAGCTGCCGCTCGTGCTCGACGATGTTGTGGCAGCTCGACGCCAGGAAGAAGGCGAGGTCGACGCCGGGGCAGGTGCGCAGGCACATCTGCCAGTCGACGATCCACGGGTCGCCGTCGCGGAACAGGACGTTGTCGACCTCGTAGTCGCCGTGGCAGAAGGTGAACTCCCGCTGGTCCATGCGCTCCGCCCAGCCCTGCACGTCGCCGAGGTAGACGCGCTCGACCACCTCGCGCAGGTCGGGCGGGAAGAAGTCGGGCTCCTGCTCGGCGAAGGTGTGCCAACCGGGCGGGGTGAGCGTGGAGGCGCCGAGCACGAACTCGGGCTTGTTCCACACCCAGAGCCACTCGCGCTGGGCGAGGGTGGGGTCCATCCAGAAGGTGCCGTGCAGGCGGCCGAGCATCTCGGTCAGGCGGGTGGCCGTGGCGAGGTCGGTGCCGGCGATGACGTCACCCGGGTCGGCCGGGGCGAGGTCCTCGAGGATGAGGACGTTGCGGTCGGTGGTGGCGTCGTAGGCGTTGACCCACGCCTTCGGCTTCGGGATGTCGACGTGGTCGGCGATGTCCCGGTAGAAGCCGGACTCCCGCGCGTAGAAGCGCATCGTGGCGTTGTACGTCTTGGAGATCTCGTCGGTGTTCGGCGCCTTGGCGACGAAGGTGGCGGGCAGGTCGAGCCCTGGCGCCCACTCGACGCGGAGGCGGGCGAGCTGCCCGGTGATGCCGCTGAGGCCGCCGAGCGGCTCGGCGGTGACCGAGCGCGCCTCGGCGCCGGCGACGCCCTCGGCGCGGAACGCCGCGGTGAGCCAGGCGGCGTCGATGGCGTCGAGGGTCTCGGGGATGTCGGTCACCGGGCACCACCCAGCAGCTTCTCGGAACGCTCGGGGGCGAGGAGCCCCTTCTCGGCGCACCAGGTGAGCAGGTCCCGCCAGCTGTCCCGGGCCGGTCGCCAGGTGACGCCGAACTCCGCGAGGGTGCGGCTGTCGTCCGACGGCACGGCCTCGCACATGTACTCGGCGGACTCGAGGTCGAGCGGCGGGTCCTCGCCGGTCTCCTTCGCCGCGGCCTCGCCCTGCCGGGCGATCTCCATGAGCATCTCGTTGGTGGGGCGGTCCACCGTGTACTCGCCGGAGGTGAGGTCCTGCAGGAGCTCGATGAGATCGGTCCAGGGCACGAAGTTGCCGCCCGCCATGTAGCGGCGCGGGCCGCGGCCGGGCTGGAGCATGCGGGTCATGACCTCGGCGAGGTCACGGACGTCGACCCAGATGTTGCCGCCGCCCTGCGGGAAGGCCAGGTACCCGAAGTTCAGCATCCGCGACATGCCGTCGGCGATCACGTTGACGCCGGCGTCGGTGGGGCCGAGCACCCCGCCGGGGTACACGACGACGACGGGCGCGCCCTGGTCCTGCAACGATCGGGCGTGCCGGTCGATGGCCGCCTTGCTCGCGCTGTAGGCGCCGGCCGGGCTGGTGACGGGGTCGTCGGCGCTGAGCACCGGACCCTGCGGCGGGAAGATCGCCGACACCGTGGAGAGGTGGATCACCGGGTCGCAGCCCGCGGCGACCGCGGCGTCGAGCACCGTGGTGCCGCCGGTGACGTTGTTGGCGCCGATGGAGTCGGCCTCCGAGGACTTGAGCGCGGTGACGGCGGCGGTGTGGATGCAGGCATCGCACCCTTCGAGCGCCGCGTCGACGGCGGCCCGGTCCGTGATGTCGCCGAGCACGTGCTCGATCTCGGGGAGCCCGTGGAGCGCCTGCACCGTGGCGAGCTTCTCCGGGCTGCGGACGAGGACACGTGGCGTGTGCCCGGCATCGACGAGCGCTCGCAACAGGTGGCCGCCGATGAAGCCGGTGCCACCGGTGACCATCACCTTCAGACCCACGCGGTTCCCCCCTTGTGGTCGTCCCCTCGGTTGCGCATCGTACTGAACTTGTTCAGAGTTTTCCAGGCGGGGACGTGACGTGAGGCACATCGTGGGCCATGAGGGGCGCGACTTCGTCGGCGTAGCGGGCGATCGTCTCGCCCACGAGATCGGTCGGCATGCCGCCGTGGTCGAACATGGCGAGGTGGACGTCGAGGCCCACGGTGTCGCGCATCGCGGCGAGGCGGTCGGCCACCTCGGTGGGACCGCCGCAGATCGACGGCCCGGCCAGCATCGCCTCGTACGGCGCGGGGCGCGGGGTGCCGCCGCCCCAGCGCACCACGTCGCCCAGCCAGTCCAGGTAGCCCATGTGGTACGGCTCCCAGCGGGCCCGGGCCGAGGCGGCGTCGGGGCCGACGTGGACGTGGCTGCAGGCGCCCACCGTGGGTGCGGGCGGGCCGCCGGGGGCGGGACGGAAGTGCTCGCGGTAGTGCTCCACCTGGGCCAGGAACGCCTCGGGTGGAGCGAGGACGCTGGGCAGGAGGAGCCCGAGCCCGAGCCGGCCGGCGAGCTCGGCCGACGCCTTCGAGCTGCCCCCGCCCAGCCACACGGGCGGGTGGGGCCGCTGGGCGGGGTGCGGCTCGACGCGGAGGTCGCGGATGGGGGCGCGGGTGGTGCCCTCCCAGTCGACCTCCTGCTCGGTCCAGAGCCGCAGCAGCAGCTCGAGCCGTTCCTCCTGCAGGGTGCGGGCGTCCTCGGGATCCTGCCCGAAGCCCTCGTACACGCGGGGCACGATGCCACGGCCGACGGCGAGCTCGACGCGGCCGCCGGACAGGAGGTCGAGGGTGGCGTAGTCCTCGGCGACCCGAACGGGATCGAGGTTCGGCAGGAGCGCCACCGAGGTGCCGAGCCGGATGCGGCTGGTGCGCTCGGCGATGGCGGCGAGCACGATCGCCGGCGACGACAGGATGTAGTCGCAGAAGTGGTGCTCGCCGAGCCACACGGAGTCGAGGCCCACCTCCTCGGCGAGCACGGCCAGCTCCACGAACGCGCGGTGCCGCTCCGCCTGCGAGGCGACGCGTCCGGTGTGCGGATCGGGGACGAGGTCCCCGAGGATCATCAGGCCGAGCCGCATCGGTCCCCCTCTCCGGGCTGCTCTGACAGCGTATGATGCCGCGAATTCCTGAACGTGTTCAACTTTCCCGGGGGGCGTCGTGGCGACGGGTCGGGTCATGCTCATCACCGGTTGCAGCTCGGGCTTCGGCGAGGCCGCGGCGCTGCACTGCGCCCGAGCGGGGGAGCGGGTGTTCGCGTCCGTGCGGGACCTCGCCCACGGCGCCGGCCTGCTCGCCGTCGCCGAGGCGGAGGGCTTGGCGCTCGAGCTCGTGGAGCTGGAGCTGACCGACGCCGCCTCGTGCGAGCGGGCGGTGGCGTCGGTGCTGGAGCGGGCGGGCCGTCTCGACGCGCTCGTGAACAACGCCGGCAAGGTGCTCTACGCCGCCGTCGAGGAGACCGCCGAGGACGAGGTCGCCTCGCTGTTCGACGTCAACCTGCACGGCCCGCTGCGGATGATCCGGGCGGCGTTGCCCGCCATGCGGGCGCAGGGCTCCGGCTCGATCGTCAACGTCTCGTCGGTGAGCGCCGTCGTCAACCTGCCGTTCTCCGGCATCTACGGCGCCACCAAGTGGGCGCTCGAGGGGATGTCGCAGGCGCTGTGGCTCGAGGTCGCGCCGTTCGGGATCCGCGTGGCCGTCGTCGAGCCGGCAGGCTTCGGGACCGCCATCGCCGACAAGGCGGTGCCCACGGCGCTCCCGCAGGAGGGGTCGCCCTACTGGGAGGGCACCCTGCGCGCCCGTGCGGCGAGCCGCGCGGCCAACGAGGCCGAGCCGGACCTGACGCCGGTGGCCGAGGCCGTCCACGCCGCCGCGTTCGGCGACGACCGCCGGTTCCGGTGGCCGGTCGGGATGCACGCCCACATGCTCACCGACCTGACGCGTGGCCTCCACGACGTCGAGCTCCTCGACGCCCTGAGCACCGGCTTCCGCGCCGCCTTCGAGGAGCTGTCCACCCGCGACCCGTCCTGACCCACCCCCTCGTTTCGGTTAGGGGGGGGGGAGGCCCCCGGGGGGGGGGCGGACAAACCCCCCCCAGGGGGGGGGGGGGGGGGGGGGGGGGGCGCGGCGGGGGGGGGGCGGGGGGGGGCGCGCGCGGGGCGGCCCCGCGCCCGCCCCCCCGCCCGCCGCTCTGGTCTTCGGGGCCGCATACC
>JBEIGA010000096.1:0-13042 GCA_040382135.1 Acidimicrobiales bacterium
CGCTCGGACGCGGCAACGCCATCTCCGTGATCGCCGTCTCGGACCGGGGCACCATGTTCAACCCCGGACCCTGCGTCTACATGGAGAAGATCGCCGTCGGCCCCGCCGGCGTGGGCGTGGTCGACATCACCAAGTCGCCCACCGAGAACCTCCAGCGGATGGCCGAGGCGCTCGGCGAGTCGGTCCGCGACCTGACCGCCGTGATCCTCGACCGGGACCGGCACGCCGACCTCATCGCCGAGGTCCGGGAGGCCGGTGCCCGCATCCGCCTCATCCCCGACGGCGACGTCGCCGGTGCGATCTCCACGGCGTGGCCGGATTCCGGGGCCGACATCCTCTTCGGCGTCGGCGGCACCCCCGAGGGCGTCATCGTCGCCGCAGCGCTCAAGTGCATGGGCGGCGAGATCCAGGGGCGCCTCTGGCCCCGCAACGACAAGGAGCGCACGGCCGCGATCGAGGCCGGTTACGACCTCGACAAGGTGCTCGGCATCGACGACCTCGTCGCCGGCGACAACTGCTTCTTCGCCGCCACCGGCATCACCGACGGCGAGCTCCTCAAGGGCGTGCACTACGACCGCAACGGTGCCACGACGCAGTCCCTGGTCATGCGCTCGAAGTCGGGCACGGTCCGCCTGGTCAACGCGCGACACCGGCTCCAGAAGATCCAGGCGTACTCGAGCATCCAGTACATCTGACCCATCGCGGGCGTGGTGACTTTCGGCGCGCCCGGATGCTCTGGCATCCTTCCATGGTCTGCCGGTCCGACCGGGCCGCGGAGGAGGCGATGATGGCTGGTCGACCACTGCTCACCGCGTGCGCGCTCGTGGCCCTGTTGGCCGCAGGCTGTGGTGGGGACGACGACTCCGCCGCCGACACCGAAGTGCTGGGAGCGACCACCGTCGCCACCGTGGACGACGGTGCAACCACGACGACGGCTGCCTCCGAGGCGCTGGCCCCCGGTGATCTCCTCGAGGCCGAGGCGATCGATTCCGGCGGGCTCGACGCGGTCGCCTACCGGGTCCGGTATGCATCGGAGTCGGTCGCCGGCGACCCGATCGAGGTCACCGGCATGGTGATCGCCCCCGACGACGCCGCCGACGCAGCCGACCGCCCCGTGCTCGCGGTCGCCCACGGCACCGTCGGCATGGGCGACAGCTGCGCCCCCTCCGCCAACGGGATCGACGCCCGCTCGGCAGCCTTCCTCGCCCCCTACCTCGAGGCCGGCTACGTCGTGGCCGCCACCGACTACGAGGGCCTGGGCACGCCGGGCCTGCACCCGTACGTGGTCGGCGAGAGCGAGGCACGTGGCGTGGTCGACAGCGTGCGTGCCGCCCGTGCGATCGAAGGGCTCGGCGCAGGCGACCAGGTCGTGGTGTGGGGGCACAGCCAGGGCGGCCACGCCGCGCTGCACACCGCGCAGCGCTGGTCGGAGCTGGCCCCGGAGCTCGAGCTGCTCGGGGTCGCGGCCGGAGCTCCCCCCTCGCAGTTCCCCCTGCTCGCCGACTTCCTGAAGGGCTCGCCCTACCAGGGCTACATGGTGATGGTCGCCGCCGGGTTCGCCGCGGCCTATCCCGAGCTCGACCTCGAGGCGATCCTCACGCCGGTCGGGGTCGAGGGGCTCAGCACCCTCGAGGACGGATGCACCGCCGAGATCTTCGAGTACTACAACCCGCTCGCCTACGAGGACATCGTGACCGTCCCCGACATCTTCGCCGACCCGGCCTGGGGCGCCGTCCTCGCGGAGAACGACAGCAACGGCCGTCCCGTGGACGTGCCCCTGCTGCTCCTGCACGGAGAGCTCGACGACCAGATCCCCACGGCGAGCAGCGCGCTGCTGCTGTCCCAGCTCTGCTACTTGGGTTCAGCCGAGATCGAGCGGCGTACCTTCCCGGGCGTGGGGCACGGCGACGCACCGGAGGCCTACGCGGCCGAGCTCGTGACCTGGGTCGCCGACCGGTTCGCCGGCGCTCCCGCCGTCGACCAGTGCCCCGCCTGATCCCATGATCGATCCCGAGTCGTTCCGCGTCCGCTCCGACGGGTTCCGGCTGGACCGGATCGATCCTGCGGGCAACGGCGGCATCGACAAGGAGGAGGCGAAGGCCCGGGTCGCCGAGCGCAACGCCCGCCTCGAGGTCCTGCAGGAGCTGCTCTGGGCCGATGGTCGCCACCGGGTGCTGCTCGTCCTGCAGGCGATGGACACCGGCGGGAAGGACAGCACCATCCGTCGGGTGTTCGACGGCGTCGACCCGAGCGGCGTCAAGGTCGCCGGCTTCAAGCGCCCCACGGAGACCGAGCTCGCCCACGACTACCTGTGGCGGGTGCACCCGCACGTGCCCGCCGACGGGGAGATCGTCATCTTCAACCGCTCCCACTACGAGGACGTCCTCGTGGTGCGGGTGCACGGGCTCGTGCCCGAGGAGCGCTGGCGGCGTCGCTACCACCACATCCGGGAGTTCGAGCGGATGCTCGCCGACGAGGGCACCACCATCGTCAAGGTGTTCCTGCACATCTCCGAGGACGAGCAGCGAGAGCGCCTCCAGGCCCGGGTCGATGACCCGGCGAAGCGGTGGAAGTTCGCTGCAGGCGATCTTGCCGAGCGCACGCGCTGGAACGAGTACCAGGCGGCGTTCGAGGAGGCGATCCAGGAGACCAGCACCGACTGGGCGCCGTGGTACGTGGTGCCGGCGAACCGGAAGTGGTACCGGGACCTCGTCGTGCTCGAGCTGCTGGTCCAGACCCTGGAACGGCTCGAGCTCCGCTACCCGCCCGCAGCGGACGGCATCGAGGACGGCTTCGTCGTGGAGTGACCGGTCGGCGGCGGTTCAGTGGCCGCCGGCGGCGGCGCCCACCGGGGCCCCGGCGACACGGAGCCGCAGCTGGGCCCGCTCCAGCGCCGCCTGCGCCAGCTCGTCCGAGGAGTCCGCAGCGAGTGCCGCCGTCGCGGCCTCGCGCGCCGCCTCGGCCCGGGCGACGTCGATGTCGTCCTTCGCCTCGGAGACGTCGGAGAGCACCGTCACGGTGTCCCGCGCCACCTGGACGAACCCACGGTGGACGGCGAACGCGTCACGGCTGCCGTCCTCCTTGATGACCTCGACCTGCCAGACCGCGAGCTCCCCGATGAAGGGGATGTGACCTGCCTGGAAGGCGATGTCGCCCCCGCCGGCGGTGCGGCAGACCACGGTCCGCGCCGCACCGGCGTACTTGATCCCCTCGGGGGAGACGAGCTCGACCGACAACGCCATGACGGCAGCCTCCCTCAGGCGTTCTTCTGGAGCTCGTGCGCCTTGCGCATGGCATCCTCGGCGCCGCCGACCATGTAGAAGGCCTGCTCGGGCAGGTGGTCGAGCTCGCCGGTGATGAGCGCCTCGAACGAGTCGACGGTGTCGGCGACCGAGGTGAAGATGCCCGGCTGACCGGTGAAGACCTCGGCCACGAACATCGGCTGGGAGAGGAACCGCTGCACCTTGCGGGCGCGGTCCACGGTGACCCGGTCCTCCTCGGACAGCTCGTCGAGACCGAGGATGGCGATGATGTCCTGCAGCTCCTTGTAGCGCTGCAGCACCTCCTGCACCTTTCGGGCCACGCCGTAGTGCCGGGCACCCACGACCTCGGGGGTGAGGATCGTCGAGGTGGACGCCAGCGGATCCACGGCCGGGTAGATGCCCAGGGCGGCGATGTCACGCGACAGCTCGGTGGTGCCGTCGAAGTGGGTGAACGACGTGAACGGCGCCGGGTCGGTGTAGTCGTCGGCGGGCACGTACACGGCCTGCAGCGAGGTGATCGACTTGCCCCGGGTGGATGTGATCCGCTCCTGGAGCTCGCCCATCTCGTCGGCGAGGGTGGGCTGGTACCCCACGGCGGACGGCATACGGCCGAGGAGCGTGGACACCTCGGAGCCGGCCTGCACGAACCGGAAGATGTTGTCGACGAAGAGCAGCACGTCCTGGTTCTGGACGTCGCGGAAGTACTCGGCCATGGTCACGCCGGCCAGGGCCACGCGGAGGCGCACGCCGGGGGGCTCGTCCATCTGGCCGAACACGAGGGCGGCCTTGTCGAGCACGCCCGACTCCTCCATCTCGAGGAAGAGGTCGGTGCCCTCACGAGTGCGCTCGCCCACGCCGGCGAACACCGAACGGCCGCCGTGCTGGGTGGCCACGCGGTTGATCATCTCGGTGATGAGCACGGTCTTGCCCACGCCCGCACCACCGAACAGGCCGATCTTGCCGCCCTGCTTGTACGGGGTGAGGAGGTCGATGACCTTGATGCCGGTCTCGAACATCTGGGCCGACGGCTCGAGCGAGTCGAACGACGGGGCCGGACGCCGGATCTCCCAACGCTCCTCGATGTTGAGCGTCTCGGTGGGGGTGTCGAGGCACTCGCCCATCACGTTCCACACGTGGCCGAGGGTGACGTCACCGACCGGCACCTGGAGGCCGTGGCCGGTGTTGCGCACCTCGGTGCCGCGGGTGAGACCGTCGGTCGGCTTCATGGAGATGACGCGGACGCGGTTGTCACCGATCTGCTGGGCGACCTCGCCCGGCACCTCGATGGTCTCTCCGGCCATCTCGAGGTCGAAGCGGACCTCGGTGTCGAGCTCGGGGAGGGCGCCGGCGGGGAACTCGACGTCCACCACCGGGCCGGCGATGGCGACGACGCGTCCGGTCTTGCGGTCGGTCTCGATGGCGGTCATCGGTGGGGGCCTCCTGCGGCGTGCGGTCTGGGTGCGGGTGGCGCGGTCGGTGGACTATGCGGAGCGTTCGAGGTCGGCGAGCAGCGCCTGCAGCTCGGCCTCCTCGTTGGTGCCGGCGGAACGCAGCGCCTCGGCGCCGCCGACGATCTCCATGATCTCGGTGGTGATGGCATCCTGCCGGGCCTGGTTCATCTCACGGCTCAGGCGGATGATGAGGTCCTCGGCGTTGTCGGTGGCGGCCTTCATGGCCCGCTGCCGGCTGGCGTGCTCGGACGCCGCCGACTCGAGCATGGCGCCGTAGAGCCGGGCCTCGCAGTAGCGGGGCAGCAGCGCCGAGAGGACGGCCTCGGCAGAGGGCTCCAGCTCGAACGAGGCGAGGGCCTCCGCATCGGCTCCGTCGCCCTTGGCGATGGTGGCGGTGTTGAGCAGGGGCAGGTAGCGGCGAACCGTCACCCGCTGGGTGCCCATCGAGACGAACTCGGTGTAGACGAGCTCGAAGCGGTCGATGCGACCGCTGACGAACAGCGCCATGACCTGATCGGCGACCTCGCGGGCGGCGTCGTACGTCGGCGTGTCGCTGATGCCCTCGTAGTAGCCGCTGATCTCGTAGCCACGGAACCGGAAGTAGTCCCGGCCCTTCTTGCCGATCTGGATGAGGGCGTACTCGCGCCCGGCGACGCGGGCCGCCTCGATCTCCTTCTCGGCGGCCCGGATCACCGAAGCGTTGTACGCACCGGCGAGGCCGCGGTCGGAGGTGATGGCGATGATGCCGACGGCCTTGGGGTTCTCGACCTCGCGCAGCAGCGGGTGGTCGACGTCGGCGCCGCCGGCGGCCAGGTTCTCGATCACCGAGGTGATGAGCCGGCTGTAGGGCTTGGCCTCGTTCGCCCGCTGCTGGGCCTTCACGACGCGGGTCGCGGCGATCAGCTCCATGGCGCGGGTGATCTTCTTCGTCGACTGGACGCTGTTGATGCGGCGGCGGAGGGTGCGCTCCTTTGCTCCGGGCATCGGCTACTCCTGCGACTCGCTCGCGGCCCGGATCACGCCTCGTCCTCGCGGCGCAGTTCCTCTTCGGGGAGCGTGACGTCGCTGTCGACGAGGCCCGAGGTGGCCGCACCGGGATCGTGGGCGTCCGGCTCGCCGGCGACGCCCTCGGAGGAGGCGAACTGGTCGCCGAAGGCCTGGATCAGTCGGCGGAACTCGTCCTCGTCGGCGATGGCGCCGCGGCTGCGGATGTCGTCGAGCACGCCGGCGTGACGGCTCTTGAACCACTCGAGGAGCTCGGCCTCGAACCGGCGGACGTCCGACAGCGGCAGCGAGTCGAGGAATCCCCGGGTGCCGGCGTAGATCACGAGGACCTGCTCCTGCACCGGCAGGGGCGAGTTGATGCCCTGCTTCAAGAGCTCGGTGAGGCGGTAGCCCCGCTCGAGCTGCGCCTTGGACACGGCATCGAGGTCCGACCCGAAGGCCGCGAAGGACTCGAGCTCACGGAACTGCTGCAGGTCCGACTTGAGCGTGCCCACGGCCGTCTTCATGGCCTTGATCTGGGCGGCCGAACCCACCCGGGACACCGAGATGCCGACGTCGATGGCCGGACGCACACCGGACTTGAACAGGTCGTCCTGGAGGAAGATCTGGCCGTCGGTGATCGAGATCACGTTGGTGGGGATGTAGGCCGAGACGTCGCCGGCCTTGGTCTCGATGATCGGCAGGGCGGTCAGCGAGCCGGCGCCACGCTCGTCGGAGAGCTTGGCGGCCCGCTCGAGGAGACGGCTGTGCAGGTAGAACACGTCGCCGGGGTACGCCTCGCGACCCGGCGGTCGGCGCAGCAGCAACGACATCTGGCGGTACGCCTCGGCCTGCTTGGAGAGGTCGTCGTACACCGCCAGCGCGTGCTCGCCGTTCTCCATCCAGTGCTGTCCCATGGCGCAGCCGGCGTAGGGGGCGATGTACTTGAACGGCGCCGGGTCGGAGGCCGGGGCCACCACGACCACCGTGTAGTCCATGGCGCCGAACTCGGCGAGCGTGGCGACGGTCTGGGCGACCGTGGACGCCTTCTGGCCGATGGCGACGTAGATGCACTTCACGCCGAGGCCACGCTGGTTGATGATCGTGTCGATCGCCACCGTGGTCTTGCCGGTCTTGCGGTCGCCGATGATGAGCTCCCGCTGACCCCGGCCGACCGGGATCAGGGCGTCGACGGCCTTGATGCCGGTCTGCATGGGCTCGTGCACGGGCTTGCGGCCGGTGATGCCGGGCGCCTGGATCTCCATACGCCGGCTGACGACGTTGGTGAGCGGGCCCTTGCCGTCGATCGGCTCGCCCAGCGGGTTCACGACGCGGCCGAGCAGGCCGTCGCCGACCGGCACCGAGAGGATCTCGCCGGTGGCCCGCACGAGCTGGCCCTCCTCGATGCCCGACACGGAGCCGAGGATCACGGCGCCGATCGAGGCCTCGTCGAGGTTCAGCGCGAGACCGGTCTCACCGTTCTCGAACCGCAGCATCTCGTTGACGGCGGCGTTGGGGAGGCCGGCGACGCGGGCGATGCCGTCACCCACCTCGAGCACGCGACCCACCTGCGCCTGCTGGACGTCGGGGCTGAACCCCTCCAGGTTGCGGCGCAGCGCCTCGGTGATCGCCGCCGTGTTGATGGTCAGATCGGCCATGGTTCTCCTCGACCTTCAGGCTTCGTTCCGGTGCGGCGCGTCAGACGAGCGCGCTGCGCATCTGGGTGAGTCGGGTGCGGACACTGCCGTCGATGACGGTGTCGCCGATCTGGGCGACGACGCCGCCGAGGACCGACGGATCGATGACGATCTTGAGCTCGACGGGACCTCCGGCCGCCTTGCCGAGCGCCTCCGCCAGGCGGGTGCGCTGGTCGTCCGAGAGCGGCACGGCCGTGCGGACCTCGGCCAGCGTGCGGCCTTTGCCCTGGGCGGCCTGCTCGGCGAGGGCGTGGACGATGTCGGGCAGCTCTGCCGCACGGCCGGCGCCGACGACCATCGAGGCCAGGGCCGTGGTGACCGGATGGGCGCTGCCCCGGAGCACGTCCTCGAGGACCTGCTGGCGGGTGGCGACCGGGATGCCGTCGTCGGCGAGGGTACGCCGGAGGTCCTCGTTGGCCTGGACGGCCTGCGAGACCTGCACGAGCTGGTCGGTCACGGTCTCGACCGCGCCCTCGGCCCGGGCGATGCCCAGCAGTGCCGAGGCGTAGGTGGTGATGCGGGCATCGGCCATGTCAGGCCCCCACTTGCTGGATGTAGCGCTCGATCAGCGCTGCCTGCGTCTGGTCGTCGAGGTTGTCGGCGACCAGGGCCTCGGTGGCCCGGAGCGCACGGGCGGACACCTCGGCACGGATGTCGGCGAGGGCCTGGCCCTTCGAGGCCTCGATCTCGATGCGGGCGCGGTTGCGGGTCTCCTCGACGTCGGCCTCGGCCCGGGCGATGAGGTCGAGCCGCAGCTGCTCGGCGCGAGCCTTCGCCTCGGCGACGATGCGCTCGGCCTCGACATCCTTGTTGGCGACCGACGCCTCCGCCGCGGCGAGCGCAGCGGCGGCGTCCTTCTTGGCCTGCTCGGCGGCGGCCAGTTCGGCGGCGATGCGCTCCGTACGGGCCTTCAGCGCGGCCTTGGTGGGGGCGAGCCCCTTCCAGAGGTACAGGCCCAGGACGACGAGGAACGCCGCCCCCAGCCAGTACACCTTGTTCATGTCGCCGGGGAGGAGCCAGCCGTTGGGCTCCTTGGCGGCGAGGACGAGCAAGTTCATCGATCAGCTCCCGTTCAGCACTCGGTCGATCGTGGACTGCTGCGAGGACCGGTCGAGGTCCCGCTGGATGACGAGGGAGGCCGCCTCGACCGCGAGGTCGCCGACATCGCCGCGCAGCGACGCGAGCGCCGCGGTGCGGGAGGCGTCGATCTCGGCCTGCGCCGAACGGCGCAGCTCCGCGATCTCGGCATCGGCGGCCGCCTGCAGCTCGGCCCGGCGGGCGTCGGCCGCCGCGCGGGCCTCCTCGATGAGGCGGTTGGCCTCGGCGCGGGCGCCGGCCAGCGACGCCTCGTACTCGGCCCGGGTCTGGCCGACCGCGTCCCGCTGCCGCTCGGCGGCGTCACGGTCGGCTCGCAGGTGCTGCTCCCGCTCCTCCCGCAAGCGCAGGATGGGCGGCAGGAACACGAACTTGACGAGGATCAGGAGCAGGAAGAAGAAGACCGCTGCGAACAGCAGCTCGTTCCCGGTCGGGATGACCGGGTTCGGGGCTTCCTTCTCCTCCGCTCCTTCCGTCGCTTCGCCCTCTTCGCCTTCTTCGGCGAAGAGGAGCAACTCCAGTTCCACGCTGCTCACGACCTACCTCTTGGTTGGTTGGTTCGGTGTTCGGCCTCGGACGGTTCGATCAGACGAACTTGAGGAGGATGAAGACCACGAAGCCGATGAGGGCGAGGGCCTCGGTGAAGGCGATGCCGAGGAACATGGTGGTCTGCACCTGGCCGGCGGCCTCGGGCTGACGGGCCATGGCCTGGACCGACTGGCCCACGAGGTAGCCGATGCCGAGGGCCGGGCCGATGGCGGCGAGGCCGTAGGCGATGCCGGCGCCGCCGGCGGCCTCGATGGCCTTGAGCTCGTCGGGGTTCGGCGCGACGACCTCGGCAGCCTGGGCCAGGACGGAGGCGGTGTAGCTCATTGGGATTCTCCTGTGGTGAGTGCTGGGACGGGAGACTTCGGCGATCCGGGACGGATCTCGATCAGTGGTGCGGGTGCAGGGCGCCGCCGATGTAGACAGCCGCCAGGATGGTGAACACGAAGGCCTGGATCAGCGACACGCCGATCTCGAAGGCGGTGAAGAGCACGAGCGCCGGGAAGGTCAGGCCGATCACGATGGCCGAGGCCTGGGCGGCCCACAGGCCGATGCACATGACGGCGAAGGTCGTGAGCAGGATCTTGCCGGCGAGCATGTTGGCGAAGAGCCGGACGGCGTGGCTGAAGGGACGCACCAGGAACGTCGAGATGATCTCGATCGGGGTCACCAGGAAGAAGAGGGGCCACGGCACACCCGACGGGAACAGCACCGACTTGAAGTACGGGCCGACGCCGTTGTGCTTGATGCCGACGCCGATGAACATCGCCATCGAGACCAGGGCCAGGACCAGCGGGCCGGCCATGCGGGCGTGGGCGGGCATGTTGAACGCCGGGATGACCTCGAAGATGCTCCCGAAGAACACGAAGAGGAAGAAGCTCAGCAGGAGGGGCAGGTAGCGCATGCCGTCCGGGCCGATGGCCGGGAGGATGACCTGCTTCTCGACGAACTCGATCACGATCTCGGTGAAGTTCCGGGCGCCCCGGGGGACGAGACCCTTCTGCTTCATCGCGAAGAGGAAGAGGATCGAGGGGAGGATCACCGACAGGAGGTGGATGAAGGCGATCTTGTTGAAGAAGCCCGGCCACTCGACGAGCTGGTCGATCGGCGGGTACTCGAGTCCGAGGATCACCGGGTTGAGCTCCTTGTGCTCGACGGCTGCTTGGTGCGATGGGCGGGCTTGAGGCCCGGGTAGGCGAGGGAGCCCGACACGAAGCGCAGCTCCCAGAACAGCAGTCCCAGGTGGGTGGCGATGAGCGTGATGCCGAGCGGCACCAGGCTGACCCAGCTCTGGTCGCGGACGGCCATGACCGCCACGAAGATGAGGCCGAGGCGGATGCCGTAGCCGAGGAGGGCGGCGGCGCCGACGGCGGCGAAGGAGATGCGGGCCGCACGGCTCAGCATGGCCGCCGACAGCAGGAAGTTGACCACCACGATCAGCAGGCCGTAGCCGACGGATGCGGCGCCGGCGATGCCGTCGATCATGGCGCCGATCAGCAGGCCGATCGGGGCGACGAGCAAGGCCCGCCGGGCGAGGTCACGGGCGATCTCGATGGCGGGGCTCGGCCCCTCCCAGCGGGTCACGGGTGCCATGGTGTCGGTCACGCGGCACACTCCAGTCGGGCGCTGCGCTCGGTGCGCTCGGCCGCGTGGGCGGCCATGCCGTGCCGGTAGACGAAAAAGATCTTCACCGCGACGCCGACGAAGCCGATGACGGCGAAGAGCACGCAGAACAGCGGCGTGGTGCCGACCGTGCGATCCAGCCACAGACCCAGGAGGGCGAGCAGCACGGGGGACAGCGCCAGCTCGAAGCCGCCATGGCTCCGGTGGAAGAGTCCCTCGTTGAATTCGCGACGCTGCGACTGGTTCACGTTGATCTGGTCGTTTCCCGTGGTCCCGAGGCGGTGGTGCCGGTGGGTTCCCGCTTGTGAAACTTCGCGCAATCTACGCGCCTGCCGCGGGGGCTGACAACTCCGGCGACGGTCCGTGGTCGGCCCAGCGACCCCGCGTTCGGGTCACGACGCGGCAGGACCGTCGGCCGGCGTGGTCTCGCCGGCGAGCTCGGACTCCAGCTCTGCGCGGTTCCGGCGGAGGCCGGGGTGGAAGACCGTGTAGAGGAGGAGCCCCAGCGCCGCGATCCCGAAGGGCACCAGCGCATCGCCCTTCCCGTCGGTGTAGGTCGGGTAGAGCACGAACGCGGAGAGCAGCGCCGTCCAGGTCCACATGATGAGGACCGTGCGGTGGTGGCCGTGACCGAGCCGCATGAGCCGGTGGTGCAGGTGGTCCTTGTCGGCGCCTGCGATCGCCTTGCGCCGCGTGGCACGCCGGATGACCGCGAACGTCATGTCGAGGATCGGGACACCGAGGATGATCAGCGGGATGACGATGGGGGCGAAGAAGAAGTAGGCCTGACCGGAGAACGGCTCGCTGGTCCGGCCGCCCACGGCCATCGTGGAGGCGGCCATCAGCAGGCCGAGCAGCAGGGCCCCGCCGTCCCCCATGAAGAGGTGGGCGGGGTGCACGTTGTGCGGGAGGAAGCCGACGCAGGCGCCGAGCGCCAGCACCGCGATGAGCGCACCCGGGTTCCCCGGCTCGAGCACGCCTGCGTCGAGGAGGCGAACGGCGTACAGGAAGAACGTGCCCGCGGCGATCGCCACGATGCCGGCGGCCAACCCGTCGAGGCCGTCGATGAGGTTGACGGCGTTGGCGAGCGCCATGACCCAGAGCACCGTCAGCAGCGCCGACCAGTCGGCGGAGAGGATCCACACGTCGAGGAACGGGATCCGCAGCACCACGAGGCTGAGCCCGGCCAGCGAGAGGATGCTCCCCGCCAGCACCATCCCGGCGAGCTTCGCCGGAGCGCTGATGTCGCGGATGTCGTCGATGACGCCGACCCCGCACATCACCAGTGCGGCGGCGACGAGCCCCACCATCTCGGACGCGTCGTCGAAGACCGCGCCGAAGTCGTCCATCGCCCAGGCGACGGCCACGCCCACGAGGACGCCTACGAGCATGGCGACCCCGCCGAGCGTGGGCGTCGGGTGCTGGTGGACCTTGCGCTCGGCCGGCGCGACCACGACGCCGAGGCGGATGGCGAGGAGCCGCACCAGCGGCGTGAGGACGAAGGTCGTCCCGGCGGCGACGAGGGCGATCAGCCCGTAGGAGACGACGCCCGGTGCGCCCATGCCGCCGTCCCCCCGGTCCCGGTCAGCCGGCGTAGGGCGTGAACCGGGCGCAGAGCGCCCCGGCCTTCGCCTTCACGTCGGCGACCGCAGCGGCGTCGTGCCGCTCCCGCAGCGCACGGGCGATGAGCGCGGCGATCTCGGCCATCTCCGGCTCGCGCATGCCCTGGGTGGTGACCGCAGGCGTCCCGATCCGGACGCCACTGGTGACGAAGGGCGAGCGAGGGTCGTCGGGCACGGTGTTCTTGTTGAGCGAGATGCCGGCGTCGTCGAGCACCGCCTGCGCCTCCTTCCCGGTGAGCTCTGCGTCGAACGAGCGGAGGTCGACCAGGACGAGGTGGTTGTCGGTGCCGCCCGAGACGAGCCGGAAGCCCTCGCGTGCGAGGTGCTCGGCGAGCGCCGCCGCGTTGGCGACGATCTGGTGCGCGTAGGCCCGGAACTCGGGCTGGGCGGCCTCGTGGAAGGCGATGGCCTTGGCCGCGATCACGTGCTCGAGCGGACCACCCTGCAGGCCGGGGAACATCGCCTTGTCGATGGCAGCGGCGTGCTCGGCCTTCGAGAGGATGCAGCCGCCACGCGGCCCCCGCAGCGTCTTGTGCGTGGTGAAGGTGACGATGTCGGCGTAGGGCACCGGGTTGGGGTGGGCCCCGCCGGCGATGAGGCCGGCGATGTGGGCGGCGTCGAAGAGCAGCAGCGCGCCGACCTCGTCGGCGATCTCGCGCAGCGGCGCCGGCTCAATGGTGCGGGCGTAGGCCGTGGCGCCGGCGATGATCATCTTCGGCCGGTGCTCACGGGCGAGCGACCGGAGCTGGTCCATGTCGATC
>JBEIGA010000097.1:0-13032 GCA_040382135.1 Acidimicrobiales bacterium
CACCGCCACCCCGGCGGCCACCGACGAGAAGCTGCGGATCATCGCCGAGGCGGCCGGCGACCGGCTCCCGCAGCTGGAGCTGCAGACCCGGGTCCACCTCGCCATGGTCACCGACGACCGCGACGCCATGGCCGAGGCGTTCGCCCCGGCGCTCGGGATCACTCCCGCCGACGCCCTCGGCTCCCCCCACGCGCTCGTCGGCACCGTCGACCAGCTCGTCGAGACCCTGCACGGCCACCGCGAGCGCTGGGGCATCAGCTACGTGGGCATCTCCGCCGACGCCATGGACGCCTTCGCCCCGGTGGTGGCCCGCCTCGCCGGCACCTGAGCCGACGGGCGGGCCCTCGGGCGGGCCCCGGGCCGCCGGCTACCAGAGCTGGTCGGTGTAGGTGTCGGTCCCGACGACGGTCTTCAGGAACGGCGCCACGAACCCCACCGTCGCCAGGCCCGACGCGTCGATGCGCGCCGCGTAGTCGACGAAGCGGTCCCAGACGTCACGCGGGTCGGACTCGAGGAAGAACAGCTGCAGCGTCCGCTCGGGGCCCCCGGGCGGCGTGCCGAGCGGCATCGGCGAGTTCGACGTGTTGTGGTCACGGGGGATGGCGCTCCAGCTCGAACCCATGGCGATGGGCGAGCCCTCGAGCAGCGGCGGCACGCCCTCGGTCCGCACCCACGCGGCGAGCTCCTCGGCCGACACCCCCTCGGCGCGGTCGAACGCCACCGAGACCTGCCCGGCGTAGCCGTGGTCGAGGGCGAGCTCCACCGGCACGGGATCGTCGTCGCGGTAGGCGGTCTCCACGTGGTCGTACAGGGCGGTGTGGCGATGGGTCCGCTCGGCGAAGCCGCGGTTGTTCGCGTAGAGCCACTGCACCTGCTCGCCGGCCCAGTCGAAGTGGTCCGAGAAATGGTCGGCGTGGATCCAGTAGATGGCGACGTACGACCCGGCGTCCCAGGGGTCCGCCATGGAGTTGGTCTCGTCCTTCGGGAGCCGCAGGTCCTTCAGCGGCCGGGTGGCGACCCACCGGCTGCCGGCGAACAGCCACGGCCCGATCATGCAGCCGGCGTAGAAGTGGTCCCGCTCGTACCAGCGGTTGTACTCGACCTCGTGCCCCCGGTTCGGGTCGACGAGGGTGTACAGCATGCTCCCCAGCTTGACCGGGTACTCGGGCGGCTGACCCATGGGTGCTCCTCCTGCGGTGCGACGTCTCGGCCGGAACCTAGCCCGCCGGCGGGAGGGACCGTTCAGGCGGCGGCCCGGCGACCGAGCAGCGCGAGGAGGCGCACACCGGCACCGGCACCGGGGGGCGGCATGCGGGACCCGTCGCCGAACTGTCCGCTCTCCGCGATGAGGTCGCGGAGCGGGAACCACGCCTCGAGCGCCGCCTCGGCGAGCGCCTCGTCGGGCACTGACGGCACACCGATGGCGGTGCCGAGATCCCACCCGTGGACGAGGTGCTCGGTGATCCGCAGCTCCACCAGCGCAGCGGCCGAGACCTCGTCGTCACCGTGGGGCAGCACCCGGGCGAGCGCTCCCGGGACCCGGGCGGCCTCGAGCATCCGCAGCGCGGTCCCGCGCCAGGTGGCCATCGGGGTGTGCCCGAGCACGGAGGGGTCGACCGACGTCCCCCCGACGGGCGGGCGGCCCTCCAGCAGGTCGGCGAGCAGCATGTCGCCGAGCACCACGTGGGCCACGAGGTGCCGGACGTCCCATTCGGGGCACGGGGTGAGGAGCCCCCACTGCTCGTCGCCCACCTGCTGCACCAGCCGGCCGAACGCGGCAGCGGACGCAGTGAGCCGCTCGACCGGGCTCACTCCCACTCGCCTACTCCCACTCGCCTACTCCCACTCGATCGTGCCGGGCGGCTTGGACGTGATGTCGTACGCCACCCGGTTCACCCCGGGGACCTCGTTGATCACCCGGCTCGCGATGGTCTCGAGCACCTCGTAGGGCAGCCGCGCCCAGTCCGCCGTCATGGCGTCCTCGGAGGTGACCGCGCGCACGATGACGGGGTGGGCGTAGGTGCGCTCGTCGCCCATCACCCCCACGGTGCGGATGTCGGGCAGCACGGCGAACGCCTGCCAGATGTCGCGCTCGAGGCCGGCGGCCCGGATCTCCTCACGGACGATGGCGTCGGCGGCCTGGAGGGTGGCGACCTTGTCCGGCGTGACCTCGCCGATGATCCGCACCCCGAGGCCCGGGCCGGGGAACGGCTGGCGCCACACGATCTCGTCGGGCAGGCCGAGCTCGCTGCCGACCTTGCGGACCTCGTCCTTGAACAGCGCCCGCAGCGGCTCGACGAGCTCGAACTGCATGTCGTCGGGGAGCCCACCCACGTTGTGGTGGCTCTTGATCTTGGCGGCGTCGCTGGTGCCGGACTCGATGACGTCCGGGTAGAGCGTGCCCTGCACCAGGAACCTGGCGTCCTCGACGCCTCCCGCCGCGTCCTCGAAGACGCGGATGAACAGCTCGCCGATGGCCTTGCGCTTCGCCTCGGGGTCGACGACGCCGGCGAGCCGCTCGAAGAAGCGGTCCCAGCCCGGACGTGGATCAGCTCCATGCGCTGGTGGCGCTGGAAGGTGTCGACCACCTGCTCCGCCTCGCCCGCCCGCATGAGGCCGGTGTCGACGAACACGCAGGTGAGCCTGTGCCCGATGGCCTTGTGCACCAGCGCGGCGGCGACCGCCGAGTCGACCCCGCCGGAGAGCCCGCAGATGGCCCGACCGTCACCGACCTGGGCCCGCACCGCCGCGACCTGGGTGTCGATGACCGAGCTCATCGTCCAGTTCGGCTCGCAGCCGGCGGCGTCGAAGAGGAAGCGGTGCAGCACCTCGGAACCGTGGGGCGAGTGCACCACCTCGGGGTGGAACTGCACGCCGTAGATGCCGCGTCCCGGGTGCTCGAGCACGGCCACCGGCGCGTCGGGGGTGGAGGCGCAGACCGTGAAGCCCGCCGGCGGGTCGACCACGGCGTCGAAGTGGCTCATCCAGACCGGCTGGCTCTCGGGGAGCCCGGCGAGCAGCGTGCCCGGCTGCGCCACGGTGAGCATCGCCCGCCCGTACTCGCCCCGCCCGGTGCGGTCGACCCGGCCGCCGAGCTGCTGGGCGATGAGCTGGGCGCCGTAGCAGATGCCGAGGATGGGGACGCCGAGGTCGTAGATCGCCGGGTCGAGCGAGGGCGCGCCCTCGACGTGGACCGACTTGGGGCCACCGGAGAGGATCATCGCGGTGGGCTTGCGCGCCTCCACCTCGGCGGCGGTGATCGTGTTGGGGACGATCTCGCTGTAGACGTGCGCCTCACGCACCCGGCGGGCGATGAGCTGGGCGTACTGTGCGCCGAAGTCGACGACGAGGACGGTGTCGTGGTCGGCCATGGATCAGTGACCCATGCCCACGCCCTGGGCCTTCTGCAGCGACTTGCCCTCGGTCTGCAGGGCGGGCGCCACCATGACCTCGGCCTTCTGGAACTCCTTGATGTGCTCGTAGCCGCAGGTGGCCATGGAGGTGCGGAGGGCGCCCATCAGGTTGAGGCGGCCGTCGTTCTCCCGAGCCGGACCGAGCAGGATCTCGCGGAGGGTGCCCCGGGTGGTGGTCCGCACCCGGGCGCCGCGCGGCAGCGTGGGGTGGAACGTGGCCATGCCCCAGTGGTGGCCCCGGCCCGGTGCCTCGGCGGCGGCGGCCAGCGGCGAGCCGATCATGACGGCGTCGGCGCCGCAGACGATGGCCTTCGCGATGTCGCCACCGGTGCCCATGCCGCCGTCGGCGATGACGTGGACGTAGACGCCGGTCTCGTCGAGGTGGCGCATGCGGGCGGCGCGGACGTCGGCGATGGCGGTGGCCTGGGGGACGCCGAGCCCGAGCACGCCGCGGGTGGTGCACGCGTGGCCGGGGCCGACGCCCACGAGCACGCCTGCGGCGCCGGTCCGCATGAGGTGCAGGCCCGCCTGGTAGCTGGCGCACCCGCCGACGATGACGGGGATCTCGAGCTCGCGGACGAACTTCTTCAGGTTCAGCGGCTCGACGGTCTTGGAGACGTGCTCCGCGGAGACCACGGTGCCCTGGATGACCAGCAGGTCGAGCTCGGCCTCGAGGATCCGCTTCGCGAGCATCTCGGTGCGCTGCGGGGTGACCGACGCGCAGGCGACCACACCCGCCGCCTTGATCTCGCGGATGCGCTGCACGACGAGGTCCGGCTGGATGGGCTCCGCGTAGAGCTCCTGCATGCGGTGCGTGGCCTTGTCGTCGGGGAGCGACGCGATCTCCTCGAGCACCCGGTCGGCGTCCTCGTAGCGGGTCCAGAGCCCCTCGAGGTTGAGCACCCCCACGCCGCCGAGGCGCCCGAGCTCGATGGCGGTGGCCGGGCTCACGACCCCGTCCATCGCCGATGCCAGCACCGGGATGTCGAACCGGTAGGCGTCGATCTGCCAGGAGATGTCGACGTCCTCCGGATCGCGTGTCCGCCGGCTGGGGACGATCGCGATGTCGTCGAACCCGTAGGCCCGGCGACCGGTCTTTCCGAGGCCGATCTCGATCTCTGCCATCGGTGGTGCCCTCCCGTCTCCGCTCGGGGACTCCGCTCCGGGGAAAGGGGCACTCTAACCGGGTCGTCCGGCCCATCCCGGCCACGAGCAGGGCGACGCTCGACACGCAGGACACGATCGCGAGGGGGTCAGCCCACGGTGCCGGTGGCCAGGCCGAGCAGCTGGCGCAACATGGCGGCGGTGGCGCCCCAGATCGTGTCGCCCACGAGCTCGAAGAAGGTGATCGGGCGGTGGGCTCCGGCGATGGGCCAACGCTCCTCCCGGAACACCTCGTCGAGCAGCAGCTCCTCGAGGGGGACGTGGAGGATCGCCTCCACCTCCTCGGGCGCAGCACGTAGACCCTCGGGCCGGCCCGGGAGCAACGCCACGAAGGGGTGCACCAGGCTGCGGCTGCCGACGGTGACGAAGCGGTCGAGCTCGCCCACCGGCACCGCCAGGCCCGGGTCGAGCCCGACCTCCTCCTCCGCCTCCCGCAGGGCGGTGTGCCACAGGGAGCGGTCCTCGGGATCGTGGCCTCCACCGGGGAAGCTGACCTCCCAGCGATGGCTGCGCAGGTGCGGCGAGCGACGCGTGAGCAGCACGTGGGGCCCGTCGCCCTCGTCCCACAGGGCGACCAGCACGGCGGAGCGTCGTCCGTCCTCGGCGGGGGGCCGGTGCTCGGTCAGCACCTCCCGGCCCGGACCACGCGCGCGGAGCCGGTCGGCGAGGGTGCGCAGGTCGACCCGGCGATCGGCGGGGGGCAGCACCGCCCAGGGCGGCGGATCGCCCGGCAGGGCGTCGGGCGGCCGCGGGATGAGCTGCGGTCCGCCCCGGGACGTCACGCAGCCGTCCCGGCCAGGAGGTCGGGGAGCCCCTGCTCGACGAGCGCGGCCAGCACGTCCGCAGGCGCGGTGCGTCCCCGTTCCCAGCCGTCCCACGCCTCGAGCATGCCGGCGACCCGGTCGTCGCCGGAGGCCGCAAGCCATTCGGGCAGCCGGCCCGTCTTCAGGTCCGCCATCGCGCGGCCCGGGGTGCTCTCCCCGGTCTGCCAGGCGGCGAGCTGGTCGTGGAGCTTCGCGGGATCGGGGCGGGGCCGTTCGTCCATCGCCGTGAATCTACCGAGCGCGCCTGCTCCCGGACGCGGCAGGAGCCGGGGCGGATGCCCCGGCTCCTGCGCAGACCACGTCCGTGGGCCGGGGACTACATCATCCCCATGCCGCCCATGCCGCCCATGCCACCCATCGGGTTGCCACCCGCGGCGCCGGCCGGCTCGGGCTTGTCGGCCACGAGGCACTCGGTGGTGAGGATCAGCGCCGCGATCGACGCGGCGTTCTGCAGCGCCGCGCGGGTCACCTTCGCCGGATCGATGACCCCGGCGTCCACGAGGTCGACCAGCTCGCCGGTGGCGGCGTTGAGGCCGATGGAGCCCTCGGCGTCCTCGACCCGACCGACCATCACGCCACCCTCGAGGCCGGCGTTCTCGGCGATGAGCCGCGCCGGCGCCTCGAGCGCCGCGTAGACGATGCGGGCACCCGTGGCCTCGTCGCCCGTGAGCGACTCGACGACGGCCTTCACCGCAGGGCGGGACCGCAGCAGGGCGGTGCCGCCGCCGGCGACCACACCCTCGTCGATGGCCGCGCGGGTCGCCGAGAGGGCGTCCTCGATGCGGTGCTTCTTCTCCTTGAGCTCCACCTCGGTGGCGGCGCCCACACGGACGACCGCGACACCGCCGGCCAGCTTCGCGAGACGCTCCTGGAGCTTCTCCCGATCCCAGTCGGAGTCGGTGTTGTCGATCTCCCGCTTGATCTGGGCGACGCGGGCCTCGACGTCCTCGCCGGCGCCGGCACCGTCGACGATCGTCGTCTCGTCCTTGGTGATGACCACCTTGCGGGCCGAGCCGAGCAGGTCGAGCGTGACGGCGTCGAGCTTTAGGCCGACCTCCTCGGCGACGACCTGGCCGCCGGTGAGGATCGCCATGTCCTGCAGCATCGCCTTGCGGCGGTCGCCGAAGCCCGGTGCCTTGACGGCGACCGAGTTGAAGGTGCCCCGGATCTTGTTCACGACGAGCGTGGCGAGCGCCTCGCCGTCGACGTCCTCGGCCACGATCAGCAGGGGACGACCGGACTGGATCACACGCTCGAGCACCGGGAGCAGGTCCTGGATCGAGCTGATCTTGCCCTGGTTGAACAGGATGTGCGGGTTCTCGAGCACCGCTTCCTGGCGCTCCGGGTCCGTCACGAAGTAAGGCGACAGGTAGCCCTTGTCGAACTGCATGCCCTCGACGAACTCGAGGTCCATGCCGAAGGTGTTCGACTCCTCGACGGTGACCACGCCGTCCTTGCCGACCTTGTCGATGGCCTCGGCGATGACCTCGCCGATCGACGGGTCGGCGGCCGAGATCGACGCGACCTGGGCGATCTTCTCGCGGGAGTCGTCGACCTGGATGGCCTGGGCGGCGATGGCGTCGACCGCGGCCTTGACGGCGGCCTCCATGCCGCGCTTCACGCCGGCGGGGTTCGCCCCGGCGGCGACGTTGCGCATGCCCTCGTTCACGAGCGCCTGGGCGAGCACCGTGGCCGTGGTGGTCCCGTCACCAGCGATGTCGTTGGTCTTGGTGGCCACCTCCTTCACGAGCTGGGCACCCATGTTCTCGAACGGGTCCTCGAGCTCCACCTCACGGGCGATGGACACGCCGTCGTTGGTGATGGTCGGGGCACCGAACTTCTTGGCGAGGACCACGTTGCGGCCCTTCGGGCCGAGGGTCACCTTCACCACGTCGGCGAGGCGGTTGACGCCCGCCTCGAGCGACCGGCGGGCGGCCTCGTCGAACTTCAGCTGCTTCGACACGTGGCCTACTTGACGATCGCGAGGACGTCGCGGGCGTTGAGGATCAGCAGGTCCTCGCCGCCGACGGTGATCTCGGTGCCGCCGTACTTGCTGTACACGACGGTGTCACCGACCTTCACGTCGGTCGGGATGAGCTCACCGCTCTGCTCCGAGCGCTTGCCCGGACCCACGGCCAGGACCTCGCCCTGCTGGGGCTTCTCCTTCGCCGTATCCGGGATGACAAGGCCGCTCGCAGTGGTGGCCTCGGCCGTGTTCGGCCGGACGACGATGCGGTCCTCGAGGGGCTGGAGACTCATCTGGTGCGCCTCCGTTGGCGTTAGCAGTCTCCTGGGACGAGTGCTAACCATACGCGGGAGCCCCACCACCTGCAACGCCCGGCCGAGGGATTCGGGCCGGCGGACCCACCCGAGCAGGTCAGCGCACGACGAGGCGCAGGTTGGGGTCGGCGCCGGCGTCGAGCGGCGACGGCCCGTCCTGCTGCAGCCGCCACCAGCCGGCGGCCGCGACCATCGCCGCGTTGTCGGTGCACATCTCCCGCGACGGCAGGAAGGCACGCAACCCGTCCGCCTCGCACGCGTCGAGGAACTGCTCCCGCAGACGACTGTTCGCCGCGACCCCGCCGCCCAGGCAGAGGCCGGCCGCTCCGACCTGGCGAGCGGCCCGTCGGGCCTTCGTCACGAGGACGTCGACCACGGCCTGCTGGAACGACGCCGCGACGTCGGCGCCGTCGACGTCGGGGTGCCGGCGCACATGGTTGACCACGGAGGTCTTCAGGCCGCTGAAGGAGAAGTCGAGCCCCTCGTCGAGCATCGCCCGGGGGAAGGCGATCGCGGTGGGGTCGCCGCTCCGGGCGAGGCGGTCGATGGCCGGACCGCCCGGGTAGCCGAGGCCGAGGTACCGGGCCACCTTGTCGAACGCCTCGCCGGCGGCGTCGTCGAGTGTCGACCCGAGGATCTCGTAGTCGCCGTGCCCGCGCATGTGCACGAGCATCGTGTGGCCGCCCGAGACCAGCAGGACCACGAGCGGGAGCGACAGGTCGGGGTCCTCCAGGAACGACGCGTAGAGGTGCGCCTCGAGGTGGTTGACCGCCACGAACGGCACGTCCCAGGCCAACGCCAACGCCTTCGCCGCGCTGACCCCGACGAGCAGGCTGCCGATCAGGCCCGGCCCGGACGTCGCCGCCACGCAGGCCAGCCCGGGTCCCTCGGCGGCGGCCTCGATCATCGCCTCGGCCACGACCGGCACCAGCAGCTCCACATGGGCGCGGCTCGCCACCTCGGGCACCACCCCGCCGAACCGGGCGTGGATGTCCACCTGGCTGCTCACGACCGAGGACAGCACGGTCTCGCCCCGGCACACCACTGCGGCCGCGGTCTCGTCGCAGGACGTCTCGATGCCGAGCACCAGGTCCGACCCGCTCATCGCCCGACCTCCGCCGTTCCGTTCAGCCCGAGCTCGACCGCGGCGAGGCGCTGGGCGTGCGCGGCGGCGTCGATGTCGTGGACCCACATGATCAGCGCGTCCTCGCCGTCGGTGTAATAGCCCTTGCGCACCCCGACCGGCGCGTAGCCGAACCGGCGGTACAACGCCTTGGCGGGTTCGTTGCCCGCCCGCACCTCGAGCGTGAGGGCGGTGATGCCGCGCTGCAGGGCGATGCGGTGCAGTTCCAGCACCAGGCGCCGTCCGATCTGCGCCCCCTGCCGGGACCGGGCCACGGCCACGTTCGCGATGTGGCCCTCGTCGAGCACCTGCAGCAGCCCGGCGTAGCCGACCAGCTCGCCGTCGGACTCGGCGACCACGTACGCCCGGTCGTTGCGCTCGAGCTCGTCGCGGAACACCGCCGCAGACCAGCCCTTGTGGTGGACGTCGCGCTCGATCGCGTAGACCGCGGGGACGTCGGCGCGGCGCATCGGCCGCACCTGCACCGGTGCTCCCGGACGGTTCACCGGACCTCCCGCGTGATCCAGTTGCTCTCGGCGTCCGGCTTGCGCAGGTACAGCGGCTCGAGCTCCCACGGCTGGACGAACTCCTCGCGCAGGGCGCGGGCGTGGGCGAGCTGGACGAGCGAGACGGCGTTCGGATGGTCGAGCAGGGCGTCGGCGATCTCCACGTGTCGCAGCTCCGCGAAGCGGTCCGCGTAGCGCCGGGCCCCGTCGCCGACGAGCAGCGTCTCCACGTCGTCCGCCTGGAGCTCCGCGGCGACGGTTTCCGGTCTGGCCACGCGGGGCTCGCCGACCCGCTGCACTCCGCCCGGGACCGGCCGGTACTCCGCCACGAACACCTCGCCGCGGCGGGCGTCGAGCACGGCGCCGATGCGGCGGGAGGTGTGCCTCGCCGCGAACGCCACGAGGTCGAGGCTGGGGATGCCGATCATGGGGATCCCCAGCGCGTGGGCCAGTGCGAGCGCGGAGGAGATGCCCACGCGCAGGCCGGTGTAGAGCCCGGGCCCGACGTCGACCGCGACCACGGTGAGGTCCGCGAACCGCACCTGGGCCTGGCGGCGGACGAAGTCGATCTGCGGGGCGAGGTTCTCGGCGTGGCGCCGGTCGATGGCCGCATGGGCGGAGGCCAGGACGCGGTGGTCGCCGATGGCGCACCCGACCTTGGCCGTGGCGCTCTCGATCCCGAGGATCAGCATCGACCCGCCTCCTCCCACGCTCGCACCGTCGCCTGGAGCGCCGAGGTCCGGTCCGCCCACGACGGCCCGATCACCCGGAGGGTCAGAATGCGGTCGTCGTCCGCAGCGGCGTCCGTGTCCTCGGTGTGCCGGAGCGCCACCTCGAGGTAGGAGGAGGGCAGCGCGGGCAGGATGGCGTCGCCCCACTCGATGAGGGTCACCGTGTCGCCGTCGAGGAGCTCGGCGAGAGAGAGGTCGGCGACCTCCTCGATCTGGTCGATCCGGTAGACGTCGAGGTGGTGCATGAGCAGCCGCTCGCCCTGGTGCACGTTCGCGAGGGTGAACGTGGGCGAGGTGATCGGGACGCCGACCCCCAACCCGGCCCCGAACCCCTGGGCGAAGGCGGTCTTCCCGGCACCGAGATCGCCCGAGAGCACGAGCAGGTCGCCGGCGCGGGCCAGCCCGGCGAGGCGGGCGGCGAGCGCCCGGGTCTGCGCGACCCCGTGGCTGCGGGCCTCGATCACGGGCGGCGCGCCCCGGTCACCTGTCGGCCTCGGCCGTGCCACGAACCATCCCCCAAGGCTACCCAGCCCCCCTCTCCCCCCGTCCCGGAGCGGGGCCGGCGTCAGGCGAGGGAGCGGATCGCCTGCTCGACCACGAGGACGGCGAGCGCCCGCACACGGTCGAGCGGCGCGTCGACGGCACCCGTCGCCGCCGCCACCACGGCGTCGCCGTCGGCCCGCGTGTGGACCGGGAAGATCGCCCGGGCGAACCCGTCGTGCGCCCCCTGCGCCACGAGGTGGCACCCGGCCTTGTCGAGGCGGGCGTTGGTGAGGACCAGCGCCACCGTGGTGGCCTCGCCCGGCGGCGGGGTCGTGAGCAGGTCGGCGCCGTACACGGCCAGCGCGTCCCGGTCCGGCGCACCGCCGACGTCGCCGACCGCGTTGACCACGACGAGGCAGGCGACGACGAGCCCGTCGACCCGTTCGGCCGCGCCGACGAGCCCGCCGGGACGGGCGGCGTCCGACCCTCGCCACTTCCCCACGGTGGCGCCCGTGCCCCCACCCACGAGCCCGAGCGTCACCGGACCCACTGCAGCGGCGTCGTACGCGGCGCGGCCCGCCGTGGCGTCGGGGCGGGCGGCGGCGTCGCCCTGGGCGAGGTCGTAGATCGCCATCGCCACCACGATGGGAACCCGCGCCGAGCGCGTCTCGAAGCCACGGCCGTCGGCCTCGAGCCCGGAGACCACCCCGTCGGCTGCCGCGAGCCCGAAGGCGGAACCGCCGGTGAGCACGACCGCGTCGACCTCGGCGACGGACCGCGACGGGTCGAGGAGGGCGAACTCCCGGGTGGCGGGAGCCCCGCCGCGCACCTCCCCGGACGCGACCGTGCCGGGCGGCAGCACCACGACGGTGCAGCCGGTGCGCCCCACGGGATCGGTCCAGTGCCCGACCGCGACCCCCTCGATCCCCAGGTCGACCACGGGCGCGGCCGTGCTCATGGCTGCACCACCCGGGGGATCCGGGGGCCGAGCGAGGTGAGCACCTCGTACGGGATCGTGTCGAGCTCCGCGGCGACCTCCGCAGCCGTGCGCTCCTCGCTCCCCTGCCGGCCGAGGAGCACCACTTCGTCGCCGACGGCGACCGGCGCGTCGCCGGCGTCGAACAGCAGCTGGTCCATGGTGACCACCCCGGCCACCGGTCGCCGGCACCCCCCGTGCAGCACCACCCCGCCGCGCAACCCCAGGTCGCGGCGGACCCCGTCGGCGTACCCGATCGGCACCGTGGCGATCGTGGTGGGCGACGCCGCCCGCCACCGGAGCCCGTAGGACACGCCTTCGCCAGCGTCGATCCGACGCACGGCGGACACCTCCGAGCAGAGCCGCAGCGCCGGCCGGAGCGGCACCGTGCCGGCGACCGCCGCCGACGGGTCCACCCCGTACAGGGCGATCCCGACGCGCACCAGGTCGTAGCGGGCGGCCGGGTGCACGAGCGCCGCCGCCGAGTTCGCCGCGTGGCGGATCCCCGGGTCGATGCCGGCCGCTTCGAGCGCGCCGAGGGCTGCGGCGAACCGAGCGATCTGGACGCCGGTGAACGGTTCGGCGGGGTCGTCGGCGACCGCGCAGTGGGTCCAGACCCCACCCAGCCCGATCCCGGCACCGAGCACCGCCCGGGCCAGCGGCACGACCTCGGCCGGGGCGCACCCCATGCGGTGCATCCCGGTGTCGACCTTGAGGTGGACCGCCGGCACGCCCGCTGCAGCGGCTGCGGCGACACCCGCCGGCGAGCACACCGTGGGGGTCAGCCCGGCGGCGCACGCCGCGGGGAGCGCCGCCGGGTGCACCTCGGACAGCACCAGGATCGGGGCGTCGATCCCCGCCGAGCGGAGGGCGACCCCCTCCTCGACGAGTGCGACGGCGAGGTGGACCGCGCCGGCGTCGAGTGCCGCCCGGGCGGCGACCACCGCGCCGTGCCCGTAGCCGTCGGCCTTCACCACCGCGCAGACCGGCGTGGCGCACGCGTCGGCGACCACGCGGACGTTGTGGCTGATCGCCTCGGGGTCGACCTCGGCGCGGGTGGGTCTCACCGCGGCGCGTCCAGGCGTTCGAGGACGAGCGGCAGCCGGTCCGGCAGGTCGCCCGCCACGAGACCCTCCGTGGGCCCGGCGGTCGCGGCGAGGGCGTGCCACTCCGCCGCCGCCGCGGCTGCGGCGAGGGGGGCGCAGCCCCGGGCCAGCAGGGCGCCGATCACGCCGGAGAGGACGTCGCCGGTCCCGGCGGTGGCCAGGGCGGGGTGGCCGTCCACGACCAGCCGCACCTGCCCGTCGGGGGCGGCGACGACCGTGGTCGGGCCCTTGGCGAGGACCACGCAGCCGGTCCGGGCCGCGAGCGAGCGGACCTCGGCGATCCGGTCCGCGCCGGCGGCGGCGCCGACGAGCACGGCCAGCTCGCCGTCGTGCGGGGTGAGGACCGTGGGCGCCGGCCGGGCGGCGAGCTCGTCCGGCCGGACGGCGTGCAGGGCGTCGCCGTCGACCACGACGGGGACGGTGGCC
>JBEIGA010000098.1:0-12964 GCA_040382135.1 Acidimicrobiales bacterium
CGGCGCGGGAGGCATGGATGCATCGCCCTTCCGGGGTGAAACCGCCCGATCCGGACCCGCCGCGCCGTCACCGACGGGCGCGGTAGCGGGCTCGGAACAGCCGGTCGCTATCGTCGACTCCGCAAGTCAGGCAGGTGGGTGCACCTGCACAGCAGCGCAGGCAACGGTGCCTGCCGTCCCCCTCGAGGAGCTTCTGTGAGCACGACGTCGCCCGCACGCGTCACGGTGACCGGCGCTGCCGGTCAGATCGGTTACGCCCTGCTGTTCCGCATCGCGAGCGGCCAGATGCTCGGCCCGGACCAGCCGGTGATCCTCCAGCTGCTCGAGGTCACGCCTGCGCTCAAGGCACTCGACGGTGTGCACATGGAGCTCGAGGACTGCGCCTTCCCGCTCCTCGCCGGCGTCGTGAAGACCGACGACCCGAACGTCGCCTTCGCCGATGCCACCCACGCCCTGCTCGTCGGCGCGATGCCCCGCAAGGCCGGCATGGAGCGCGGCGACCTGCTCAGCGCCAACGGCGGCATCTTCGGCCCGCAGGGCAAGGCCATCAACGCCAACGCCGCGAAGGACATCAAGGTCCTGGTGGTCGGGAACCCCGCGAACACCAACGCCCTGATCGCCCAGCGGAACGCCCCGGACATCGACCCCCGGCAGTTCACGGCCATGACCCGGCTCGACCACAACCGTGCGGTGAGCCAGCTGGCGGCCAAGACCGGTGCTGCGGTCACCGACATCAAGCGGATGACGATCTGGGGCAACCACAGCTCCACGCAGTACCCGGACCTCTTCCACTGCGAGGTCGGCGGGAGGATCGCCGCCGACCTCGTCGGCGACCAGGCCTGGCTCGAGTCCACCTTCATCCCGACGGTCGCCCAGCGCGGCGCCGCCATCATCGACGCCCGCGGCGCCTCCTCCGCCGCCTCGGCGGCCAACGCCGCCATCGACCACATGCGCGACTGGTCGCTCGGTACCGCCCCCGGCGACTGGGTCTCGATGTCGGTGTACTCCGACGGCAGCTACGGCGTCCCCGAGGGGATCATCTCCTCGTTCCCGTGCGCCTGCGCCGACGGCGACTGGTCCATCGTGCAGGGCCTCGAGATCGACGAGTTCAGCCGCGGTCGGATCGACGCGTCGGCGGCGGAACTCGTCTCCGAGCGCGACGCCGTCGCCGAGCTCGGCCTGATCTGACGGACCGTCCCCGTGCGCACCCGCCCCGTCCTCGCTGCGATCGGCCTCGCCCTCACCCTCGTCGTCGCGGGCGGGGCGTGCGGCGGTGACGACACCTCGTCGGACGAGCCCGCCGACACCACCACCGCCGGTCTCGCGAACCCCGCCTCGGAGTTCTGCGTCGAGCAGGGCGGCACGGTCGAGATCGTCGACGAGGAGGGCGGCCAGGTCGGCTACTGCAACCTCCCCGACGGCACCCGGGTGGAGGAGTGGGAGTACTTCCGGGCGAACAGCCCCGACGCGGCGGCGGACGGCGGCGAGCCGGTCACCGAGGAGACCGAGGGCCCCGGCGCCTACTGACCCGTGCCGCTACTTCAGGAAGCGGCTGGTGGTGTTGTCGGCCAGGATCCGTCCGCCCGTCTGGCAGGTGGGGCAGTAGTGCACCTGGTAGGCGCGATAGGCGACCTCGCGCACGGTGTCACCGCACCGGGGGCACGCCGCTCCGGTGCGGTGGTGCACCGCGCCGGGACGGTCCTTTGATGCGCTCATGTCGGGGCGCGACCGCTCCACCTCGAGGTCCCGGGCGATGGTCGCCACGATGGCCAGCCGCAACCGGCCCACCTCCTCGGTGGTCAGGGCCTTGGCCGAGGCGAACGGTGACAGGTGCGCCTCCCAGCAGACCTCGTTCGCCAGACGCCGCCCGAGCCCCGCCACCCCGTGCTGGTCACGGAGGAAGCCGTGCAGCCGGCCGCCCGCGCCGGCGAGGAGAGCGGCGAGTCGGTCCGCGTCGACGGTGTCCGCGTCGGGCCCGAGGTCGGCGAAGTGGGTGTCCTCGGCGTCGGGGGTGACGAGCCGGATCCCCGCCTTGTGCTCGGTGCCCGCCTCGGTGAGCAGCAGCTGCTCGTCGCCGGCGAACCACCAACGGGCGAGCCCCCCGCGCGGCTTGGCCGTGGGCTTCGGGTCCGGCCGGAGGCGTCCGCCCTGCATGAGGTGGACGACGAAGTGCAGGGACGGGAACCGCAGCACCAGGTGCTTGCCCCGGCTCGCCACGGCGAGCAGGGGCTGTCCGACCGCTGCGTCGGGGTCCCCGACGCTCTTCAGCGCGGTGAACGAGAGCGGCTGGAACCGTTCGAGCGTCCTGCCGCCGAGCGCCGTGGTGAGGCGCTCGGCGTGTGCCCGGACCTCGGGGAGCTCGGGCATCAGCCGGGTGCCGCCGGGGGCCGGATCGGGGCGAGCACGTCGCCGACGGCGGCCAGGACCTCCTGCGCGGCGACGATCGCCCGGACATCGCCGCCGATCCGGAGCCGTCCCTCCATGAACGCCCGCTGGGCTCCCAGTTCGCCCCTGGCGACCGCGAGCGCCGTGGCGTGGTCGCAGCGGAAGCGGACGTCGGCGTCGGGCGCGGTCCCGGGGACCAGGGCGACAGCACCACCGGACAGGCGCAGGTGGTACGCGACCGGGTCGCCCGGAGCGACGGCACCCGGACCGTGCTCACCCGGGCCGTGCTCGCGCGGCTGCTCGACGAGGTACTCGACGACCAGCTCGTGGGCCGTGGCGGCCGCCGCCAGCAAGGGATCCGCGGCGACGAGCGTCGCGGCGGCGGCGAGCCACTCCGGGCTGAGGTACTCCACGACGTCAGCGTACGGGCCGTCGGAGGAAGCCTCCACGGAGAGCACCGGTAGCATCCGCCCGTGCCGCTCCTGCCCGCCCCCCTCGCGCCGGTCGGCCGGCGCGTCGCCGCACGGTTGCTCGACACCGTCCTGCTCGGGTGGGTCACGATCTTCGTCGTCGTCGAGATCGGTGCGCGGCTGCTGGGCGGCGACCCGCTCGGACGCCGTGCGGTCGACGTCGACCTGTCCGCGTTCCGCACCATCGTGCTCATGGCCGTCTGTGTCGTGGTGGTCGAGATCCTGCCCGTGGTGCTCGTGGGCCGGACCCTCGGGAAGGCGATGACCGGCCTGACGCTCCAGACCGTCGACGGCGAGCGCCCCGGCTGGGCCGCCACGGTGCTCCGGTCGCTGCTGCTCTACGGCCCCGCCATCGCCCTGCCCGTGCTGACGGTGCCGGTCCTGCTCGTGCTGCTGGCGTCGATCGTGCTGTCGGTCGACCGTCGCGGCCTGCACGACCGACTGGCCGGCACCCGCGTGGTCCTCGCCCCCGAACGGCCGTGACCGTGCGGTCGCCCGCGGCCTCCGACGAGCGACCGCACCCGCCGGTCGGATCGGGCTGGTGGGAGGTCTGGTCCTTCGATCTCGTCGACGCCGCCGCCGGGCTCGGGTTCCACCTCGACCTCGAGATCGTCCGGGACGCCGAGTCCGGCGTCGACCGCAGCGCGGTCCGTGCTGCGTTGGTCGGGGACGGCCGGCCCCTCGTGTCGTTGGTCGCCGACGACCTGCCCCGTCCCCGGGTCGGCCTCGAGGTCCGGGGCCCGGGCATCTGGGCGGCGGCGGAGTGCGAGACCCCGCTCGACCACTGGTCGCTCGGCCTGGAGGCGTTCGCCGTGGCCCTCGACGACCCGTGGGACGCGCTCGGCGCCGCCCGCGGGGACCGCACGCCGCTCGGCGCGGACCTCGAGTGGGAGGCGGGCTCGCCGCCGGTCGGGCTCCCCGGTCCCGGTGGGGGCTACGAGGTCCCGTCCACCGTCCACGGCGAGGTGCTGGTCGGGCCCGAGCGGCTCGTGCTCGACGGCGTCGGGGTCTGGGCGCACCGGTGGGGGCCGGTCCCGACGTCGGCCTGGGGACGGCACCGTGCCGCGGGGTCCGTGTCCCGCCCTGCGCGATGCGGTGATCGGCCCGTGCGGATCGCCGACCTCCGCGGCGGTGCCCCGGACGGCCGGGTGGTGGTGACCGTCGACGGGTCCCCCCTGGACCTCGATCTGGTGGCGGTCGCCCCCGCCCCCACGACGCGCGGGCCGGCGGTCCGAGCCCTGGTGCGCGAGGTCGGCGTCCCGGACTCGTGGGGTTGGCTGCTGGCCGGCGGCGACTCGGTAGCGTCGTCGTGATGGACACCGAACGGCACGAGGTGGTGGTCGAGCGCTTCGGCGTGCAGATCTGGTCGGAGGTCGTCGGTCCGGCCGACGCGCCGGTGGTGCTGCTCGTCGCCGGAGCGGACTCCTCCTCGCGGCGGTGGTCGCCGCCGGTGGTCGACCGGTTCCTCGCCGCCGGGATGCGGGTGGTGCGCTACGACCACCGCGACACCGGGCGTTCGAGCCTGCTGCCGGCGGACGCCGTCTACGACCTCGACGACCTCGCCGCCGATGCGGTCGCCGTGCTCGACGCGCTCGACGTGGGCGCCGTGCACGTCGTCGGCCACTCGATGGGCGGGATGGTCGGGCAACTCCTGGCTCTCTCGCACCCGGCGCGGGTGCGCACGCTGACCTTGCTCGCCACCACGCCCGCGCCCGACGACGAACGGCTCCCCCTGCCCGAGGAGGACCTCGTCCTCGCCATCGCCGAGCGCCGGTTCGCGCCCCTCCCCAAGGACGAGCCCGGACGGGTCGCCTGGCACGTCGAGCTCGCCCGGCTCTTCTCCGGGACCCGGTACCCCTTCGACGAGGCCCACGAGCTCGCCGTCGCCGAGGCCGAGGTCGCCTGGGCGTGGCGGCCGGAGACCGGCCACGGTCCTGCGGTGTTCGGCTCGCCGGGGCGCCTGGACCGCCTCGGGGCGATCGGCTGCCCCACGCTCGTGGTCCACGGTGACGCCGACCGCGTCTACCCCCCCGAGCACGCCCATGCGCTCGCCGCCGGCATCCCGGGGGCGTCCCTGGTGGTCGTGGAGGGGCTCGGCCACGAGGCGCCACCCGCCCTCTTCGCCGAGCTCTGGGACCTCCTCGTCGAGCACTTCGCCGTCGCCTAGCCACCTCGGGGTCCAGCCGTCGGGCCGGCGGGGCACGAGACCGGACGCGGAACGAGCGCCCCGCGGTGGGCGAAGGCGCTCGTCCGGGACCTGGCATCCCCGTCGTGCTCCGTGCATCGTTCTCCGTGGCCTCGTGCGGCATCAGGTGCGAGGACGTGAGGGGACGCGACGGATCGGACCAGATCGGGGTTGGTGCTCCCCGCCGGCCGGACGCCCCGTCAACGACGTGACAGACGTCACTGTCGCGCCGATCGCGTCGAGGGTCAAGGGTCAGGTTCCGGAGCCCGGGCGCGCACCGGCCGGCGTCCCCAGGGGGAACGCCGGCCGGTGGGAGCGTGTCGCGGGTCAGCCCTGCTGGCTGGCCAGCCTGCGGTTCTTGATCTTGGACTTCACGTAGTCCTTGTTCATGATGGCGATGAAGTCGAGGCTGATCTCCTTCGGGCACGCCTCGTAGCACTCACCGTGGTTCGTGCAGGCGCCGAAGAACTCCTCCATCGTCTCCACCATGTTCTCCACGCGGGACCAGCGCTCGGGCTGGCCCTGCGGGAGCAGGTTGAGGTGGCTCACCTTCGCCGCGGTGAACAGCTGGGCGGCGCTGTTCGGGCACGCCGCCACGCAGGCGCCGCACTGGATGCACGCCGCAGCGTCGAACGCCGTGTCGGCGACGTCCTTCGGGACGAGCGTCAGGTTGGCGTCCGGAGCTGCGCCGGTGTTGACCGAGATGTAGCCGCCTGCAGCCATGATCTTGTCCAGAGCGCTGCGGTCGACCGCCAGGTCCCGGATGACCGGGAACGACGCCGCTCGCCACGGCTCGATGGTGATGTGGTCACCATCGCTGAACTTCCGCATGTGGAGCTGGCAGGTGGCGGTGCCCTTCTCCGGTCCGTGCGCCTTGCCGTTGATCATGAGGCCGCACGTGCCGCAGATGCCCTCGCGGCAGTCGCTCTCGAAGGTGACGGGCTCCTTGCCCGACTCGATGAGGCGCTCGTTGAGGACGTCGAGCATCTCGAGGAACGAGGCGTCCTCGGAGATGTCCGGCACGTCGTAGGTCTCGAAACGGCCGGCGGCCTTCGGGCCGTCCTGCCGCCAGATCTTCAGGGTGAGGTTGATGTGCTTGGCCATCGCAGGCTCCTACTTGTAGCTGCGCTGGGACAGCGTCACGTTCTCGAACACCAACTCTTCCTTGTGGCGGACGTGGGCCCCGCCCTCGCCCTGCCACTCCCAGGCCGCCACGTGGGCGAAGTTGTCGTCGTCGCGCTTCGCCTCGCCCTCCTCGGTCTGGTGCTCCTCGCGGAAGTGGCCGCCGCAGGACTCCTCGCGCTCGAGGGCGTCCCGGGCCATGAGCTGGGCGAGCCCGAAGAAGTCGTCGACGCGCCCGGCCTTCTCGAGGGACTGGTTCAGCGTGTCCGCCGAGCCGAGCACCCGGACGTTCTTGCGGTACTCCTCGTGCAGGGCCGGGATCTCCGACATGGCCTTCTCGAGGCCGTTGCGGTCCCGGGACATGCCGATGTAGTCCCACACGATCTTGCCGAGCTCACGGTGGTAGTAGTCGACGGACTTGGTGCCGCCGGTCGACAGCCACTGCTTCGTGCGGTCGGCGACCTCGGCGATGGCCTGGGTGAAGACCGGATCCGAGGTGGGCACGACCGCGTCGCCCAGCTTGTTGGCGAGGTAGTCGCCGACGGTGGCGGGGATCACGAAGTAGCCGTCGGCCAGGCCCTGCATCAGCGCCGAGGCACCGAGGCGGTTGGCGCCGTGGTCCGAGAAGTTGGCCTCGCCCAGGGCGTAGAGGCCCGGGATGGTGGTCATCAGGTTGTAGTCCACCCAGAGGCCGCCCATGGTGTAGTGGGTGGCCGGGTAGATGCGCATCGGGACCTTGTACGGGTCCTCGCCGGTGATGCGCTCGTACATGTCGAAGAGGTTGCCGTACCGCTCCTTGATGGCGTTGACGCCGTCGCGGTCGATGGCGGCGCTGAAGTCGAGGTAGACGCCGTTCTTCAGCGGCCCGACGCCGCGCTCCTGGTCGACCACGGCCTTGGCGTTGCGGCTCGCCACGTCGCGGGGGACGAGGTTGCCGAACGCCGGGTACTTCCGCTCCAGGAAGTAGTCGCGCTCGCTCTCGGGGATGAGGTCCGCGGCCCGGGTCTCGCTGCTGCTCGTCGGCACCCAGATGCGGCCGTCGTTGCGGAGCGACTCCGACATGAGCGTGAGCTTCGACTGGAAGTCGTCGCTCGCCGGGATGCAGGTGGGGTGGATCTGCGTGTAGCAGGGGTTCGCGAAGTACGCGCCCTTGCGGTGTGCACGCCATGCCGCGGTGACGTTGCACATCTTGGCGTTGGTGGACAGGAAGTAGACGTTGCCGTAGCCGCCGGTGCACAGCAGCACGGCGTGCCCCGAGTGGCCCTCCACCTCGCCGGTGAGCAGGTCGCGGGTGATGATGCCGACGGCCTGGCCGTCCTTGACCACGACGTCGAGCATCTCGGTGCGGTTGTTCAGCTCGACGGTCCCGAGCCCCACCTGGCGCATCAGCGCCGAGTTGGCGCCGATGAGCAGCTGCTGGCCGGTCTGGCCGCGGGCGTAGAACGTCCGTGACACCTGGGCGCCGCCGAACGACCGGTTGTCGAGCAGGCCGCCGTACTCCCGGGCGAAGGGCACGCCCTGCGCCGTGGCCTGGTCGATGATGTTCACCGACACCTCGGCGAGGCGGTGCACGTTCGCCTCACGGGCGCGGTAGTCGCCGCCCTTGATGGTGTCGTAGAACAGGCGGTGCACCGAGTCGCCGTCGTTCTTGTAGTTCTTCGCCGCGTTGATGCCGCCCTGGGCGGCGATGCTGTGCGCCCGTCGCGGCGAGTCGTGGTAGGTGAACAGCTTCACCTTGTAGCCGAGCTCGGCGAGCGAGGCGGCGGCCGACGCACCGGCGAGACCCGAGCCCACGACGATGACCGTGAACTTCCGCTTGTTGTTGGCGTTGACGATCTTGACGGAGAACTTGTGGTTCTCCCACTTCTCGGAGAGGTCCCCCTTGGGGATCCTCGCATCCAGCACTGCGCTCACTCTGCGGCCTCCTCGTGCGGGGTCGGGCCGTCGTTCTCGAGGACGCCGGCCTGGACCATGATCGGGAACGACACGTTCACGACCAGGATGAACAGTGCGATCGCGACGGCGAAGAGCCGCCGGGCCGGGTTGTACTTCGGGTTGTTGATGCCGAGGCTCTGGAAGAGCGACCAGGCGCCGTGGAAGACGTGGATGGCCAGGGCCACGTTCGCCACGATGTAGATGAGCGCGATGGGCAGGTTGCTCATGCTCTCGGTCATGTTGAAGTAGACGTCACCGCGGATGTAGTCCTCGTTGAACCAGCCCCAGGTCAGGTCCGCCAGGTGGAAGACCAGGTAGAGGGCGACGATGATGCCGGTCCAGCGCATCGTGCGTGAGGCGAAGTTGGCGGCGATGTAGTCCCGACCGCCCTTGTAGGCGGTGTTCGCCTGCTTGCTCATCCGGCTGACGCCCCATGCCGCATGGATGTGCAGCAGGAAGGCCCCGGCGAGGCCGATCCGGAGGATCCACAGCAGGTGGGTCCGCGGGACGATGTGCCCGCCGAGGTCCCGGAGGGCCTCGCCGTACTCGTTGATCTCCGTCGGGCCGATGTACATCTTGATGTTGCCCAGCGCGTGGAAGATCACGAAACCGAGCAGCATGAGCCCGGTGAGCGCCATCACCCACTTCTTGCCCACCGCCGTCTGGTAGAGGCTGAGCGGGAAGGGCAACCTGACCTTCGATCGCGGACGGATCGGCTCGACCCGTCCGTATCTGGAGACGGTCTGCGCCATGTGCAGGTCCTCCGGAGCTTCGGTGCTCTCGTGTCTCGCGGCCGACCCATGGCAGGGGGCGGCCCGACGGCCGCGGAATGGCGGCCCAGGAGGAAAGTTAGACCCCGCGCCCCGGTCCGGGCAGAATCGTGGCGCAGGTGTTGCGTTCCTGCCTGAGGTCCCCCCCGACGAGGGTGAGGTCGAGGCGGAGGGGCCCCGGCCGCTCGGGAACGGTCCATCGGATGGTGCCGACCCGGACGCAGCTGTCCGCCGGGACCTGCCCCGTCCACCCCCACCGCCCGGTCGCGCCGCCCGCCGTGAGCCGCGCCTCGACCCGCACCTCACCGAGCGGGTCGCGGCGATCGCTGACGACGTGGACGTCCAGGCGGAGCCGGTCTCCGGGCGCGACGGTCGCGGGGAGGGGGGTTGCGGTGACGAGCACGGGCGCGCAGGCTTCGGCCACCGCCGCCCACGCGGCCTTGCGGTCGCGGCGGGCGTCGAGGAGCCCGGCGCCCAGGTCCGGCCGGCCGTCGGCGAGCTGCGAGAACGTGAACCCGCCGGTCGGCCGGTACTTCAGACGCCGCAGGATCTCGATCTGGGTGCGGAGGAGGTCGGCCTGCACCGCTTGGGTGGCCGCCCGCCAGGACGCCTCGTCCGGGTAGGCGTCGGGGGGCACCCGGCGGAGCAGCTGCCACCGGAGGTCGTCGGGCTCCTCGGCGTCGGCCGGGTCGGCGGGTTCCGCAGGGACGGACCAGGCCCCGAAGTCGCTCACGAACCGCCCGGCCCGGGGCATCCGGGCCAGGAAGGTGGCGAGGTCCTCCGCCCGTCCGCTGCGCCAGCCGAACCAGAGGTGGGTGTCGGTGCCGTCGAGCGACGGGAGGTTCGGGAGGAGGCCGCCGTGGACGTCGACGGGGCGCGACGGATCCGCCTTGCGGATCGCCCGACGGACGCCCCGGTCGAGGACGGCCCGGTTCCAGGTCGGTCGTTGGTGGTCGAGCAGCCGCCCGGTGGCGGAGTCCGGCTGGAGCCACGCGGCGTGCGGTTCGTCGTGCGCGTTCCAGAGGAACACCGAGGCGTGGTGCCCGAGCAGGTCGACCAGCTCCCGGGCCTGTCGCTGCGCGGACGCCTTCACGCCGCGTGCGAAGCCGCCGTGCATGGGCATGTCCTGCCAGAGCAGCATCCCGACCTCGTCGGCCCGTTCGTACACCTCGGCGTGGGCGACGTGGGTGTGGATGCGCAGGGCGTCGAGCCCCAGCTCCACCGCCGCGTCGACGTCGGCCCGAGCCTCCGCCGCGGTGACCGCGCCGAGGGCGGGACGGGTGGGCCCGAGGACCGCGCCCTTCAGGAACAGGCGCTCCCCGTTCACCCAGAGCGTCCAGTCGTGGAGGCGCACCGAGCGCAGGCCGATGCGGGCGGTGCGGCGGTCGCTCACCCGGCCGTCGGCCAGGACCTCGACGGAGAGGTCGTGCAGGACGGGCTCGCCGAGCGCGCGCGGCCACCAGCGCGCCGGTGCGGGGACGTGCACGTCCCACTCGAGCTGGTTCTCGCCGGTCGCCAGCGGCTGGTCGTGCTCGTGCTCGACCGGGCCGACCCGGGTCCGGAGCCGCACGGTGGTGGCTGCGCCGGCGTGCACGACGGCACGGAGCCGGACCGTCGCCCTCGCCTCGGTCGCCGCGGTGCAGACGGCCCGGAAGTGGAGGATCGGCACGGGACCCGTGGTGACGAGCCGGACCGGCCGCCAGACGCCGCCGGGGTTCCAGCCGGGCGGGACGAACCTCGGGTCCTGCAATGCGCCGATGAGGGCACGTCGACCGTCGGTCGCGCCCGGGCCCGGACAGGAGACCTCGATGTCGAGGACGTGGTCGGCGCGGGCGGCGAGCAGCTCCCCCACCTCGAAGCGGTGGGAGAAGAACCAGCCCTCGGTGTCGCCGAGGTAGGTGCCGTCGAGCCAGACGTCGCCCTGGTAGCAGATGCCATCGAGCACGAGCCAGCTCCGTGCCGTGCTCCCCTCCCACCCGGCCTCGTCCCACCCGCCCTCGTGGGCGTGCTCGAACCGGCGGCGGTGCAGGACCGAGCGGACGGCGGGGTCCAGATCAGGGACGGACCCCCAGTGCGACGGCACCTCCAGGGTGCACCAGTCCGGTCCGGCCTCGTCGTCGAGGGACCCCGGGTCGCCCCGCTCGGTGCCGGGCGCGCCGGCTGCGGTCGGCCGCGCACGCCACGTCCCGGACAGGTCCACCGGCGCACGGTACCCGGCGGCAGGGACCGGGTCGACGTCGTTCGGCCACCGCCCGGGTCGGCCCGGTTGGCCGGCGCCGATCCCGGCTACGGTGAGCCCATGGAGACCCGACCTGCAACCCTGGGAGCCCTCCGAGCGTCGGGGTGGCGATCCGTCCCGGTGAAGGAGGAGATCCGCCGGAACGCCATCGCCCGGATCCGGGCAGGCGAGCCGCTGTTCCCGAGCGTCCTGGGCTACGAGCACACGGTCATGCCCCAGCTCGAGAACGCCATCCTCGCCGGGCACGACGTGATCTTCCTCGGGGAGCGCGGCCAGGCGAAGACCCGGATGATCCGCGGCCTCGTCGAGCTGCTCGACGAGTGGATGCCCATCGTGGCCGGCTCGGAGATCAACGACGATCCCGAGGCGCCCATCTCCCGGCACGCCCGTCAGCTCGTCGAGGAGCTCGGCGACGACACCCCGATCGACTGGGTGCACCGCAGCACGCGCTACGGCGAGAAGCTCGCCACCCCGGACACCTCCATCGCCGACCTCATCGGTGAGGTCGACCCGATCAAGGTGGCCGAGGGCCGGTACCTGTCCGACGAGCTCACCATTCACTACGGGCTCGTGCCCCGCACCAACCGGGGCATCTTCGCCATCAACGAGCTGCCCGACCTGGCGGAGCGGATCCAGGTCGGCCTGCTGAACGTGCTCGAGGAGCGGGACGTCCAGATCCGGGGCCACAAGGTCCGCCTCCCGCTCGACCTCCTCCTGTTCGCCTCGGCGAACCCGGAGGACTACACGAACCGCGGTCGCATCATCACCCCGCTGAAGGACCGCTTCGGGTCCCAGATCCGCACCCACTACCCGCTCGACGTCGAGATCGAGATGGAGATCGTCTCCCAGGAGGCGCAGCTCCCCGACCCGGACGACCTGCCCGTCCGCGTCCCCGACTTCATGGTGGAGATCGTCGCCACCCTGAGCCACCTGGCGCGGCAGAGCCCGCACGTCAACCAGCGCTCCGGCGTGTCCGTGCGGCTCAGCGTCGCGAACCTCGAGGCGTTGGTGGCCAACGCCCTCCGCCGGACCCTCCGCCAGGGCGGTACCGAGGTCGTGCCCCGGATCAGCGACCTCGACGCCCTGGTCGCCTCCACGGCGGGCAAGGTCGAGTTCGAGACCGTCGACGACGGCCGCGACCGTGAGGTCCTCGAGCACCTGATGAAGGCCGCGGTCCTGTCGGTGTTCAAGGACGCCGTCTCGCCGGACACCCACCGCGCCGTGGTCGAGGCGTTCGAGGCGGGCGTGACCGCGGATGCCGGCGAGGACGTCGTCGACACGGACTTCCTGCGGCTGCTCGAGGCCGTCCCGGCGCTCGCCCGTCCGGTCGACGAACTGCTCGAGGGCGAGGACGACGCAGAGTCGCCGGGCATGGTCGCATCGGCGGTCGAGCTCGTGCTCGAGGGCCTGCACCTCGCGAAGCGGCTCAACAAGGACGCGTCGGGCCAGCGCTCGGTGTTCCGCTCCCGGGTGTGAGCGTCAGCCCTCGGTCTCGGCGAGCAGTTCGCCGAGACGGAGGGCGCTGTCCTTCGGCCGGCGGTCCCGGGTGAGGAGCCCACGAGGGGCCTCGAAGCCGCGCACCCACTCGTAGCCGTCCACGGCGGTGTCGTGGAACCAACCCATGAGATCGACCCCGTCGCCGACCATGGCGCGCACGGCGCGGACGGTCTCCTCGACGAAGCCGACCCGCCAGCTGTCGTCCTCCGTCGGCAGTCCGTGGGAGGCGATCGCGAGCCGGCGTCGGGGGAGGGCGTCGGCCACCCGGTGGACCGCCACGGTGAGCTCGTCCACCACGGGGACGAAGCCGGCGAGCGAGCGTCGCCCGGCCGGCGGCCACGGGGCCAGCGACCCGTCCCCG
>JBEIGA010000099.1:0-12766 GCA_040382135.1 Acidimicrobiales bacterium
CCACCAGCGGGATCATGATCTCGACCCGGGGCTCGCCCCCGGCGACGACCCGTTGCCGGACGGCGTCGGCGAGCGCCCGCACCTGCATGCGGTAGAGGTCCTGCCGGATCACCGCGAGCCGGACGCCGCGCGTGCCGATCATCGGGTTGCGCTCGTGCCAAGCCCGGGCGGCGGCGAGACGGCGGCGCCCGGCATCGTCGAGCGTGCCGAGCGCAGCCGCGACCTCGAGCTCGTCCAGTGCAGGCAGGAACTCGTGCAGTGGCGGATCGAGGAGGCGCACGGTGACCGGGAGGCCCTCCATGGCGGCCAGGACCCCGGCGAAGTCGTCGCGCTGCACGACCCGCAGCTCCTCGAGGGCGGCGGCCTCCTCCGCGTCGTCCTCGGCGAGGATGAGCCGCTGGACGACGGGGAGACGGCTGCCGAGGAACATGTGCTCGGTCCGGCAGAGGCCGATGCCGACGGCCCCGAACGCACGGGCTCGGGCGGCGTCGAGCTCCGTGTCGGCGTTGGCGCGGACGCTGACGCGACCGGCGCAGATCTCGTCGGCCCAGGCGAGCAGCTCGTCGAGCTCCGGCGGCGCCTCGGCGGACGCGGCCTCCCCCGAGCCCAGGTGCACGGCGCCGGTGGAGCCGTCCACGGTCACGAGGTCGCCCTCGCCGATCACCTGGCCGTCGGCACCGACGGTGCCGTCGCCGAAGTGCAGGCGGTCGGCGCCGCACACCGCAGGCACCCCCAGGGCCCGTGCGACGACCGCGGCGTGGCTCGCCGTGCCACCCCTCGCGGTGATCAGGGCGACCGCGACCCGCATGCCCGGCTCGTCGGCGGGCGTGGTCTCGACACAGCACAGGACCGGGTCCTCGCCCCGGTCGTAGGCGTCCAGTGCCGCATCGCTGGAGAAGTACACGGACCCCGACGCGCTCCCCGGCGAGACGCCGAGTCCCGTGACGAACACCGGGTTCGCGCCGGCGGCGACCGTGCTGTGCAGGACCCCCTCGACATCGGCCGTGGAGGCTGCTGCGACCGCGGCCACCCGGGCATCTGTCGTGCCTGCAGCCCGGGCCTGATGGACGAGGGCGCGGATCCGATCTGCAGCGCTCATGACGGGATCCCGGTCAGGGGAGCCGCTCGGACAGGTACGCCATCAGCCCCTCGATGGGGACCCGGTCCTGCTGCATCGAGTCGCGGTCGCGCACCGTGACGGAGCGGTCCTCGAGGGTGTCGAAGTCGACCGTGACGCAGAACGGCGTGCCGATCTCGTCCTGACGCCGGTAGCGGCGACCGATGGCCTGCGTCTCGTCGTAGTCGGCCATCCAACGGCCCTTCACGAGGTCGAGGACCTCGCGGGCGACCGGGGTGAGCGTGTCCTTCTTGGACAGGGGCAGCACGGCGACCTTGTACGGGGCGAGCCGCGGGTGGAGGTGGAGGACGGTGCGGGTCTCCCCGTTGACCTCCTCCTCGTCGTAGGCGGCGAGCAGGAAGGCCATCATCGAACGGGTGGCACCGGCCGCCGGCTCGATCACGTGGGGCACGTAGTGCTCGTTCGTGGTCTGGTCGAAGTACTCGAGCCGCTCGCCGCTGTGGGTGGCGTGCTGGGTGAGGTCGTAGTTCCCCCGGTTGGCGATGCCCTCGAGCTCGCCCCAGCCCCAGGGGAACAGGAACTCCACGTCCGAGGTGCCCGAGGAGTAGTGGCTCAGCTCGTCGGCGTCGTGGGGACGCAGCCGGAGCTTCTCCGTAGGGATGCCGTGGTCGAGGTACCACTGCAGACGGGCCTCGCACCAGTGCTCGTACCACTGGTCGGCCTCAGCCGGCGGCACGAAGAACTCGAGCTCCATCTGCTCGAACTCCCGGGTGCGGAACACGAAGTTGCCCGGGGTGATCTCGTTGCGGAACGACTTGCCGATCTGGGCGATGCCGAACGGCGGCTTCTTCCGCGAGGCGTTCATCACGTTGGTGAAGTTGATGAACATGCCCTGCGCGGTCTCGGGCCGCAGGTACACCTCGTGCCCCGAGCCCTCCACCGGACCGGCGTGGGTCTTGAACATCAGGTTGAACGCCCGGGCCTCCGTGAAGGAGCCGACGGCACCGCAGTTGGGGCAGGCGTCGCCCTCGAGGTGGTCCTCCCGGAACCGGCTGCCGCAGGACCGACAGTCGACCAGCGGGTCGGTGAAGTTCGCCAGGTGACCCGAGGCCTCCCACACCGCCGGCGGCGACAGGATCGACGCGTCGAGGCCCACCACGTCGTCGCGGAGCTGCACCATGGTCCGCCACCAGGCATCCTTCACGTTCCGCAGGAGCAGGACCCCGATGGGCCCGTAGTCGTAGGCGGACCGGAAACCGCCGTAGATCTCGGCGCTCTGGAAGACGAAGCCCCTGCGCTTGCAGAGGTTGACGATCTTCTCCATCAGCTCCGTGTCGGGGGTGCCTTCGGCCATGGGCGGGAAGGGTAACGGGTCCGCGGTCCGGCACCGGCGGATCGGCAAGAATCACGGCCAGCGCCCCCGATCCCATGGAGACCCCGTGAACGCCTACCAGGTGCCCACCGACCCGACGGCGGTCATGGGCCGCCGTTTCGTCGCCTGGATCATCGACCTCCTGCTGATGGCCGCGGTGTTCGGCGGGTTCGCCGCAGCGAACGGCGAGCAGGTGGACCTCGGCAGCGACCAGGCCGCTGCCGACCTCTGCGAGCTCGTCACCGAGACGGGTGAGGGCTTCTGCGCCAACGTCGGCAGCACGGTGTACTTCGTCGAGGAGGACGACTTCGCCGTCGCCACGAGCCTCGCCGGCCTCGTCGGCCTCGTCAACGGGTTCCTGCTCACGGGCGCCACCGGCGCCAGCGTGGGCAAGCTCGTGCTCGGCCTGCGGGTGATCCGGCGGGACACCGGCGCCACCTGCGGCTTCGGCAAGGCGTTCCTCCGCTGGCTCCTCTGGATCGTCGACGGCACCTGCCTCATCGGTCCCATCACCGCGCTCGCCTCGAAGGGCCACCGTCGCGTCGGCGACATGGCCGCCGGGACACTCGTGGTGGCCTCTTCCTCGGTGGGGACGGTGCCGTTCGTGCCCGGGCTCGACGGCCCTGCGGTGAACCCGGCGCCCTGGGGCGGCCCTGCACCGTCATGGGGCACCCCCGCCCCGCCGGCACCCGCTGTGCCGAGCGCGGGTGTCTGGGGCACCGCACCCCCGCCTCCGAACGCGGCGCCCCCGGCGCCCGGCGGCGGCTGGACCGTCGGCACCCCGCCGGCCACCGACTGGAACTCGCCACCCCCCGGCGACTTCGCCTCGCCCCCTGCGGCCCCGCCCTTCGCCCCACCGCCCGCTCCTACGCCGGCCGAGCAGCCCGGTGTCGACGCGCCGATGTGGGACGAGGCCCGCGGCACCTACATCCAATGGGATCCGGCGCTCCAGCAGTGGATGCAGTGGGACGACGTGAGCAAGCAGTGGACGGAGATCGGCTGATGACCGCCCCTCGGACCGCCCGATGAGCGGCCCGGCGCCCGGAGCCGGCTGGTGGCAGGCCTCGGACGGCAACTGGTACCCGCCCGAGCAACACCCGGACCCCGCCTACCAGACCCGTGCCAGCAGCGGTCCGTGGTCGGCGCCATACGGCGCAGCCGATCTCCGCTACCAGGTCCACCTGCCGTACATGGCGGGCCGCCTCGTCACCCACCTCGAGCTCCGGCAGCTGGCGTCGTCCGGTGTGGTGAAGCCGGGAACCCTGGTGCAGGTGGAGGGCGAGCCGTACGCCGTGCCCGCGTCCTCCGTACCGGGGGTGTTCTCGGACAAGGAGTACCTCGTCGCCCTGCTGCTGAGCATCTTCCTCGGCGGGCTCGGCGTGGACCGCTTCTACGTCGGCCACACCGGGCTCGGCATCGCGAAGCTCGTGACGCTCGGCGGCTGCGGCATCTGGGCGCTGATCGACATCGTGCTCTTCGCCACGCGGAAGGTGAACGACGCCGAGGGCCGGCCGCTGTCCTGACCGGCTCGCCCGGCGGTCTTCAGGTCTGGGCGAGCACGGCCAGGGAACGCAGTCTGCGCTCGAGGTGGTGCTCCACCGCGGCGATGGCGAGACGATCGACCTCGCCCGTGGCCGTGTCGACCGGCCGGGCGAGCGCAGCGCCGAGCCGTCCGCCGAGCATCATCCGGAGCAGTTCCAGCGCATCGGCGCTGACGGGCACTCCCGAGCGACACCCTGCGCACAGCACACCGCCCTCCCGGACGTCGTAGGCGACGAGGGGCTCCGCGGCGCCGCAGCGGACACAGGCGTCGAGCATCGGCTCGACCCCTTCGAGCGCGAGCAGCTTCCAGAAGAACCCGGCGAGCACCAACGGCGCGTCCCGCTGGTCCATGGTGCGCAACGCGCCGACCAGCAGGTCGAAGAGGCGCTCGTCGGGCTCGCGGTCGGGGGTGAGCGCGTCCACCGCCTCGAGTACGGCGGACGCCCGGGCGAATCGGTCGAGGCCGTCGCGCAGGTGGGGCCAGGCATCGAGGAGCTCGACCTGGGTGACCGTGTCGAGGTCGCCCCGACCCTGGTAGAGCTGCACCGTCAGATGGCGCCCGGGCTCGACCCGGGACCCGAACCGGCTCCGGCTCTTGCGGACGCCCTTCGCGACCGCACGGACCTTCCCGTTGTCGCGGGTGTACAGCGCCAGGATCCGATCGGCCTCACCGAGCTTCCAGGAGCGCAGGACGACGGCGGTGTCGCGGTACAGCGCCATCAGCGGCTCACGCGTCGGCGACCCCGCCGAAGCGCCGATCCCGCGCCTGGTACTCGGCGATGGCGGCGAACAGGTCGCCCCGGCGGAAGTCGGGCCACAGCACGTCGGTGAACACGAGCTCGCTGTAGGCCAGCTCCCACAGCAGGAAGTTCGAGATCCGGTACTCCCCCGAGGTGCGCACCACGAGGTCCGGCTCGGGCATCTCCGGGTCGTAGAGGTGCTGGGCGATCGTCCTCTCGGTGATCTTCTCGGCAGGGACGCCCTTCGCCACGATCTCCCGGACCGCATCGACGATCTCGGCCCGGCCGCCGTAGTTGAACGCGATGGTGAGCGTCATCCGCCGGTTGTCCCGGGTCCGCTCGATGGAGTCGTCCATCTGGCGGATCAGGCGACGCGGCACCCTCCAGTCGCGGCGGCCGGCGAAGCGGATGCGGACACCCCGCTCGTGGAGCTCCTCGCTCCGGCGCTGCAGGATCGACTCGTTGAACCGCATGAGGTAGCGCACCTCGTCGGCGGGGCGCTTCCAGTTCTCCGTGGAGAAGGCGTAGACGGTGATCCACCCCACGCCGACCTCGAGCGCTCCCTCGACGACGTCGAACAGTGCCTCCTCACCGGCGGCGTGGCCCTCGGTCCGCTTCAGACCCCGGCGGGTGGCCCACCGGCCGTTGCCGTCCATCACGCACGCCACGTGCCGGGGGATCCTGGTGGAGTCGAGGTCCGCTGGGGTCACGTCCGCAACCTACTGCCTGCGTGCTGGTCGTCCGTGTCCGGCTTCGCGACGCACCGGGCACAGGATGGTCACCCGGATGACACTTGTCACACGTTGTGGGGCCTGCGAGGCTGTCGGCATCGGAGAGGACCAGGACCGGGCCTGGGCGGGTGAGATGCGACGCCTCCGCGGCGTCGAGCGTCGGCGCGCGCCCGGTCCATGGCGCCGGCTGGCGCTGCTCGGGCTGTTGCTGATCGTCAGCGTCCTCTTGTACGTCCGCTTCGGCTGATCCCCACGCCAGGAGATCCCGGCCCGGGCCGCGGCGTTGTCGGTGCCGCTCCCTAGTCTCGGCGCATGGTCACCGCCGCCCGCGCCGCACTGGAGCGCATCCGCACTGCGCTGCCGGGCGGAGGCGAGGAGCGAGCCGGCCAGCAGACCATGGTGGAGGCCGTGGAGCGGGCCATGACCGACGGGCGCCACCTCGTGGTCCAGGCGGGCACGGGCACGGGCAAGTCCCTCGGCTACCTGGTGCCCGCCGTGCTTTCGGGCCGCCGCGTGGTGGTGGCCACCGCCACCAAGGCCCTGCAGGACCAGCTGGCGGAGAAGGACCTGCCGTTCCTGCAGCGACAACTCCCCCGCTCCTTCCGGTGGGCGGTCCTGAAGGGCCGCAGCAACTACGTCTGCCGTCAGCGCCTCGCCGAGATCACCACCGAGGCGCAGCTGGAGCTCGACGGCCTGGGCGGTGGCCACCGGGCCGAGCTCGAGCGGGTGCTCGAGTGGGCCGAGGACACCCGGACCGGTGATCTCGCCGAGCTCGACCCGAGCCCCCCGGGGGCGGTCTGGGCGGCGGTGTCGGTGGGCCCCACCGAGTGCCCGGGCGCCCGTCGCTGCCCCCAGGGCGGGAACTGCTTCGCCGAGGCGGCGAGGGCGGCTGCGGCGGAGGCCGACCTGGTCATCGTCAACCAGCACCTGCTCGGGCTCGACCTCGTCACCGACGGGTCGATCCTCCCCGAGCACGACCTCGTCGTCGTCGACGAGGCCCACCAGCTCGAGGACGTCGTCTCGGCGGCGGCCGGCTTCGAGCTCACCGAGGGCCGCATCCTCGCCTTCACCCGGACCGCCCGGGCCATCCTCGCCGGCGAGGACCTGCTCGAGGCCGCCGACGCCGCGGGCAGCGGTCTGGCCGAGGCGCTCGACCCCCTCGTCGGCAGCCGCGTCCGCCCGCCGGTCCCGGAGGACCTCCACCAGCGGCTCTCCCTCGCCCGCGAGCGGGTCGATCGGGTCATGCAGGCGGTCCGGAAGGTCCCCGACGACGGCCCGCTCGAGACCGCCGCCCGCAAGCAGCGGGCGATGCAGGCCGCCGGTCACCTGCTGGTCGACCTCGACCTCGCCGCCGGCCTGCTCGAGACCGATGTCGCCTGGGTCGAGGACCCCGGCCGCAGTCCGGTGCTGCGGGTGGCACCGCTCGACGTCCGTCAGCTCCTCCACGACCGGCTCTTCGGGAAGGCGTCCGTGGTGCTCACCTCCGCCACCATCCCCGCCAACCTCCCCGACCGCCTGGGTATGGAGGCCGAGGACACCGACCTCATCGACGTGGGCAGCCCGTTCGACTACGAGGCCAACGCCCTCCTGTACTGCGCCGCCCACCTCCCCGACCCGCGCGACCCGGGCTACCGACCCGCCCTCCACACCGAATTGGAGCGGCTCATCCTCGCCGCCGGCGGCCGCACCCTCGCGCTGTTCACGAGCCGTCGGGCCATGGAGGAGGCCGTCGCCCAGCTACGACCTCGGCTGCCCTGGCCCGTGCTGGCACAGGGAGAGCGGCCGAAGGCCGCGCTCGTCGAGGCCTTCGCCGACGACGAGGCCTCGTGCCTGTTCGCCACCATGAGCTTCTGGCAGGGGGTCGACGTCCCCGGTGCGGCCCTCTCGCTCGTCACCATCGACCGACTTCCCTTCCCCCGCCCGGACGATCCCCTGCTCGAAGCCCGGCGCGAGCTCGCCGGCCCGTCGGCGTTCGCCACCATCGACGTCCCCAGGGCGGCCACCCTGCTCGCCCAGGGGGCTGGTCGGCTCATCCGCACCGCCGAGGACCGCGGCGTGGTGGCGGTGCTCGATCCACGCCTCGCCACCGCCCGTCGCTACCGCTGGGACATCATCCGCGCCCTCCCGCCCATGCGGCGCACCAAGGACCGCGACGACGCCGTCGCCTTCCTCACCGCCATCCGCGACGAACGCGACGCCTGAGGTCGGGGGTCAGTACCCGAGCCGGTCGAGGGCGTCCGGCCGGCGTTGCCAGTTCTTCTCGACCTTCACGTGGAGATCGAGGTAGGCACCCTTGGGGAGCTGGGCCCGGACGTTCTGGCCGACCTGCTTGAGGACGGCACCCTTGCGCCCGATCACGATCCCCTTCTGGGACTCGCGCTCCACGAGGATCTCGCAGCGGATGTACGGGAACTCCCACTCCGTCACCCGGGTGGCGATGGAGTGGGGCAGCTCCTGCTCGGTGACGGCAAGGAGCTGCTCGCGCACGAGCTCGGCGGTCCAGATCGCCTCGGGGACGTCGGTGACCTGCCCGGGCGGGTAGTAGCGCGGGCCGGGTGGCATCCGGGCCACCAGGGCCTCGACGAGCTCCGGCACCCCCTGGCCGGTGCGGGCCGACACCGGGAAGTACTCGGCGAACTCCCAGCCGCCGGCCACCGCGAGCTGCTCCACCACCGATGCCGGGTCGGCGGCGTCGCACTTGTTCACGACGAGGATCGTGCGGTCCTTCGGGAGCGTCTCGGCCACGAAGCGGTCACCGGTGCCGATGGGGGCCGTGGCGTCGACGAGGAAGCAGACGAGGTCGACGTCGCCCACGGTGGACGCGGCGGTCTCGTTGAGGCGGGTGCCGAGCGGGGTCCGGGGCTTGTGGATGCCCGGGGTGTCCACGAACACGATCTGGGCGTCGGGACGGTCGAGGACGCCCCGGACCTGGGTGCGGGTGGTCTGCGGCTTGTCGGACACGATCGTGACCTTCTGCCCCAGGATGCGGTTCAGCAGCGTGGACTTCCCCACGTTGGGCCGGCCGACGATGGTGACGAAGCCCGACCGCACGTCGCTGTCGGGCAGGGAGCGGAACCGGGCGTCGAAGTCTTCGTCGAGCTCGTCGTCGAACTCGTCGTCGGGGTCCGGGTGGTCGGGGTCAGTCACGTGCTCGCTCCAGCCCGGCGAGGTCACCGGCGTCGGCGGAGGCCCCCTCATGGTCGGGTTCGTCGTCGAAGTCGTCGAAGTCGTCACGGTCATCGGCGTCGGGGCGGTCCTCGACCGCGGCGACCAGGCGGGTGACCCGGACCCGGGCGATCCGACGACCCTCCACCTGCTGGACCACGAAGCGGACACCGCCGAGCTCCACCGCCTCCCCCACCGCCGGCACGTGGCCGAGGGTGGAGAAGATCAGGCCGCCCACGGTGTCCCAGTCGTCGTCGGGGAGCTCGGTGCCGAGCAGCTCGTTCAGCTCGTAGACGGGCATGCGGCCGTGCACCTGCAGCTCGCCGGTGCCGAGGGGGCGGGCCAACGGCTCCTCGACGTCGAACTCGTCGACGATCTCGCCGATCAGCTCCTCCACCACATCCTCGAGGGTCACCAGGCCGGCGGTCCCGCCGTACTCGTCGACCACGACGGCGAGATGGAACCGCCGCTTCTGCATCTCGCGGAGCAGGTCGCCGGCGCGCTTGGTCTCGGGCACGAAGTAGGCCGCCCGGAGCACGCTGCGCACCGGTCGGGCACCTCGGCCGTCGCGGTCGGCGCGGAGGAGGTCGCGGGCGTGGGCGATGCCGAGGACGTCGTCGACGTCCTCCCCCACCACCGGGACCCGGCTCTTGCCCTCCCGCAGGACGAGGTCGACCGCCTCGGCCACCGTGGCCGTGGCGCCCACGGTGATCATGTCGGTGCGCGGCACCATGATCTCCCGGACGACCGTGTCACCGAGCTCCAGCGCCGATTCGATCAGCTCGTGCTGCCCGGCGTCGATCGCTCGGGCGTTCATGGCCGCCCGGGCCATGGCGAGCAGCTCCTCCTCGCTGATGGCGAGGGCCTGACGGCGACGCCCGCGGGGCAGGAAGCGGTTGCTGATGGCGATGAGCAGCGCCGTCAGCCAGCGCACCGGCGGGAGGCGGACGAGGAAGCGGACGAAGGGGGCGAAGCGCAGGGCGACCGACTCGGTGGCCTGCAGGGCCCAGGTCTTCGGCAGGGCCTCCGCGAAGACGAACAGCACCACCACCTGCCCGGCCACGGCCAGGGGCACCCACTCGCCCCCGGCCCGGCGCTCTACCAGGGCACCGATGAGCGTGGCGATGGCGAGGTGGCAGGTGAGCACGAGGAGAAGGATCGGGTTGAGCACCTGCTCGCGTCGGCGGACGAGCCGCAGCAGGATGGTGGCGTTGCGCCGCTCCGCCTCCACGAGCGCCTCCGCCTGCGCCCGGCGGAGGTGGGTGAAGGCTGTCTCGGTTGCCGCCAGCACCGCGGCCACGATCCCGAGCACGACGGCCGCGACGATCGTGACGATGTCGGCGGTGGTCACGACGGCTCCTCGCGGTGGTGCCGGCCGAGCAGGACCTGCTCGCGCGCCTGCATCGCCGCCTCCTCGTCGGGTTCGGCGTGGTCCCAGCCCAGGACGTGGAGGACCCCGTGCACCACGAGGAGGGCGAGCTCGTCCGCCGTGGAGCCGTCGTGGATGGGGCCGGCGTGCTCGGCGGCCTGGGCCGCGGCGACGGCCGGGCAGACGACGACGTCGCCGAGCAGCACCGGGAGCCCGTCGGGCACGTCGTCGGGGAGCTCCAGCGGGAAGGACAGGACGTCGGTTGGGCCCTCGTGCCCGAGGTGCTCCTCGTTCAGCCCGGCCATGGTGGCGCGGTCGACGAAGGTGAGGTTCAGCTCGGCCTCCGGCCGGGCCACACCCTCGTGCACGAGGGCGGCGCGGGCGAGGCGCGCCCAACGGTCGAGGTCGACCGGCGTCTCGTCCTGCTCGTCCGCCGCGTGGATCCGCGGACCGGCGCCGTCCACGAGGGCGACGGTCCGCTCGGGACTGCCGTCGTCCGTGCCGGTCATCGGGTGGCCGCCCGGTCGTAGGCGTTGACGATGTCCTGCACGATGCGGTGGCGGACGACGTCCCGGCTCGACAGGTGCACGAAGCCCAGCCCGTCGATCCCACCGAGCACCTGCTCGAGCCCCTGCAGCCCGCTGCGCCCGCCGGGCACGTCGGTCTGGGTGGAGTCGCCGGTGATGACCGCCCGGGAACCGAAGCCGATGCGGGTGAGGAACATCTTCATCTGCTCCGGCGTCGTGTTCTGCGCCTCGTCGAGGATGATGAAGCTGTTGTTCAGCGTGCGGCCGCGCATGAAGGCCAGGGGCGCGACCTCGACCGCGCCCCGCTCGAACAGCTTCTGCGCGCCTTCGGCGTCGACCATGTCGAACAGGGCGTCGTACAGGGGCCGGAGGTACGGGTCGACCTTGGCCATGAGGTCACCGGGCAGGAACCCGAGGCGCTCGCCCGCCTCGACCAGGGGCCGGGTGAGGATGATGCGGTCGACCTCCTTGGCCTGCAGGGAGCGGACCGCCATGGCGACGGCGAGCCAGCTCTTGCCCGTGCCGGCGGGCCCCATGCCGAAGGTGATGACGTTGTCGCGGATGGCCTCGACGTAGCGCTTCTGCCCGGACGACTTGGGCCGGATCACCCGACCCTTGGCGGACCGGAGCACCTCGGCCGTGAGGACCTCGGAGGGACGCTCGTCGGCACGCACCATGTCGATCATGCGGGTCAGCCCCGGAGCGTCGAGCCCCTGACCCCGCTCGAGCAGCGCGATCAACTCCTCGAACAGCCGGGCGATCTGCTCGGCGTCCGGGCCGGCGACGGTCACCTCGTTGCCCCGCACGTGGACGGTGTTCCCGGGGAAGGCACCCTCGATGCTGCGCAGGTGCTGGCCCCGTTCGCCGAGCAGCCCGGACATGAGGTGGTTCCCGGGGACATGGAGCTTGACGCTGGTCTGCTGCATGATTGCCGCGAGGCTACCGCCCTGCGAAGGGCTGGCCGCGCCCGAATGATCCGGGCGACTCTGGTCGACGATCCATCGGCTCCGTACCCTCGGGTCCGATGGACCCACACGACCGCTCCGACGGGCCTCTCCCCGGTGCCGGCACGGCGGGTCTGCTCGCGGGCGCTCGGCGGGTCCAGGTGGGCAACGACCTCCGTCTGGCCGACCGGCTCGAGGAGTGGCGCTCGGCCGCCGTGGTCGAGGAGGCGGCACGGAACCGTTCGCGGCGTGCGTGGCTCCGTCGGCTCCGGGACGAGGACCGCAGCGTCGAGAGCGTCCTGCTCGGCGCGGTGCGCACCGGTGACCGGTGCTGCGTCGGCACTGCGGCCGGCGAGTTGCACAGCGGGGTCGCCGTGGCCGTCGGGACCGATGTGCTGGTCCTGGACGCCGGCGGCGGCACGACCGTCTTCGTCGCCCTCGACGCCATCACCGAGATCGGTGCGGGGCGGGCCACCGCCGATGGGGACCGGGCGCCACGCAGCCTCGCCGATGCGCTGCGGCTGCTCGAACCGGGCACCGAGCTGCGCGTCACCACCCACGCCGGCGGGACCGTCCGGAGCGGCCGACTGGTAGGGGTCGGGGTCGACGTCGTCACGCTCGAGCGGGACGTCGACCTCCTGCTGCACCTGCCGATCGCGGCGGTGGTGTCGGTCCGGATCGACGAACCGATCGCCTGACGACCCGGTCGCTCAGGCGTCGGCGCTGCCGGCTGGACCTCAGGCGTCGGCGCTGCCGACGGTCTCCGGGTAGAGGTGCTCGAGGGTGCCCGGCTCGATGCGGCAGGACTCGATGAAGCGGTCCACCTCGTCGGCCTTCAGGCGGATCACCCGGCCGAAGCGGTAGGCGGGGAGCTGCCCCTCGTCGATGAAGCGGTAGAGGGTGCGGGGGGTGATCCCGAGCCGCTTGGCGGCCTCGGCGGTGCTCATCCACTCCACGTCTTCGCGTGCCATGCCCGCCAGGGTAACCGTCTGCTGGTCCTTGTGCATATCTTTCGCCCCCTTTCGGGGGCAACGTCCACGAGGGATCTTCGATGCTCGTGATGCCTTTTGCATCCTTTCCACTATGTCTTCTAACGTCCGCGTGTCTTTGTTTGACCCTGGTGGAGGGTGCGGATGGTGGCGACGGCGCAGAAGGACGATCGACGGGTCGCTGCGAACGGCGAGCCCGGGCTGCGGCTCGTGGCCGGTCGCCGACGCTCGCTCCCGACGGGTCGAGCCCTGCTCGGTGGGCTCCTGGTCGCCGTCGCCGTCCTGGGCACCTTCCTCCTCGCGGGCGGC
>JBEIGA010000100.1:0-12681 GCA_040382135.1 Acidimicrobiales bacterium
CGGCGCCCACGGCGCCGATGGCACCAGCGCCCGCTCCACCCGCCCCGCAGCACGTCGCACCCCCGGCGGCCCCCGGCCTGCCCACGGTCGCCCCGCCGACCGCCGGGCTCGACCCGTACGGTCTGCTCCCCACCGGCGGCGCGGCTGCGGCGTTCGCCGCGATCCAGGCCCCGCCCCTGCCACATCACCACGTGCACGCTGCGCTGCCGCCGCAGGCGGAGATCGACCAGGCGCTCGCATCGCTCTACGGCGAGGTCCCCGAGGTCCCCAAGAAGAGCAGCAAGCGCTCCAAGAAGGGGAAGACGGAGAAGCCGAGCGGCACCGGCGGCTCGAAGCTCCCCGGCTGGCTCGCCTGGGCGAAGCGGACCAAGGGCTCGTCCGACCCGACCACAGCGGACCGGACGTGTCCGTCCTGCGGCGGCGAGGCCCGCGTGGACATCTACGACCCCTGGCGCGGCCTGCTCCACATGAGCTGCGACGCCTGCTTCCGCATGTGGCAGGAGGTCGAGATGCCCGACATCCCGGCGCTCGAGACCTCCAAGGGCAAGAAGCGCAAGAAGTGACCAGGGGTGCCCGTCAGGGCGCCCTCCGTCGTGTTCGGCCGGTGCGCCCGGCTACCGGCCGAACATCTGCAGCCACTGCTGCTCGGTCTTCGGCACGAACACGAAGTTGTGCTGGCGGGTCTCCCCCATGCTCGCCGACGGCTGCGGGGAGTAGAGGTGCCCGGGGAACAGCACGGCGTCGTCGGGCACCTTGGCCAGCCGCTGGGTGATGCTGCGGTACATCTCCGCAGGGTCCCCACCCGGAAGGTCGGTGCGGCCGCAGCCGTCGAGGAACAGGGTGTCACCGGCGACGAGCCGGTTGTGCACCAGGAAGCACTGGCTCCCGGGGGTGTGACCGGGCGTGTGGATCAGCTCGATCGAGACGGTCCCGACGTCGACCCGGTCGCCGCTGACGTGTCGGCGGATGTCGGAGTCGGCGATGCCGGTGACCTTGCGGACCAGCTCGGCCTCCTCCTGCTGCAGGTGCACCGGGACGCTCACCCGCTCGAGCAGGTCGGCCACACCGGCGATCTCGTAGCCCATCATGTCGCCACCGACGTGGTCCTGGTGATGGTGGGTCGCGAGCACGCCGGTGAGCCGCATGTCGTCGGCCGCCAGGACGTCGAGGATGCCGTCGATGTCGTACGCGGGATCGACCACGACCGCCTCGCCGGTCTCCCGGTCCCCGATGAGGTAGGTGAAGTTGACCATCTGGCGGGCGAGCACGTTGTGCGTGGCGTGGTCCCGGCCCGAGAGCAGCTGGCGGAAGTAGAAGCGATCCGTCATGCAGCCATCGTACGGTCAGGCCGGATCGTCGTCGTCCGGTCCGTGCGTGTGACCGTGACCGTGGTGGTGACCGTGACCGTGGTGGTGATCATGGTCGTGGTCGTGGTCGTGGTCGTGGTGGTCGTGAGGTGCGGCGTCGGGCACCACCCGGAGGGGCTGCGCGTCGGAACGGTCCCGGTAGGTGGCCTCGGCACGGGACAGGACGTCGCGCAGGGGGAGTCCGAGGACCCGGGCCACCCGGGCGGCGTCGTCGTGCTCGACCTTGATCCGACCGGCGCTGACCTTGACGCGGACCGGCCGCCCCTCGACCTCCACCTCGTCGACGCGACGGGCCTCGGGCCAGCGTTCCAGCCGGTGGGCGCGCACGCCGAGCGACCCGGTCTCCCGGACGAGCGTGGCGGCGACCTGGGCGGCGAGGGCCGGATCGGCCAACGCGCTCACGACGTGCCCGGGACGCCCCTTCTTCATCGTGACCGGCGCGATCCAGACGTCGGCCGCACCGTCCGCGAGCGCTGCCTCGACCGTGGCGGCGAGGACCTCTCCGGTGACGTCGTCGACCGTGACCTCGAGCAGGACGATGGGTTGGCCGGGGCCGAGCGAGGCGGCACGCACACCGAGCACGACCTGCACGAGGTTCGGCCGGTCGGCGAACTCGCGGTCGCCCGCCCCGAAGCCGCTGGCCTCGATGGTCATGGCGGGCATCGGGCCGAACCCGACGGCGGTCGCCGCCATCAGCGCCGCGCCGGTCGGGGTGGTGAGCTCGACCGGGAGGTCCAACCCGTAGGTGGGCGCGTTGCGCAGGAGCTCCACCGTCGCCGGCGCCGGGTTGGGGATCAGTCCGTGGGCGCTGCGCACCATGCCGATGCCGTTGGCGATCGGGCTGCAGTGGACCTCGTCGACGCCGAGCACCTCGAGCGCGGCGCAGGTGCCGACGATGTCGATGATGGCGTCGAGCCCGCCGACCTCGTGGAAGTGCACCTGGCTGGGCGGACGACGGTGGAGGCGGCCCTCGGCCTCGGCCAGCGCACGGAAGGTTGCGAGCGCCCGGTCGGCGACCCGGGTCGGCAGCCGGGCCTCCTCGATCAGGCCGATGATGTGCCCGGCCGTCCGGTGGACCTTGCCGTCCTCGGCGTGCACCCGGACCTTCGTGCCGCCGAGGCCGCCGCGCAGGACACCCTCCGCCTCGAGCGCCCACCCGTCGACGGGGATCCGCTCGCAGAGGGCCCGCACCTCGTCGAGGTCGGCCCCGGCGTCGATCAGCGAGCCGAGCGCCATGTCGCCGGCGATGCCGGAGAAGCAGTGGAACCAGGCGACGGTCCGGCTGGTCCCACCCGCGCCGTCCGCGCGTCCCGGGTCACCCATGGAGCACCGACCTCGTGCCGAGCATCCGGGCCACGGCGACCGCTGCGCCGAAGCCGTTGTCGATGCCGACGACGGTGACACCCGACGCGCAGGAGGCGAGCATCGCCAGCATCGCGGTGATGCCGTCGAAGCCCGAGCCGTAGCCGACGCTCGTCGGCACGGCGACGACCGGCACGGCGGTGAGGCCGCCGACCACGCTGGCCAGCGCGCCCTCCATGCCGGCGCACACCACGATGGCCTCGGCACCCTCGAACGCGTCGATCGAGGCCAGGAAGCGGTGCAGGCCGGCCACGCCGACGTCGTCGACGCGCACGGCGTCCCAGCCGTAGGCGAACAGCGTGAGCGCGGCCTCGTCGGCCACCGGCGCGTCGGACGAGCCGGCGGTGGCGACCACGACCTTCTGGGGTTTGCGGGGCGCAGGCCGCCACACGAGGGTGGCGCCGGAGCGCACGGACCCGGGGTGCAACGCGTCCAGCTCGTCGGCCACCTCGGCCTCGCAACGGGTGACGACCACCGGACCGACGCCGTGGGTCAGCAACTCCTCGACGATCGCCAGGAGCTGCTCGCGGCTCTTGCCCCGCCCGTAGACCGCCTCCGGCAGGCCCTGCCGGAGCGCCCGGTGGTGGTCGACCTTGGCCGCCCCGATGTCGGCGAACGGCAGCCGACGCAGGGAGCGCAGGGCATCGTCGGGGTGCACGACCCCGCCGCGTACGTCGGCCAACAGGGCGCGCAGCGTCTCCTCATCCATGGCTCCATCCTCCCCCGAACCCCGGGTCTGCGCCGCATCCTCCGCGTGCTCGGCTGGCTACCCTGACGCCCGGAGGGATGGCAGAGCGGACGAATGCGACGGTCTTGAAAACCGTTGGGCCTCCGGGTCCCGGGGGTTCGAATCCCCCTCCCTCCGCTCTTCAGGCGTCGGCGGTCGGCCCCCAGGCGTTCAGTCGTCCCGGCCGGGCCCGATCCGGACCGGGCGCACCCGCTGTGCCACGGCGGAGGACGTGCCGGTCACGATGCCGGCCAGCAGCGGGATCCCCGCAGCGAAGGCCGCGAGCGTCAGCCAGGGCACGGCGACGACGGCGTCCGTGGTGTCGGACGCCTGCAGCACCACGCTCAGGGGGACGAGCCCCGTGGGGATCCCGACCAGGACCCCGGCGGCGGCGAGCCACGTGGCCTTGCGGCCGGCCACACCCCGGAGAGTCGAGGGCCGGGCCCCGACCGCCAGCAGGACGTCGCGCTCGTCGCGGCTCTCGGCTGCCGCCAACCCGAGCCCGGTGGCCACGACTCCCAAGGTGAACGCCAGCGCCACGAGCGATGCGGCGAGCTGGAGCGTGCCCGCCGGGATGCCGTCGTCACCTGGGATCGCAGGGAGGGTGAGCGTCAGGGTCTGCTCCGACCCCCGGTGCCCGTAGGCCAGCACCTGGAGCGCCCGCAGCTGTTCCACGCTGAGATCCGCGGGCGACCGGACCACCAGCGGGCCGGTTGCCGCCACCACCCCGAGCTCCGTCAGGCGATCGGCGGTGATCAGTCCCGGCATGAAGCCGAGCGCAGCCTGTACCGGGATGTCCTCCCGTGCCACGGCTGCCTCGACCGGGACCTGCGCACCGTCGACCGTGACCGTGACCGTGACGCGACCACCCGGTGGCCCTGCCCCCCACGTCAGGACACCCTGCTCGGCGAGGGCCGACCGGTCCGGTGCGGACAGGTCGAGGAGGTCCACGACGACCGGATCGGCCACCGTGAGCTGGAGCACACGCTCGCCTCCGACCGACGGAGTCCGGCCATCGACGACGAACAGGCGCGTGGCCGTCCCGTCGGTCACCTCGAGCACGTCGGCGAGCGCGGCCTGTGCCGTTGCGTCCCCGGGGTCGACGCCGTGGATCACGACCACGTCCGGTGGCGGGCTGCCGAGCCCCTGGTCGTTTCGTTCCTCCTGCGCCTGCAGGGTCTCCACGAGCGTGACGGTCACCGCGGCCGCCGCGACCGTGACCGCGATCGAGGTCACCACTGCGGCGCTCCGGGTCCGGGTCCGGGCGAGGCTGCGCGCCGCGAGCCGCCATGTCCCGCCGGCCGACGTCGCCACCCGGCCGAGGCCGGCGACCAGGAACGGCGTGGTGCAGCACATGCCGCCGAGCACACCGAGGCCACCGAGGACCGCCACTGCGGCGAGGACGTCGCCGTTGCCGGGACCGTCGCTCCGCGATACCGCCGTCGACACGATGCCGAGCAGCAGCAGGCCGACACCGAACAGCGAGAGCCCGAGCGGCGCCAGCCCGGCCGGCACCGTGCCCAGAGGACGGCGACCCGCGAGCGCAGCGAGCACCGGCACCCGAGAGGCACTGCGAGCGGGGACGAGGGCCGCGACGAACCCGGCGAACGCCCCGGTCGCGGTGATCACCACCAGATCGAGCACCGACACGTCCCAGGCGCCGAGGCGCCGGTTCACGACCAGCTCGGCCAGAGGCCGTCCCGGAGCGAGCGCGGCGAGGGCGAGGAGGACGCCGGCCACCGAACCCAGCAGGCCGCTCCAGAACCCCTGCAATCCCAACGTTCGACGGATCACGCGTGGATCGGCACCGTTGGCAGCGAGCTGTCCGATCATGACCAGCTGGCGGCGGGCGCTCGTGGCGAAGGCAGCAGCGACCACGATCCCGGTGGCCGCCAGCGCCAGCGCGCCGGCCACCCAGCCCCAGACCATCGCCCGGTCGTCGACCCCGGAACCGCCACCGCCGAGCTCGGGGATCTCCGGCCAACCCCAGGAGCGGAGCGCCAGGAATGCGTCCCGACGGTCCTGTGCGCCTGCGCCGTCGGGCAGGTCGACGAAGACCAGCTCGCGACCTGGACCGTCGAACGCATCGGGGGCGCTGCGGAAGACGTCCATCTCGGTGGGTGCGACCACCAGCCAGGCGCCTCGGAGGCTGTCCCGCTGACGGAACAGTCCGGTGACCGTCCACGTGCTCTCCGGACGGCGCAGCTCCAAGCGGTCGCCGACGCCCACGCCGAAGGCGGCTGCGGACCGCGGGTCGAGGGCGATCTCGCCGGAGGCCGAGGGTGGCCGACCCTCCACCAGCTCGGCGATGCCCTCGAAGAGCGGATCCCTCAGGTCGAGCCCGACGACCGCCATCCCGCGGCGCTCGGGGCCGCCCACCACCTCGCGCGTCGCGTACGCGCCGCGTCGCCAGGTGGAGCCCGGGGGCAACACTGCATCGAGCTCCTCGTCGGTGGGGGCCGCACGGTCCACGAGCAGGAACGCATCCGCCCGTCCGGCCGTGCGCTCGAAGGACTCGGCGGAGGTCTCGTCGGCGGTGCGGTAGACGACGCTCGCCGCCGCCATGGCGAACACGGGGAGCGCGACGAGGAGGCACACGAGCGCGGTCCGTCCCGGACGACGGCGGACCTCACGCCAGGCGAGCCGGACGGCGAGCGGGTTCACCGCCCCGCCACCCCGCCGGTGGGGAGCAGCTCGACGCGGGTGGTGTCGTCCACGATGCGTCCGTCACGGAGGAAGACCACCCGGTCGGCCCACGAGGCGAACCGCGGTTCGTGGGTGACGAGGACGACGGCGGTGCCGCGCTCGGCGGGGAGGCCGGCGAGGAGCTCGATCACCTGGTCGCCGGTGAGCGTGTCGAGCGCGCCGGTCGGCTCGTCGGCGAGCAGCACGGAGCGGACACCGACGATCGACCGGGCGATGGCGATGCGCTGCTGCTGGCCGCCGCTGAAGTCGTCGGGGTAGCGGTCGAGGTCGTGGTCGAGGCCCACCCGGTGGAGCGCCTCCCGTGCCGCCTCCTTCGCCGTTCGAGCACGGAGGCCGTCGAGCTCGAGCGGGAGCATCACGGTCTCGAGCGCGGTCAGCGACGGGATGAGGTTGAGCCGCTGGAACACGAAGCCGATGTGGTTCCGTCGGAGGTCGGCCTGCTCCGCCGGTGCCATGGCGTCGAGGTCGCGGCCGGCGACGAGGACGGAACCGGCCGTGGGAGCGTCGAGCGCGCCGGCGAGGTGCAGCAGGGTGCTCTTGCCGCAACCGCTCGGGCCCATGACGGCGACGAGCTCACCGGGCTGCACCGTGAGCGACACGCCGTCGAGGGCGCGTACCTCGGTGGCACCGCTGCCGAAGCGCTTCACGACATCTCGGAACTCGAGCGCGGGGACGGTGCGGCTCATCGGCGATCTCCTTCGTCGGGTCCGGCAACCTGCCGGAGACGGGCCTCGCACATGTCGAGCCAGCGGAGGTCCGCCTCGGCCCGGGCGACCAGGGCGTCGGTGACGAGCGCGGCTGCGAGCCCCTCGCCCCCCTGTGCTGCAGCAGCCCGGCCCGCTCGGGCACCCTTCCGCCGCTGCTGCAGGAGAGCGGTGAGCGCGGTGCGCTGGTGGGTGAGGACCACGAGGGCGTGCTCCGGCCCCAGGTCGATCGCCATGAGGACCTTCAGGAGCAACTCATCCCGAGGCGGCGGTTCATCGACCGGAACGGCGTCCCACCACTCGCCGAGCGCCGAAGCGCCGGCCGGGGTGATCCGGTAGGTCTTCTGCCCGCTCCGCTCCTCGAAAGTGACGAGCCCGTCCCGCTCGAGCCGGTCGAGCGTCGTGTACACCTGCCCGACGTTGAGCGGCCACACCCCGCCGGTTGCGGCCTCGAAGGCCGTCTTCAGCTGGTAGCCGTGGCTCGGACCCTCCCGGAGGAGGGCGAGGATGCCCTCTCGCACTGCCATGCATACAGAGTATGTAATACCCGGTATGCATGGCAAGTGCCGGGGCTCGAGCGGTCAGCCCGTGGCGCGCCCCAGCCATGCGGCGTAGCGGGCGGTGAGCACCGGGGCGGTGACGCCGTGGGCGACGACGCTGAGCGCGACGGTGAGCGTGGCCGCCTCGACGATCAGCGACGTACCCGGCAGACCGGACTCCTCCACCACGACCAGAGCGAAGACGATGCTCGCGAGCCCCCGTGGGCCGAACCAACCGGCGAACGCCACGGTCGGCAACGGACGCCGGGTGCCCACCAGCGCCAAGGCGACCGGCGCCATGCGCACCACCGTCAGGCTCAGGACGGCGTAGAGGACGACCTCCAGGTCGATGTCCCGGATGACCGGGCCCACGAGGACCGCTGCGAAGAGGACGAAGGTCGCGGCGCTGAGGAGCGCACCGGCCTCCTCCACCAGGTCCATGCTCTCCTCGGTCGAGGCACCCACCCTCGACGCCCAGACGATCCCGGCCACGAACGCCCCGATGAACCCGCTCCCACCGGCGATGTCGGTGACCGTGTAGGCGAGCACGGCGACCGCGGCCGGGACGATGCGACTCCACTGGTGGTCCATCCACCCGCGTCGGTCCGAGGCCTGCATCAGCCACGCGACGACCACCGCTGCGGCCGTTCCGACCAGGACGGCGATGCCGACCTCGGCGACCAGGTCGCGGAGGATCCCGCCCTCGAACCTCGAGGCGTCCTCGAGCTCCGCCAGCGCGATCGCGGCGAACAGCAGCGGGACGCACACACCGTCGTTCAGACCGCTCTCGACGCTCAGCCCCTCGCGCAGTTCCTCCGGCACCCGCTCGTCGGTCACCACGGCCTGGCCGAGCGCGGCATCGGTGGGTGCGAGCAGCACGCCGAGCACCAGCGCCTCGGCGAGCAGGAGGTCCGGCAGGAGCAGCGCGGCCGCCAGGGTGCCGAGGACGATCGTGATCGGCAGACCGATGCCGAGGAGGCGGACGGAGAGCCCGGCCCGCCCGCGCAGGGCCCGGAGATCGAGCTTGGCTGCGTCGGAGAAGAGCACCAGCGCGAGGGTCGCCTCGGCGAGGCCGCGGATCGCGCCGGGATCGGCACCGACGGCCACCGCGCCCAGACCGTCGGCCCCGACCGCGAGCCCGGCCACCAGGAAGAACAACGCCGGGGACAGCCAGGTCCCCCCGAGCCGCCGGGAGACCAGCCCGTAGGCGACGAGGATCCCCCCGATGATCGCGATGTCCCCGCCGTCCACGCCGCCCTCAATCCTCCCGGGGGGTCGCCCAGGTGGTCGGCACGTCGGCGCCCCCCTCCGGGCTGCGTCGGGTGCCGACCTGCACGACGGCCGGCACAGGGGTGATGGGACCGGCGAACAACGCCTGACCGAGCCCGAAGCCGAGCGACTCACGGATCATCGCCTCGGGCACGTGGGAGAACAGGGAGACGAGGTCGTCGACGTCGCGGGCCCCGTTCATCCGCATGAGGATCAGGTTGTCGCACTGGGACACGACGTTCGGGTGGACCTTGGAGGGTCGCTGGGTGGCGACGAAGAGGTGCAGGCCGAACTTGCGTCCCTCACCGGCGATGAGGATGCCGAGCTCGGTCGTGGCCTGCAGGAGGGGGTCGTCGGTGTGCGCCGGCAGCACGTTGTGCGCCTCGTCGATGGCGATGAGCACCGGCGAGCGGTCGGCCCGGTTCCGCCAGCGGTTGCCCAGGATCGCGAGCGCGACCGCCGTGCGCTCGTCCGGGGTGGGGAGGCTGCCGAGGTCGAGCACGAGACACCGGGCCTCCGCCAGCCGGAACTGCGAGATCGAGGTCTCGTCGGGTCGACGCCAGATGGTCCAGTCGGCGATCGCGAGGTTCGCCATGCGGCGGGCGATGCGTCCGGCCAGCGGGTCGTGCACGGCGGAACGGTCCGCCGTCTCGAGCACCTCGTGGGCGGAGTAGGGGGCCACGAGCTGTGCGGTGATGCGGCGGAGGGCGTCGAACTCGTCGGCGTCGTGGACCGGGTGCAGGCGGAGGAGAAGCGCCTGACCGTCGAGGGGCAGGTCGCTGAAGTCGGCGCACAGGGTGAACGAGGCATCGAGGCCACGGGCACGTGCCACGCGGACGTCGGCTGCCGCCGCAGCGAAGCGCCGCGCCTCGGGCGAGTCGTCGGACTCATCACGCAGCCGCCCGAGGTGCACGTGGTCCGAGTTCGGGTCGAGTACCACGATCGGCAGCGTGGTGCCCGCAAGCAGCCGCTCGAACAGGCCGCCGGTCGTGTAGGTCTTCCCGGAGCCGGACTGGCCGCACATGAAGGTGTGCCGGGCGAACCCCTTGGACACGAGCCGGGCCGACACCGACGGGGCCTGCCGCAGCACCCCCACCTCGAGCGAGGGCTGGACGCCGATGAGGCCGGCCATGATCCGCCCGACCTCCGTCTCGTCGGCCGAGCGGATGAGCCGCTCGCCGAAGGGCGCAACGCCCGACGCCGCCGAGAACCGCTCATCGTCGAGGGTCCCGACCACGACCCCGAGGCCGGTCACGAACCGGAGGAGCGGACGGAAGGTGGCCGTCGTGCCCGGCAGGGAGGACGCCGCCAGATCGTCCGTCTGCAGCGTGGGGCCCTCCCGCTCGGCCAACCGGGCGGCATGGATCTGGAGCACCAGCGGCGGTGCCCCCTCGTCCTCCACCACGGCGAACCGCCCGACCCCCAACCCGGCGTCGACGGACGCGGTGAACTCCACGTGCCGCCCGTCGGTGGAGAGGGCGACCGGCGCCGTGCCGAACTGCCTGGTGAGCTCCCGACGGAACGCGAGCTGGGCCGCGGGGTCCTCGAACACGATGCCTCCTCGTGGCCGACCGGTTCGGTCTGCCGCCGGTCCGGTCCTAGCGCGCTGCCCGGCGGGCCTTCCGGCGACGGCGCCGCCGGAGCACGCCCATACCGAACCACACCACTGCGCCGACCACGGCCGAAGCGAGGATCACCAGCCACAGCGGCCAGGTGAAGTCCCAGACCAGGAAGCTGACCTGGACGTCCTCGGTGTTCTGGGCCATGAACAGGCCCAGGCCTCCCACCCCTGCGCCCGTGGCGACCGCGCCGCCACTGAGCTGCAGCCCGCTGCCGCCGTTGCCCTGTCCCTCGTCGAGTGCCATGTCGCCCCCCTGTTCGTCCCGACCCCAGCATCCGTCGTCGCGGGTCGCATCGCCACCACCCGATCGGGGTGATCCCCGCCGGTGCCGGTTCGGGGACCGGCGTGTACCATCGGCCAGGCAACTGGAGAGGTGGCCGAGTCAGGTCGAAGGCGCTCCCCTGCTAAGGGAGTAGGTGCCGAGAGGTGCCTCGCGGGTTCGAATCCCGCCCTCTCCGCTGTCCCGTAGGTGTCGGTGGCGTCGGTCGTCCCCGTACACTTCCCGGGTCCGGCGCTCGTAGCTCAATTGGATAGAGCATCTGACTACGGATCAGAAGGTTGGGGGTTCGAGTCCCTCCGAGCGCGCTGAACGTTTCCGGAGGCCAGGTGGGGTTTTCACCCCACCTGCTTTCGTTTTCGGGTGCGTTCGGATGCCGATTTCGGCCTCGCGCGCTAACCAACTTCGTCCGCAGCCCCGTCGCGTCAGCCGTCCTCACCGCGCTTATCGCTTCGGAGGACGACATGACGGTGATGCGGCGCAACAAGGGCTGGGCCTTCGTGGCCTGGGTGCACGACGGCGCCGGTGGCCGGCGGCAGGTGTGGCGCGGCGGCTTCCGCACGAAGGCGGACGCGCTCTCGGCCGAGCGGCGGTTCCTCGTCGAGGCGGAGGACGGCGCGAACCAGGTGCCGGGCGCACCGGCGCCCTCGCCGACGCTCGAGGCGTTCCTGGTGGACTGGCTGGAGCACTCCGCGTCCACCCGACGGCCGACGACGTCAGTGCTCTACGACAAGCTCGTGCGCCAGCACATCGCCCCGCACCTCGGCACGATCACGCTCGACGCGCTGGCGCCGGCCGACATCCGCTCCTGGCACGCCACGCTGTTGCGCAAGCCCAAGCGATGGGGCGGGGCGCCACTGTCGCCCACGACGGTGCGCACCACGCATCGGGTGCTGCGCCGCGCCCTGCAGGACGCGCTGCGCTGGGAGCTGCTCGACCGCAACCCGTGTGACGCCGTGATCGCGCCGCGTCGGGCCGAGGTCGAGATGCGCGCCTGGGACGCCGAGCAGGCGCGGGCCTTCCTCGCGCACGTCGAGCCCGACCGGCTGGCGGCGATGTGGCGGTTGTTCGTCGCGACGGGCATGCGCCGGGGCGAGGTGGCCGGGCTGCGGTGGATCGACGTCGATCTCGACGCCGGGCGCCTCGCGGTGCGCTCCACGCGCGTGCTCGTCTACACCGACGTCCAGGTGGTCGAACCGAAGACCCGCCGTTCGCGTCGCGCCGTCTCGCTGGATGCCGGCACGGTCGACGCGCTGCGCGCACACCGGGCACACCAGGAGCACGAGTGCTCGCTGGCCGGCGACGCCTGGATCGACAGCGGCTACGTGTTCGTGCGCGAGGACGGCCGCCCAGTCGACCCTGACCGCATCACACACCTCTTCGGCGTCGCCGTGGCCGCGTGCGGCCTGCCCCGCATTCGGCTCCACGACCTTCGCCACACCGCGGCGACGCTCGCGCTCGGCGCCGGTGTGCATCCCAAGGTGGTGTCCGAACGGCTCGGCCACTCCTCGATCGCCATCACCCTCGACACCTACAGCCACGTGCTGCCGTCGATGCAGGAGGACGCGGCGGCGAAGATGGGCTCGATCCTTGACGCTGACGCGTCAAGGCGCTGACCGGATCCTCAACGCGATCCTCAACGGACACCTCAACGAGATCCTCATCGAAGTCCGGACGACGGCGGGCCGGTGTCGTCGAGTGCGCCCGTGTCGCGTCCGCTACGTCGCACGCGCTTATCCCAGGCATGACCGACCTGCACACCCCCGCCAGCCCGCCGACCAAGCTCACCTACACGGTTCCCGAAGCCGCAGCGCTGCTCGGCATCTCACGCTCGACCGCCTACGAGTGCGTGCGGCGGGGCGAGCTCCCGTCGCTCACGCTCGGGCGGCGAGTGCTCATCTCCCGCGCCCAACTCGAACAGCTCATCGGCCCGATCCCCGCCACCTCGGACGCGTCATGAGCGACCTCACCGACCCTCGCGCTCCCACGCCGCGCGCCCTCACCGGATCGACCCCCGAAACGCTTGACAAGAACGGCACAGACTTGCCGCGTGCGGGGGCCGGAAGCCGCGGGCGCACCAACGAACCCGAGGCGGCGGGCGCGCGGGGC
>JBEIGA010000101.1:0-12676 GCA_040382135.1 Acidimicrobiales bacterium
GCCGCTACTTCTCCGAAGCCTCGATGGCCAAGCTCCACGCGCGCGATACTGACCCCGCCGTCACCGCCGAGCTCGAGCCCAGCACCTGACGGCCACCAGGGAACGCGTCACGCGAACCCCACCACTCCGCGGGACTCATACCGAGGCGCCGAGGTGGTGCGGGCGTTGCGTGAGGTGCACGTCGACCGGGAGGAGTCGGTCCGGGAGTGCATGCGTGCCGAGGGTTGGGAGTACGAGGCGGTCCCGTTCTCGGAGGAGCAGGCCGGCGTGGGCAACCCGATCGACGCGAACCTGCCGTACGAGGAGCAGCGGCGCTGGGTCGACGAGCTCGGCTACGGCCTGTCGACGGTGCTGCCCCAGGACGCCTCTGCGGACGACGCCAGGGTGCTCCTCGACGGCCCGCCGGTCGACGACGGCACCGCAGGTCTCTCGTCGGCGCAGCTCGAGGCGTACTACGGGTCGCTCGACGCCTGCGCGGAGGCGGCGAGGCTCGAGTTCCCGCAACCCGATGACGCACCGGAGCCGGTGGTCGGGGAGGAGCAGATCCTCGAGGTCGTCGCCGACATCCTCGCCGACCCGGCGTGGATCGACGCCGAGCAGGCCTGGGTGCCGTGCATGCAGGAGGCGGGCTTCGAGGTCGGCGACAAGCAGGCCGCGGTCGAGACCGTCCTCGGGCCGTTGCGGGCGTGGGCCGACGGGGGAGAGGCACCGGACCTCGAGGCGTTGCAGGCCCAGGAGCTCGCCATCGCCGGCGCGGACCTGACCTGCCTCTGGACCGAGGTGATCCCCGTGCAGCGCCAGGTCGAGCAGGAGTACGCGGCCTCGCTCGACGCCGGATGACCCAAGGCGACAGCCTGTTCGCCGGACCCCGTGCGGGCGGGTCCGATGTGCGAATCTTGCAACCATGAGTGAGCCCATCACCGGAGCGCGGACCTTCTGGGAACTGCTGGAGCTGCGGGTCGCCGCGACCCCCGACGCCCCGATGCTGCTCGACCCCGACGGGCGCCGCCTCACCTTCGCCGAGTTCAAGGCCGCCGCCGAGCGCACCGCCGCCGGGCTCGCCGCCCTCGGGGTGGGCGAGGGCACTGCGGTCACCTGGGTGCTGCCCACCCGCATCGAGACCGTCGTCGCCTCGTTCGCGCTGAGCCGACTCGGGGCCGTCCAGAACCCGATCATCCAGATCTACCGGGACCGCGAGGTCGGCTTCTGCGTCCGCCAGACCGCCGCCAGCCACGTGCTCGTACCCGGCGTCTGGAACGGCTACGACTACACCGCCATGGTCGAGCGGGTCACCGCCGACCTGCCGCAGCGGCCGCAGGTCATCGTCGCCTACGACTCGCTGCCCGAGGGCGACCCGGCCACGCTGCCGCCCCCGCCCACCCCCGTCGACGACGCCCCGGTGCGCTGGATCTACTACACGTCCGGCACCACTTCGGACCCCAAGGGCGTGCAGCACACCGACCGCACGCTGATCGCCGGCGGCACCGGCCTCGCCTTCGCCGCCGGTCTCGGCCCGGACGACGTCGGCTCGATCGCCTTCCCGTACGCCCACATCGGCGGCCCCGACTACGTGGTCACCCAGCTGGTCAACGGGTTCAGCGCCGTGCTCCTCGAGCGGTTCGTGCTCGACGATGCCGTGCAGATCTTCAACGAGCTCGGCGTCACCATGGCCGGCGGCTCGACGGCCTTCTACACGATGTTCCTCAACGAGCAGCGCAAGGACCCGTCGACGAAGCTCATCCCCACGCTCAAGTGCCTCTCCGGCGGCGGCGCCCCGAAGCCGCCCGAGGTGTACTTCGAGGTCAAGGCGGAGATGGGCATCCCGGTCGCCCACGGCTACGGCATGACCGAGTGCCCGATGATCTGCCAGGGCAGCCCGTGGGACACCGACGACCAGCTCGCCTACACCGAGGGCCGGCCGGTGCTCGGCTGCGAGGTGAGCATCGTCACCGCCGACGGCACGGACGCGCCCCGGGGCGTCGAGGGCGAGGTCCGCGTCAAGGGCCCGATGCTCTTCAAGGGCTACACCGACCCGGCGCTCAACGAGGGTGCCCTCGACGAGCAGGGCCGGTTCCACACCGGCGACCTCGGCGTGATGCGCGAGGACGGCCACGTCACCCTCACCGGCCGGGTGAAGGACATCATCATCCGCAAGGGGGAGAACATCTCGGCCAAGGAGGTCGAGGACATCCTCTACACCCACCCGAAGGTGGGCGCCGTGGCCGCCGTCGGCCTGCCCGACCGTGAGCGCGGCGAGCGGGTGTGCGCAGTCGTCGAGCCGGCGCCGGGGCAGGAGCCGCTCACGTTCGAGGAGATGGTCGCCCACTGCAAGGCGGCTGGGCTGATGGTCCAGAAGATCCCCGAGCAGCTCGAGGTGGTCGACGTGCTCCCGCGCAACGCCACCTTGAAGATCCTGAAGTACCAGCTCCGCGACGAGCTGAAGTCCAAGCCCTGGCCGTCGGCCAGCTGATCACGGGACGCACCATGGCCAAGACCATCCCCTTCGAGACCCCGTTCAAGCCGAACGAGAAGGTCCGCGCCACCGAGGACCTCCCGAACGTCCCGAAGGGGATGCGGGGCAAGGTGCAGGTCGCGAACGGCATCCGCTGGAAGCGTTACTGGGTGCGCTTCGACAACGGCATCGCCCTCGGCCAGATCGACCACGAGAAGCTGGTGCGGGCCAAGGACTGGGCCCGCTGGGAGGCCGAGGCGTCGGCCCCGCCGGCCGCCGCCGTGGCCGCGGGTGACAGCGCTGCCGCCGGTGCCGCAGCCGGTGCCGCCGATGCGGGCGGCGGTGCCGTCGTCAACGGCGTGACCGTCCCCCAGAAGCTGCTCGACCGCTCCGCCGCAGCCCACGCCCGCCTCGGTCGCTGACGCCCCCGTCGGGCGGGGGCAATTGACACACACACACACGTGATTGGATTCGCTTCGGTCCGGCGTCGTGCCGGAGCGAAGGGGGTGTGTGGTGGGTCGACGTATCGGGGCTTCGCGTTCCCGGCAGAGGGTGAGCCGCGCTTTGGGCGCCGTTGCCATAGTCGCCCTCACCGGTGCCTTGGTTCCGCCCGCACACGCTGAGCAGGCACCGGATCTGACTTCGGCGGAGATAACCAGCGCCTTGGCCGGTGTCGACGGACTCCTTGCGGACACCTCGCCCACGCGATCGCCGGAACCTGGAGAGGCACTGTCGACGCCGATGCTCGGTGTGCCTTCGGATGCCAGCGAGGGACTCCGGGTGGGCACGCTCGAGATCGGGATTCCGGGGGAGGAGTCGGCCGACCCCGCAGTGCGCGTTCGGAGCGGAGTCGTCACCTACCCATCGGATAGCTCCTACGCATCAGCCGCCCGGGTCACACGTGACGGTTCTTTGCGAGCGCTGGTTGTCATCGAGGGCGACGGCGCTCCCACCGAGTTTCGTTACCCCATCGACGGGGCTACGCACCTTGTGCGGAACCCCGATGGAACCGTCTCGGTGATGGAGCACGATCTCACCATCTCCGTCGTTGCTGCACCATGGGCCGTGGATGCCCACGGGTCCCCGGTCCGCACGGACTTCCGAATCGAGGGGACCACACTGGTGCAGGTCGTCTTCCACGAGGGCGCGGCGTACCCAGTCGTCGCTGACCCCAAGTTCACCTGGGGTTGGTTGACCGGCACCGTCTACTTCAATCGAGCAGAGACGGCGACCATCGCAGCAGCCGGCTGGGGCGCTACGGGGCTGACGACGGTGTGCGCTCTTGTCGCAGCGCCCGCAGGCCCAATCGCAATCGCTGCGATGGCGGCGTCGTGCTTCTTCTTCTCGGCATCGATCGTCTACGCGGCTGGTGTTGCGAACAACTCGCGGCCGCAGAAGTGCCTGAAGATCAAGGTGACGCCGACGCCCTACGGCCCCTGGTTCGACCCAGGTGCACACACCGACGCTGCGATGTGTTACGGGCTTCGAGGCTTTGGATCAGGCATCGGTAGCATCGTCGGCCGATGACACTGGTCCGGGGACGATGACGCCATACGCCCGTTCGATGGTGAGGCCGGCTCGTCGGCGTTGGGTCGTGGTGGCGATGACCGTGCCGTGGTGGATCGCGCTCGCCGTCGCCATCGGGGTCGGTGCCGCTGCCGCTGTTCAGATGGCGTTGAACATCCCCCCCTGGGTCTTCCTGCTCTTCGTGCTGCCACGGTGGTGGAGGCAGGACGGCCTCCTGCCCCGGCGCTGATCGCTGCGGCGCGCGTCGGTCCGATCGGCCCATGTGCCGGGCGGCGGCTGCTGACTACCGTCCCGGCATGGCACGCCACGAGGTCACCGTCGACGTCCCCGTTCCGCCCGCCCGGGTCCTCGAGGCCCTGGCCGACCCCGCCGCCCTGGCCGGGATCGACAGCGGCATCCGCTCCGTGGAGGTGGTCGGCGACCCGACCGTGCGGACCGGGCTCACCACCCGTGCGGTCCATGCGTTCTACGGCCGGGACATCGTCCTCGACCACGAGCTCGTCGAGCTCTCCGACCGCAGCCTCGTGCGCACCGGCCGGAACCGTCGGGTGCGGATGGAGGAGCGGGTCGCCGCCGAGGCCGTCGGCACCGGCAGCCGGGTGACCCTCACCGTCGACGTCGCCCTGCGCGGGTTGCTCAAGCCACTCGACGGCGGCCTCACCGCCGTGCTCGAAAACCGCCTCACCAAGCTCGGCTCAGCCCTCGGCGCCCTGACCGCCGTCTGAGCGGTCCTCCCCGCTGGGTGGAGAGATGTCGGCCTCGAGCAGCTGAAGGTCGACGAGATCCTGGGGGCGCGCCGACGCTCGCTTGTTCGCGATCAGGCCTGCAAGCCCGATGAAGGGTACGACAAGGCCATCGAGGTCGACGTCGGCCCGATCCTGCCAGCAAGCGACGAAGTCGACACCGGACGGCGTGGTCAGGAGATCGACCCGGTTCGGTGGGTAGCCCAACTGGACGACGGTGTCCTGGGTCCTGAAATCGGCCGAGGTGAGGCCGAGGTCCCCGAACCCGAACTCTTGGAGCGCTGCGATGACCGCCTCGGAGTTTGCGTCTTCGGGCCAGAGCCAGACGTCGAGGTCCTTCGTCAGCCGGACTATGCCGTGCGCAGCCAACGCCCACCCGCCGAGGATCAGGTAGCGGACCTCATGTCGGGCGAAGCACTCGAGCAACTCTCGGAAGTCCCGGTTCAGCTTCAACCGTCCACCCTTCGAACTCCCTGCGCATCTCGCTGAGGGCGCTGATGCGGTCGGCGATCGGGATGGTGAGCCAGAACCGGGCATCCGCATCGGGTTCGAACATGCTCTTCCGAAGGACCACGCGCTCGATGGCCATCGCTCAGTCCTCGCCGGTCTCGAGGTCGGCGCGGACGATCACGACAGGGCAGGACGCGTGGTGGGCGATCTGCTGGGACACCGAGCCCAGCTTCAGCCCGATGAACCCGCCGCGGCCGCGGTTGCCGACCACGAGCATGTCGGCGTTCTCGGCCGCCTTGATCAGGGTGTCCGCAGCGCGGCCCTTGAGGATGCGGCGTTCGATGCGCACGTCGGCCGCGGGGCAGGACTCGAGCACGCCGTCGATCACCGCGTCCTGCATCTTGCGGACCTGGTCCACGAGGTCGACCGGGTCGAGCGGGACGTAGCCGAAGTCCGGCGCGGCCGGGACGTAGGTGGGGGCGTACGCGGTCACCACCTCGACGACGGCGTTGCGGTAGCGGGCCTCCGAGATGGCCCAACGCAGCGCAGCACGAGCGCCGCCCGAGCCTTCGACCCCGACGACGATGCGACCATGGCGAGCGGGCACGGGCGACCTCCTCTTCGTGGGGCCGGAGCCTACGCGCGCCCGGAGGCACGCGCGGACCGTGGCGGAACCACCCGGCCCGGACGGTTCAGCGGAGCGCCGCCTCCACCTTCTCGAGGGCGTCGTCCTCGCTCACGTCGAGGGCGAAGCTGAGCTCGGACACCAGCACGTTGCGCGCCTTGGTGAACAGCGTCTTCTCGCCGGCCGACAGCCCCTTCTCGCGCTCACGCAGGGCGAGGTTCCGCACCACCTCGGCGACCTGGTAGACGTCGCCCGACTTCAGCTTCTCCTGGTGGTTCTTGAAGCGCCGGCTCCAGTTGGCCGGTTCCCGCACGTCACGGCGGGCGAGCACCTCGAACAGGTCCTCGACGTCCTCGGTGCTGATCGGCCAGCGCATCCCGACCTCGTCGGCCTTGTCGACCGGTACGCGCAGGACCATCTCACCGTGCGCCATGCGCAGCACGAGGTACTCGGTCGTCTGTCCGAAGGCCTCGCGAGACTCGGTGGCCTCCACGATGGCCGCACCGTGGTGCGGATAGACGACACGATCGCCGACTTTGAAACCCAAGATCCGACTCCTCGGTGTGACCTCGAAGGTTCAGGATGGCAGCGATTCCTCAGGTTCACAAAGCGTGGGCGTCGGAGTTCGCGGACTCGCTCCGGTCCGGCCTCGTCGAACCCAGGCGGGATCATGCCGAATGCGGGTCGGCACACGCCGGTCTCAGCTGACGGGCACGCCCATCTGGGCCAGGAGCGCGAGGGTGCGGTCGCGGGAGGTGCGCAGCACCTCGGGGTCGCGGCCGGCCTCGGCGCTGCCGTCGAGCGGCACGATCTCGTAGGTGGTGCGGTCCACCCAGGTGGGGAGCGCGTCGACCGCCGTGACGGCGAACGTCCCGGGCGCGGTCTCGGTGACCTCGAGCTGCACGATCACGCCGTCCTGGGTGCCGGGCGGGCACACCGAGCACGACTCCGGCGACTGGTTCGACAGGAAGTTGCCGAGCCCGAGCACCGCGTACTCCGCGCCGACCTGCTGGATCGGCTGCACGACGTGGGCGTGGTGGCCGATGATCAGGTCGATGTCCGGCGACGCCAGCAGCGGCTCGACCAGCGAGGTCTGCAGCTCGTTCGCCGCGCTCTGGTACTCGGTGCCCCAGTGGAGCGAGGCGATCACGAACTCGGCGCCCGCCGCCCGCAGCCGTGCGGCGGCGGCGAGCACCGCCTCCTGGCTGATGATGTTGGTGAGGTGCTCCTGCCCGGCGGCGAGGGGGCCGGTGTTCAGGCCGTAGGTGAACGACAGCTGGCCGACCGTGACGCCGGCGACCTCGTAGAGGGTGAGGCGTTGGGCGTCGTCCGCACTGGCGGCCATGCCCGCGGTCTCGATCCCCGCCGCCTCGGCCTTGGCGAGCGTGGCGAGGACCGTGGGCTCGCCGCCGTCGAGCGCGTGGTTGGAGGCGAGGGAGCAGCCGTCGTAGCCGGCGTCGGCGATGGCGTCGACGATCTGGAACGGGACCCGGAACGCCGGGTAGTAGGCGAGGTCCCGGTTGTCGGCCGAGACCGGCGACTCGAGGTGGCAGATGGCGAGGTCGGCGTCGGAGAGGGTCGGTGCCACCAGCTCGAACATCGGGCGGAAGTCGAAGCCGTCGCCGCCGTACTCACCGGCCTTCAGAGCCACGGACTCGTGGATGAGGATGTCGCCGGTGGCGGCGACGGTGAACGACCGGAGGGCGTCGGTGGCGCCGTCCTGCCCGGCGTCCCCCTCGTTGCCCGCGTCGTCGGTGGCGGCCTCCGCCTCGGCTCCGCCTGCGACCGCGGCGACGGTGTCGGCGCCGTCATCCATGCTCCCGGCCACGGCTGCGCCCAGACCGACCAGCGCGAGGAAGCCGGCGAGCAGCAGGGCGACGCGGTGCTCGGCCGGGGTGGTGCGCTCCTCCGGCGGACGGGGCGAGCGGAGGGGCGGACGACGGCTGGACGTGGGCACGGGCGCTCCTACAGCTCCGAGCGGATCGAGCCGCCCGGGCGTTGGTCGTCCTTGACCCCGGCGGGGTCCTTCACGACGGTGCCGTTCACGAGCACCCAGGCGACGCCGACGGACTCCTGGGCGGGGTCGGCGATGGTGGAGCGGTCGGCGATCGTGAGCGGGTCGAACAGGGTGAGGTCGGCGTCGGCGCCCACCTGCACCCGGCCCTTGCGGCGCATGGCCGGCGCCTTCCCCTCGAGGAGCCTGGCGGGGAGGATCGTGGTCTTCGCCAGCGCGTCCATCAGCGACAGCACGTTGCCGTCACGGACGTAGGTGCCGAACAGCCGGGCGAAGCAGCCGGTGGACCGCGGGTGGTTGTTGTGGCTCCGCTCGAGGATGGCGTCGCTGCCGAGCATGACCCACGGGGTCTGCAGCGCCAGGCGGATGTCCTCCTCCGGGATGGTGAAGGCGGCGGTCAGCTTGTTGGCCTCGAAGGCGGCCTGGTACGTGGCCTCGGTGAGGCGGTCGGGCGTGCCCGCCACCTGGAGGCTGTCGTAGGAGATGCCGTACTTCACCTGCCAGTCCTCATAGCGGGCGGACTGCAGGTAGGTGGCCCAGAACGTGTACGGGTAGATGCACGCCGACATGTTGAGGCCCTCGTCGATGGCCGCCTGCATGGTGGCGAGGGCCTCGGCCATCCGCCCGGTGCCGCCGGTGCTGTTGATGTGCTCGACGTGGATCCAGGCGCCGGTCTCGCGGGCGAGGCGGACGACCTCCTCCATCGCCTCGGCCTGGACGCCCGGGGCGAGGTTGTCGGAGTAGCGGGCGTGGACGCACAGGGGCACCCCGGCCTCCTCGCAGAGGACGCCGTGCCGGCGGAGCTCCTCGAAGGGGGCGCCCGGCGTGTACTCGGGCTGCATGTGGATGCCGAGGAAGCCGTTCTCGAGGTCGGTCCGGGCGTCGCCGACGAGACGGTCGATGTCGCTGAGCGACGGCTCGTCGTACGGGTCGAACCCGCGCGCCGGCCGGAGGAAGGCGTTGTCCGAGGCACCGCCGAAGTGGACGAGGGAGCCCTCGGACTCGAAGCGGCGGTAGAAGTCGGCGGCGTGGGCGTCGAGCCCGTGCATGCCGAGGTTGGTGGTGACGCCGTCGGCGATCTTCCACCGCTCGCCGTAGCCGTTCGGGCTGTAGGAGAGGATGTCGATGAACCCGGGGGCGACCACGAGGTTGGTGGCGTCGATGGTGGTGCGACCGTTGAGCGCCTCCGTGGCGATGCGCGTGACCCGGTTGCCGTCGACGCCGACGTTGGCGATGGCGTCGTAGCCGGAGGCGGGGTCCATGACGCGGCCGCCGTTGATGACGATGTCGAAGACGTGGGCGGGATCGGCGACCTCGGCCGCAGCGTCGAGGACCGGTGGCGGCCCCGCCTGCACGACCGGCGCGCCGATGCCGGTCGCCGCGGCGATCGTGGAGGTGGTGGTGCTCGATGCGGTGGTGCCGGTGGGTGCCGCCGAGCGCACCACCGTGGGCCCGCCCGAGTCCGAGAGCCGGCGGAGGAGCCCGAGGTTGGCGGCCCCGAAGCCCAGGGCCAGCAGCAGCTTCCGTCGGTTCACGTCGACCGCAGGGCGCGCGCGGGGGCCGTCCATCGGGGAGCACGCTAGTCACGACCCCGCCCGAACCGGTCGCGGGGCCGGGACCCGGGTGCCGCGGTCGCCGCGGGTCGCGCCGGTAGGTTGCGGTCGTGCACCGCTGGGCCCTGATCGCTGCGGGCTGCACGGCGGCGGTGCTCGCCGTCGTGACCGCCCTCGCGCTGGTGCTGTGGCCGGATCCCCGGCCGCTCGGGGTCGTGGTGGTCGGTGCGCAGACCCCGCGGGTGACGACCGCGTTGACGCTGCCCGTGCCGGAGGCGCGCACGGTGGACCCCTACGCCGGTCTGGGGGTGTGGGTGGACGCGTTCGACTTCGACCCCGTCTACGTGGGCGGGCCCGCCACCGTGACCGCCGACGACGTGGCCGAGATGGCCGCCGCCGGGGCCCGGACCCTCTACCTGCAGACCTCCCGCCAGGACGACCGGGCCACGGGCCCGGTGCTCGACCCCTGGCTGCTGGCCGGCCTCCTGCTCGCGGCGCACCACCACGGCATGGACGTGGTGGCCTGGTACCTGCCGAAGTGGACCGACCAGGACGTGCCCCGGCTGGTGGCCAGCTCGGACTTCACCGTGCTCGGCCATCGCTTCGACGGGCTGGCGGTGGACATCGAGTGGGTGCGCGACGTGGAACCCGAGGTCCGTAACGCGTGGTTGCTCGAGATCACCGCGGCGCTGCGGGCCCACACCCCCGAGACCCCGCTCGGCGGGATCGTGTTCCCGTCGGTGCAGACCGACGTGATCAACCAGCAACTGTGGCCCGACTTCCCCTGGCGCGAGCTGGCCGACGACTACGCCGTGTGGATGCCGATGGCCTACTGGTCGTTCCGGTCGGAGACGTCCGGGTACCGCGACCCGTACGCCTACGTGGAGGAGAGCGTGCGCCGGTTGCGCGCCAGCCTCGGGGATCCCGATGCCCTGGTGCACCCCATCGGTGGCATCGGTGCGGTGGACGGGATCGACGACCCGCCCGACCCCGAGGAGCCCCTGGCCACCGTGGCGGACCTGGACGCGTTCGCACAGGCGGTCGCCGACACCGGCTCGATCGGCGCCTCGCTCTACGACTGGGCCACGACCGAGCCGGCGGGCCGCACCCGGATGACGGAGCTGTTCGGACCGCAGGCCGGGCTGTTCGAGGCGCCGGCCGGCTGAGCTCAGGCACCGTCGGCGCCGCCCGCCCAGGAGGCGTCCTCGCGGCTGAGGACCTGGTGGATGCGTCGGGCCACCGGGGCGGGCAGCAGGAAGGCGAGGTCGTCGAGCAGTTCCCCGTGGTGCGGGACCGCCGACAGGCTCCACCGGGCGAAGAGCCCGTCGTCCATCCAGGCGACGCCCGAGCGGCGCAGGCCGGGGACATGGAGCCGGCCGAGCCCGGCCCGCCGGCGCAACGCCGCCCACGACCCGGCGGTGCGGGTGCGCTCGCGGCGGAGCGTCGACGCGTCGGCACCCGGAGCGACGGGAGCGGGGAAGCAGGCCACGACCTCCTCCCAACCGGGCCGGGGATCGCCGAGGTCACGGGCCAGCGCCGTGGCACAGACGGCATCGAGCCAGAGGGCGTCGAAGAGGTCGGTGGCGGGTTCCCGCGGCGCGATGGTGGGCAGGCCGAGCACCCGGCGGCAGAGGTCCGGGACGATGCCCTCGACGTCGTCGGAGCGGGTCTCGCCGCCGTCGGCGCCGCGCAGCCAGGTGGCGGCCGTGCCGTCCCGGCCGACGAGGTGGACCACCTCCACCGGTTCGGGCCGGTGGGGCGGTTCGAGGGAGCGGGCGACGCCGGACGCCACCACACCGACCGCCGACCACGACGCGGGGGCGACGAAGCCGATGAGGTCGTCCACCTCGCCGAGGGGGCGGAGGTAGAGCTCCACCCCGTCGTCGGGGAGGTCGGCCGGATCGGCGGCCGGGGGGAGGTCGGCGATGCCGACGGCGAGCACCGGATCGGAACGGCTGTCGAGCAGGACCGCCGCGAGGCGGTCGAGGGTGTCGGCCGCGGGACGCGGCGAGGACGGGGACGAGGGGCTCGTCGGCATGGGCCGGCCTCCAGGACGGAGCGGTGCAACGGGAGGCGACCGTGCGGCCGGTGCGCGAGCCGGGAGCAGCATGCCACGGCGGTGTGACAGCCGGGCGATGATGGGGCGATGGCGACCATCCGGACCGAGATCACCGAGATCGTGACGGGCCTCGCCCTGCTGGGGTACCGGCGGCTCGACCACGCCCTCGGGGTCCGTCCCGGCCATGTGGCGAACGTGGCCGACGAGCACTACGACCGGCTCGCCGCTGCGCTCGCCGACGGGTCCCACGATCGGGACTTCGCCGTCGCCTGGGAGAACGGTCGCCGCTTCGCCACCGCGGAGGAGGGGCTCCGGGGTCGGCCGCCCTGGCTGGTGGAGTGGAAGGGACCGCACCGGCCGCCGGGGTACGAGCAGATCCCGGCCGACCTCCGGGTCGACCACGTGTACCTGCTCAGCTGCAAGTACGGCAGCGACATCCTCACCAATGCCTCGCCGTCCCACCTGTTCGACCGGGTGCTCGCGGACCGCCGCAGCACCGGCCGTGCCGACTGGTTCCTGGAGGTCGCGCCGGAGGCCTACCAGGAGCTGTACGCGGTCAGCCGTGCGGTGCTCGGGGACCCCGAGCTGCCGGAGAGGGTGGCCGACCTCACCCGCGAGGACCGGCAGCGGCTGAAGGTGGGCCTCCGAGGAGCGTGGCCGGAAGCCGCTGCGGACCCCTACCGGTGGCTGGCCGTGGCGGTCTCGGCTGCGTCCGCCGAACGGTGGCGGGCCAACCTGCCCGACCGCTCGGCGCGCGAGGAGATGCTCTGGCGGCTCCTCCGTCTCCAGGCGGCCCCCTACTTCGTGCTCGGGTCCGCTGCGGACGGCACCCCCCTCCACTACCGGGTCGGGACGCCGTGGGACTTCCGTGCCGCGTACGAGCTGCGCGCCTTCGACGTGTGGTCCGACCCGTCGGGGCAGCCGCGCGTGCGCTGGCGGGCCGAGGTGCGCGGCGTCGACGGCGACGACCGGTCCGTGGAGGGGCACGTGGAGGTCCGCTGGAGCCACGGTCGGTTCGGCGGCATGCCGGAGGCGAAGGTGTACCTGGGCACCCCGCACCACCAGGTGCCCGGCTACGTGCCGCTGCGCTGAGCGGTGACCCGGCCGGTGAGCCGTACGGGCCCGCCCGCCCGGTCCACGGCCAGACGGGCGGTGGGCCACCTCCGGGCGACGAGCTCGCGGGCGAGGTGGGCGTCGCTCGCCACGTAGGCGTGCAGCTCGTCCCGGCCGAGGTCGTGGATGCGGTCGCGCGC
>JBEIGA010000102.1:0-12635 GCA_040382135.1 Acidimicrobiales bacterium
GGCGACATGCGGAACCAGGTGTTGTGCACGTGCACCACGTCCGGCCGCACCCGGTCGGCCGTGGCCACGGCCTCGCGCGCCCGGCGCAGGTTCCAGGGCGCAGCGGCGAGCGCCAGGGCGGTGTCCCTCCCGCCCTCGGGGTTGTGGAAGTGGTGCACGACCACCTCGTGACCGGCCGCCTCGAGGACCCGGCGCTCGGTCGCGACGACGGCGTCCTCGCCGCCGGGTTCCCGGTACACGGTGTGGAACTGCAGGATGCGCATACGGTGACCGCCATGTTGCCCCCTCGGATCGCCGATCGGGTGCACCGACGGCCGCGAGGCCTCTGGAACGGTGCGGTGCGGCTCGCCGGGCTGGGGCTCGGCGCCCTGGTGCTCGCCGGGTGCAGTGGCGACGACACCGACGAGCCGTCGGGCGCCGTCTCCACGACCACGGTCGGCACCGCCACCGAGGACCCGCCCCCCACCGCCCCGACGATGCCGCCCACCACCCTCGACCCCGCTCCCCGGCCCGACGCCGCCGAGGAGCTCCACGTCGCCCTCGACGGCGACGACGCCCACGCCGGCACCGACCCCGACCGACCCCTCCGCACGGTCGAGGCGGCGATCGCGGTCGCCGGGCCGGGCGACACCGTCCTCGTGGGCGCCGGCACCTGGCCGCGCCTCACCGTCCGGGACCTCGCCGGCGCACCCGACGCGCCCATCACCCTGCGGCCGGCCCCCGGTGCCGAGGGCGAGGTGTGGTTCAGCCACGGCGACCGCGCTGCGGAGTTCGGGCTCTGGATCGAGCGGTCGCAGTGGCTCGTGCTCGACGGCATCGGGAGCCGCGACTCGCTGTGGGGCATCCGGATCCTCGCCTCGTCCGGCATCACCGTGCGCAACTCCGTCATCACCGACACCGGCCAGGAGGCGTTGGCGGTGCTGGACGGCTCCACCGACATCCTCATCGAGCGCAACCTGATCCAGCGCACGGGTCTCGTCCTGTCGCAGTTCGGCGAGGCGGTGTACCTCGGCACCGGCGGCGAGACCTCCGACGGCACCGCCCGCATCGTCGTCCGCGACAACGAGCTCGCACACCTCACCGCTGAAGCGGTCGACGTGAAGGCCTTCGTCACCGACGTGGTGATCGAACGCAACCTGATCCACGACGTCGCCACGGCGAACTCCGGGGCGGTGGTGGTCGGCATCGGCGAGCGGGTCTACCCGGACCCGAACGTCGTGATCCGCGACAACCGCATCTGGAACGTCACCACCACGTCGCCGTACTCCGACGGCAACGGGATCTCGCTGTCCGCCCCCGCCACCGTGGTGAACAACGTGATCTGGAACGTCCAGCACCGCGGGATCCTGGCCGATGGGAACTTCGTGAACCCCGACGCCCGCACCGTGCGGATCTTCCACAACTCGGTCTGGAACTGGGGCATCGCGGCGATCGAGGTGTGGGACTCCGACACGCCGGCCGATCCCGACATCCGCTGCAACGTCGGGCCCGACCTGCCCGGCAACGTGGCGGCTACGGCCGACCTGTACGTCGACGCCGCAGCCGGCGACCTGCGGCTGCGGCCCGGCGCCGCGGGGGTCGACGCCTGTGCCTCGCCGGGTCTGGTGGAGGTGGACATCGAGGGCACCCCGCGGGGCGCCGCTCCGGACATGGGGGCCAACGAGCGCACGGCGGCCTCCGGTGGCTGAACCCCAGGACCCTTCGAACGCGGCCCGTTCGGTCACCGTCTGCGTGGTCACCTACCGGCGGCCCGAGCTGCTCGGGCGGATGCTCGCGTCGATCGCCGGGCTCGAGCCTCCCGCACCGGGCTGGACCCGCATCGGCACGGTCGTGGTCGACAACGACCCCGCCGGCTCGGCCCGGGCGACGGTCGAGGCGTGGGCGGCGGCGGGCAACGACGTCCGCTACGTGGTCGAGGCCGAGCCGGGCATCTCGGCGGCACGCAACCGGGCGCTGGCCGAGGCGCCGGGCGCGTTCGTGGCCTTCGCCGACGACGACGACCGCGTCGACCCGGCCTGGCTCCACGAGCTCACCCGCACCCAGGCCGAGACCGGCGCCGACGCCGTGGTCGGCCGGGCCGTCTACGAGTTCGAGGCGGGCGTCCCCGACCTGGTGCGGGACGCCGGCGTCTTCACGGGCGTCGAGCGCGCCCAGGGCGACGAGCTCGGCCACATCTCCGCCGGCCTCCTGCTGCTGCGGCGGGACCTGTCGTTCCACCCCGTGTTCGAGCCGGAGTTCGGGCTCATCGGCGGCGAGGACGACGCGCTCGCCCGCCGGCTCCTCGCCCACGGCGGCCGGATCGTGCACGCGCCGGGGGCCGTCACCCACGTGTGGGTCGAGGCGGCGCGCTCGGACGTCCGTTCCGTGCTGCGCCGCTGGAGCCGGGCCGGCAGCGGCCTGCTGTTGATGGACCTCGCCCACGCCACGTCGCCCCTCGCCCGGGCCCGGGTGCGGGTCAACGGCCTCGTGCTCGGCGTGGTGCGGGTGGCGGCCGGCGCCGCCCGGGTCGTGGCCGTGCGGGTCACCCGGGGCAGGGCCGCCGCCTTCGCCGCCTGCCAGACCCCGCTCGTCGGCACCGGCATGGTGGCCGCGGCACTCGGCCGGCCGGTGGCCGGGTACCGCCGGCCGGGGGGATCGACGTGAGCGAGAGCGCCGGCTCGCCCGGTCGCGTCCGTGGCGGCCTGGCCTGGTTCCGCGGGTCGTTGCTCGCCCGCAACGCCTCGTGGGCGTTCGTGGCCGACGTCGGCCAGCTCGTGCTGACGCTCGGCACCTTCGTGCTGCTGGCCCGCGAGCTCGGCCCCGTGCAGTTCGGCTACTTCGGGGCCGCCACCGCACTCGCCGCGTTCGTCGGGTCGTTCGCCTACGTCGGCGCCCACCGGGTCATCGTCATGAAGCTCGCCACCGGGGCGCACCTGCCCGAGGAGCTGGCCCGCCGCACCACCCTGCTCACGATCATGTCGGTGCTGGCCACGGTGGCGCTCACCGCGCTGCAGCCGCTGCTGCTCCCGGAGATCTCCACCCGCGCCTACGTGCTGCTGGTCGGCAACCAGATCCTCCTGTTCGGCCTCACCGAGCTCGGCGTGGCCCTCGCCCAGGCGATGCGACGCCTCGAGGTCGGCGCCGCCATCCGGGGCGTCGTCGGCGTGATCCGCCTGCTGTTCCTGGGGATGTTCGTCCTGTTCGGCGACGGCACCCTCGAGGAGTGGGCGGTGCTGGCCGCGCTGGCCGGGGTGCTGTCGGTGCTCGCCGTGACCCTCATGGTGCAGCGCATGTGGGGGGTGCGTCCGGGGCGGGGAAGGCTGTCGTTCGGCGACATCCGCGAGGGAGTGCCCTTCGCCATCACCACCGGCGCCGCCGGCATGCTCGAGGCCATCGACCGGCCGATGCTCGTCCGCTACGGCTTCTCGGCCGACGCCGGCTTCTACACCGCCGGCTTCCGCCTGGCCACGATGGGGCTGCTGCCCGTCGAGGCGCTCATCCGGGCCTCCGACGCCGACTTCTTCCAGAAGGGCGCCCGCGGCGCGCACCACGTGGTGGGCCTGTTCCGGCGATTGGTGCTGCCGGCGGCCGGGCTCGCCGTCCTCTCGGGCATCGGGTTGCTGGTGGTGGCGCCCTTGGTGCCGCTGCTCGTCGGCTCGGAGTACGACGAGACCGTGAACGTCGTGCGGTGGCTGGCGGTGCTGCCGCTCATCCGGGCGTTCCAGCTGTTCCCGTCGAACGCCATCATCGCCTCGGGCCGGGCCATGACGGTGGCCGGCATGCTCTTCGGGGCCGCCGCGGTGAACATCTGCGTGAACCTGGTGCTCATCCCCGAGCACTCCTGGCGGGGCGCGCTGGTCGCCACCTACATCGCCGAGGTGCTCTACGCGATCGCCCTGTGGGTGGTCGCCACCCACCTCGGCCGCCACGACGCCGAACGCGCCCAGGTCGACGCCGCCCTCACCAACGCCACCCGCCCCTGACCCCTGATCCTCACCTCCCGCCCCTCCTCCGACCCCTCCTCCGAACTGGCCGGGTGGGGAGCACGAAAACGTGCACCCCCCCCGGCCGGTTGGACAGGGAGGAGGCGGCGCGGGCGCGGAGCGAGCGTGGTCAGCCGACGGCGGAGCGTCCGGTGAGGCGCTCGAAGCGGCGGCCGTCGACGCGCAGGTCGTCGAGGTTGGCGGCGAACCCGCGCTCGAAGCGCCAGGGGGTGCGGTTGATCCACGAGGGCACGGGCGGCTCGTGGAGCAGGCCGGGCGCGGCCGCCGCCAGGGTGGCGAAGCCGAGGGCACCGAGCTCGACGGGCAGCCAGTCGGGGCAGTAGCGGCGCAGGCCGAACGGGTACGACAGGTGCCGTACCGGCCGCTCCAGCAGGGCCTCGAGCTCGGCCTTGTTGCGGCCGATGTCGGCGACGGCCTCGGCCCGGGACACTGCGGCGAGGTTCACGTGGGTGTGGGTGTGGGCGCCGATGCAGTGGCCGGCCTCCGCGATGGCGGTGAGCTCGGCCCGGCTGAGCGGTTCGTGGGCGCCGTGGTGCTCGATGCGGCCGAAGTAGGCGGCGATCGCCTCGGGGGTGGCGTCGTCTCGGAGCGGCTCGGTGTTCGTGTAGAAGGTCGCCGTCCAGCCGAGCTCGGCGAGCAGGGGCAGCCCCTCGAACCAGGTGCGGTAGTTGTCGTCGAAGCTGATCCACGCCACCGGGGTGGCCGAGGCGAGGTAGTCGTCGGGATCGGTGGCGATGCGGTAGCCGCGGGCGCTGAGCAGCTCGGCGAGGCGGCGCAGGTCGTCGGCCCGCTCGGGCGGCAGGTCGTGGAAGTAGATCCCGAGGCGCGGCGGCAGCGCCCGAGGGGCGACGGCCAGGTGGGCGCGCCGCACCACCCGCTGCACCTGGAGCTGGGCCTGCCGGGTGATCTGCCGCACGGGAACCATCCCCCGTAGTATCGCCGGGTTCCCCTGCGCTCCTGAGGCCTCCGTGCGCCGAGTCGCGATCCTCACCGACTACCTCCCCCACTACCGGGCGGCGTTCTACGAGCGCCTCGGTCCGGCGTTGGCCGAGCACGACGTGGCGCTCACCCTCCTGTACGGCACGGCGCCGTCGTTCGAGATGGCGCCCGGCGCGGGCTACGAACCCGAGTGGGGCACGTGGATCGACGTGCGGTGGCTGCCGATCCGGGGCCGTCACCTGCAGTGGCACCGACGGGCGCTGCGCCTGGTGCGCGGCCACGACCTGGTGGTGTCGGACCAGGCCAGCCGCATCCTCGTCAACTACCCCCTGCTCGCCTGGTCCCGGCTCCCCGGGTCCCGGGTCCGGGGTCCGGAGCTCGCCCTCTGGGGCCACGGCCGCAGCTTCAAGACCGACGCCAGCGGCGCGGCCGAGCGGGTGAAGTCGTTCGTCACCGACCGCGTCCACTGGTTCTTCGCCTACACCGACCGCTCGGCCGAGCTGGTCGCCGCGTCCGGCTTCCCCGCCGACCGCATCACCTCGGTGCGCAACGCCATCGACACCGCCACGCTCGAGGCCGACGCGGCCTCGGTCACCGACGGCGAGCTGGCCGCCCTGCGCGCGGAGCTCGGGATCCGCAGCGAGCACGTGGCGGTGTTCGCCGGCCGGATCTGGTCGGAGCGGCGGCCGGAGTTCCTGATCGCTGCGGCGGAGGCGGCCCGACGGCACCTCCCGGACTTCGAGATCGTCGTCGTCGGCGAGGGCGACGCCGACGCCCCGGTGCGTGCTGCCGCCGCCCGCCACCCCTGGGTCCACGCGGTGGGCGGGCGCTTCGGACGCCAGGCCGTGCTGCACCAGCGGCTCGCCTCGGTGATGGTGATGCCCGCGCCGGTGGGCCTGGTGGCGATCGACTCGCTGGTGCTCGGCCTGCCGATGGTGACCCTCGCGCTCGAGGACCACGGCCCCGAGTTCGAGTACCTGTCCGAGGAGACGTCGCTGATCCTCCCCGCCGGCACCACCCCGGAGGCCTTCGGCGAAGCCCTCGCCGACCTCCTGGCCGACGCGGACCGCGTGGCCCGACTGGCCGCGGGCTGCCGGGCCGCCGCTCCCGAGTACTCGATCGACGCGATGGTCCGCCGTTTCACCGACGGCGTGGTCGCCGCCCTCGACGCCCCCCGCCGCTGACGATCGGGGTGGGTCTCAGGTACGGGTGAGGGTGGCGGCGAGGAGGTCGCGGACCTCCTGGCCGAAGCGCTCGACGTCGAGGTTCGGGCCGGGCGGCGTGGGCGGCGGGTCGGCCATCACCGCCGCCAGCCGGCGGGCGGTCTCCTCGACGGTGCCGGGGGCGACGAGCACCACCGACTCGGGGTGGGTGGCGTAGCGGCCGATCAGGCCGGCTCCGGCGTTGTCGAGCACGGCGACCGCGGCACCGCCGAGCAGGCCGTCGCTGAGGGCGAGGCCACCCTCCTCGCGCAGACCGGTGAACACGGCGAGGCGGCACGTGCGCACGGCCCGCACCACCTCGGCGCGGTCCTTCGGGAAGGGCACGAACTCGACGCGGTCGGCGACGCCGAGCTCGACGGCGAGCGCCACGAGCTCCTCGCGCAGCGGTCCGCTGCCCATCATCCGCAGCCGGACGTGCGCCGGCGTGTGGGGCATGGCCCGCAGCACCAGGTGCGGGCCCTTGCGGTGCTCGAGGGCGCCGAGCCACAGCACCGTGTCGTCGCGCACCTCGGTGCCGTCGGGGGGCGGCAGGGGCGGGACCGTGAGCACGCCGTTGAAGACGCGGGGGCGCCGACCGGCGAGGCGCTCCACCTCGCGCGCGGTCTCCTCGTTGCCGACGATGACGACGTCGGCCGTGCGCAGCGACCGACGGATGGCCGGCAGGAGCGGGGTGATCCGGACGGCGAGGCGGTCGACGACGTCCTCGACGCGGCCGCTGAACGGCAGCACCTTCACGAGCCGCCGCGGGGTGGTGGCGCCGCCGTACGTGGGACCGAACACCGAGGGCACGCCGAGGTCGTGGACGGTGGTCCCCAGCCAGTACGCGGTGAGCCCGCAGTGCCACACGAGCTGGATGGGCCGGTCGGTGCGGGCCCGCTCGGCGATGATCCGGGCGGCCTCCTTGCGGACGGGGTGCAGCCAGCGCCGGTAGAGCACGAAGCTCGAGATCTTGGGGTAGGGCCAGAAGCGGGTGCGTTGGAGGCGACCGAGGAGCTTGGTGGGTGGCACCCGGTGGACCCGCAGGCCGGCCTCGGGGTGATCGGCCGCCCACTGCTCGATCTCGTCGCTGTCGGGGAGGTCGCGGACGAGCAGGTCGACGTCGGCGTCCTGGAGCAGCAGCCGCAGGATCCCCCACGTGGCGCCGGGCTCCGAGCCGAGCGTCGGGCTGGTGGACCAGGCCACGTAGATGATCGAGGGACGCTGCGTCATGGGACCGCCTGCCGGTGACGATGAGGTCTGTCAGTATGGCAGCCGGGCGAAACGGGCCGGTAGGGACGGTTCGCCGACGGGTCCGTACCATGGTCGTCGCATGCCGGTGGTGCGGAGATGGAGAGCGTCGTGACCCGCGCCGTGCGGATGGTCCTCGTGGCGGCGTTGGTCGGGCTCGTCGTCGGTGGCGTCACGTTCGTCGCCTCGGACGCGCCCGATCCCGCCGCCGAGGCGCGCCTCACCCTGACCACCGAGGTCTACTGGCCCTACTACGACGCGGTCCGCCAGGAGCTGCAGCAGGCGGTCGAGTCGCCGGAGGCGCAGGCGGACATGGCAGCGGCAGCTGCAGAAGCAGACACAGCAGCGGCAGCTGCAGAAGCAGACACAGCGGCAGCAGCCGCAGAAGCAGACACAGCGCTGCGCAGCACCGAGGTGCGCATGCCGGGCAACCAGTCCTTCCTCGACGTCCGGGTGGTCGCATCCACCGAGGAGGGTGCCCTTGCGGCGTTGCGGTCCGGCGTGGAGCACGTCCTCGCCGCGGACCTGGAGGCGGTGAACCGGGAGCCGCTCCGACGGCTCGCTGCGCTCGACGCCGAGGTGGCGGTCCTCGCCGAGGAGCTCGAGGCGACGCCACGGGACGACCCCGATCGCGGCACGATCGAGTTGCGCACCTACCAGCTCCTCGCCGATGCCGATGAGCTCCGCGCCGCCACCGCCAGCCCGGCGCCACGCGTCGCCGTGCTGGACGCCCCGGCGCTCGCCGACACCGACGGCATCCCCGCCCGCAACGCCGCCATCGCCGGCGCGCTCGGGTTCCTGATCACCCTCACGCTGCTCCGGGCCTTCGGCCGGCGCCTTCCCCGGCCCGCCCGGACGCCGTGACGGCCACCCACACCCCGCCCCGTGCTGCGGCTCCGCGGCCGGCCGTCCCGGCGGGGGCCGCGGTCGCAGTCGCCCTCGGGGCCGTCGGCGCCCTCCTCGTGGCCGACCCCACCGTGCTCACGGCGGCCGGCTCGTCGGGCGCCGCCGACCTCCTCCGCTGGTCGCAATGGGTGGTGCTCGCCGTCGCCCCCGTCGTGGCGGCCCCGGTGCTCGCCGGGCGCATCACCGCCCGGCCGCTCGGCTGGCTGCTGGCCTTCCACGCCTGGGCGGTCGCCACCGCCGTGTTCGCCGACGCGCCGGGCCTTGCGTTCCTACGGTCGCTGGCGCTGCTGTCGGTGACCCTGCTGGCGGTGCACGTGGTGGAGCGTCACGGCTGGAGCACCTTCGCCGTGGCGGTGGTGGCGTCGTTGTGGTGGACCCTCGCCGGCGGTTTCGCGGTGGTCGCCCTCACCGACGTCCCCGCCCGCGTCGGCAGCCGCCTGCAGTTGCTCACTGCGGAGCACAACCAGCTCGGCCGGCTCGCGGCGCTGGCCGTCGTGGCGTCGCTGGTGCTGCTCGCCCGCTCCGGCACGGTGGCCCGCGCCGTGGGTGCGGCGTCGTTCCTGCTCGGCGTGGCCACGCTGGGGTTGACGGGCAGCCGCACGGCCGTGGCGGCGGCCGTCCTCGGTCTGCTGGTGGCGGCGGCCCGCCGGCTCGGCACGGTCGCCCTGGTGGCGCTGGTCGTGCTCGCGCTGAGCGCCTTCGCCGTGGTGGCCGCCACGGGGGTCGGGGACCCGCTGCTCGACGCCGCGGCCCGCGAGGAGGACGGCGAGGACCTGCGCACGGCGACCGGTCGGACCGGGATCTGGGACGCCATGCTCGACGTCTGGCTGGAGGAGCCCGTGACCGGCCACGGCACCGGCACGGACGCCTCGCTCACGCTCGCCGAGAGCCAGGACGGCCGGATCGGCTTCATCGGCCGCAACACCCAGAGCCTGCCCGTGCACGAGCTGGTCGAGCACGGGGTCGTGGGCCTGTTCCTCCTGGTGGGAGCGGTCCTCTCGTACGCGCTGACCGCTGGCGGCACCCCCCGGCCGGTCCGTGACGCCCTGCTCGTGGTGCTGCTCGTCGGGGGGTTCAGCGAGGCCGTTCTGGACCGTCCGGACGTCTCGCTGCTGGTCCTGGCGGCGGTGTTGGCCGACGCCCGTGTGACGAACGCTCGCGTGGGGATACCACGCGGCGCGGCGGGATAAGGTTGCGATGCCGACAGCGCGTGGCGGTGTGCGGCCTGGCGGAGACCACGGCGGGGCCGGCAAGGCCCCGGCGGAAATGGTCGAACGACTCAGGCGGCACCAAAAGCCGTGGGATGTACTGAGCGGCGGAACCAGATCGGCGACGACGGAGTAGGAACATGAGCGGGAGAGTGTTGGTCGCGGGGGGTGGTGGGTTCATCGGGGGTCACCTGGTGGGCGAGCTGCTGCGGCGTGGCCTCGAGGTGCGCTCGGTCGACGTCAAGCCGTTCGAGGAGTGGTACCAGGTCCACCCCGACGCCCAGAACCTCCAGGCCGACCTGTCCCTGCGTGACGAGGCCGCCAAGGCGGTCGCCGGCACCAGCCGGGTCTACGACCTCGCGGCGGACATGGGCGGCATGGGCTTCATCGAGAACAACAAGGCCGCCTGCATGCTCAGCGTGCTCACCGGCACCCACCTCCTCCTCGCCGCCCGCGACGCCGGCGTCGACCGCTTCTTCTTCGCCTCCTCCGCCTGCGTCTACGCCGCCGACAAGCAGACCGACGCCGACGTCACCGCCCTCGAGGAGGCCGACGCCTACCCCGCCATGCCCGAGGACGGCTACGGCTGGGAGAAGCTCTTCACCGAGCGCATGGCCCGCCACTTCCGCGAGGACTACGGCCTGGCCACCCGCGTCGCCCGCTACCACAACGTCTACGGCCCCTGGGGCACCTGGACCGGCGGCCGAGAGAAGGCCCCCGCCGCCATCTGCCGCAAGATCGCCCTCGCCAAGATGACCGGCAACCACGAGATCGAGGTCTGGGGCGACGGCCTCCAGACCCGCTCGTTCATGTACATCGACGACTGCATCACCGGCACCCTGATGCTCACCGACTCGAACATCGTCGAACCCATCAACATCGGCTCCAGCGAGCTGGTCACCATCAACCAGATGATCGACATGGTCGCCGACATCGCCGGCATCACCGTCACCCGTCGCCACGACCTCACCGCCCCCCAGGGCGTCCGCGGCCGCAACAGCGACAACACCAAGATCCTCGCCGAGCTCGGCTGGGAGCCCTCCATCACCCTCCGCAAGGGCCTCGAACACACCTACGCCTGGATCCACGACCAGATCGTCGCCACCGGCGCGGCAGTCTGAGCCCAGGACCGGGAGCGGGACCAGGTCCATGGATCAGACGCAGACACCACCGTTGCCCCGGGTCGACGTGCTCGGCGTGCACGTCACCGCCGGCGACCTCGATCGTGACATCACCGAGATCGGTCGGTGGATCGCCACCGGCGACCACCACTACGTGTGCGTCACCGGCGTGCACGGGGTGATCGAGTCGCAGGCCGACCCCGAGCTCCTGGCCATCCACAACGCCTCCGGGCTCACCACCACCGACGGCATGCCGCTGGTGTGGTGCTGCAAGCGGGCCGGGTTCCCCGACACCCAGCGGGTGTACGGCCCGGACCTGCTCCCGGCCACCATCGAGGCGGGCATCCGCCACGGGTGGCGCCACTACTTCTACGGCGGCGCCGAGGGCGTGCCGGAGCAGCTCGCCGAGAACCTGCAGCGCCGGTTCCCGGGCATGAAGGTGGTGGGCACCATGTCCCCGCCGTTCCGGGCGCTCACCGCCGAGGAGGACGACGAGATCGTCGCCGAGATCAACGCGGTGGATCCGGACATCGTGTGGGTGGGCCTGTCCACCCCGAAGCAGGAGCGCTGGATGACCTCCCACGTGGGCCGGCTCAGCGCCAACGCCCTCATCGGCGTCGGTGCGGCGTTCGACTTCCACGCCGGCACCGTGCGCCAGGCGCCGCGGTGGATCCAGCGGTCGGGGTTCGAGTGGGCCTTCCGTGTCGCCATCGAGCCACGACGCCTCTGGCGGCGCTACGTTCGGATCGTCCCCTTGTTCCTGTGGCGGATCTTCCGCAACCCTCCGAAGGCGGTCGGAGCCGAATGAACAGTCAGGCAGCGGTCAACCGGGAGCAGACGGCCACACGGCACCCGCGCCCCGACGCGCCTGCCCAGCCGGAGCTGACGGTCGTGGCCGATCTCCCCCCTCGCGTGATCACCCGCTACGAGCGGTTCGGCAAGCGGGCCGTCGACATCGTGCTGTCGCTCGTGCTGCTCGTGGTGCTGCTCCCGCTCATGGCGGCCACGGCGTTGGCGGTGCGGCTGTCCATGGGCAAGGGCGTGTTGTACCTGCAGGACCGCGTCGGGCTGCACGGCCGCACGTTCCGGATCTACAAGTTCCGGTCCATGCGCGAGGACCGCCGACGCGCCCCGGACCCGGTCCCGGTCGACGGCCAGGACCGCCGCCAGACCCACAAGACCGACGAGGACCCGCGCCACACCGCGGTCGGCCGGGTCATCCGCAAGCTGAGCCTCGACGAGCTCCCCCAGCTGCTCAACATCCTCCGCGGCGACATGAGCCTCGTCGGCCCCCGGCCGGAGCTGGTCACGGTGGCCCGCGCCCACGACATGGTCGGCCACCAGCGCCACCAGGTGCGCCCCGGGCTCACCGGCCCCTGGCAGCTCAGCCAGTGGCGTGACCGCCCCATCTACGAGCACCTCGAACCCGACGAGACGTACGTGGAGAAGCTGACCCTCCGCAAGGACCTCGGCTACCTCCTTCGCACGGTCGGCGCGGTCTTCGGGGCGAACGGGCACTGAGGCTCCCGGTGGGCCTGACCGAGCGCTCCGCGGCGACCGGCGCAGGCCTGGCGGCCGCGGCCGCGGGCGCGGTGCTGGTGCCGCTCGTCCTCGACCAGGACGGCCCGCGTGCGCTCGCAGCGCTCACGCTGGTGGTGCTGGCCCTGGCCGCGGTCGACGCGCTCGACCGGGCCCTCGGCCTGTCGGCACTGGTCCGTCGCGAGGCCCTGCGCGGCCTCGACCCCAGCTCGCTCGACGAAGCCGCGTTCACCGTGCGGCTCGCCGGACGGGCCGTGACCGTGGTGGCCGTCGTGCTCGTGGCCGCGGCGGTGCCGCTCGGGCTGTGGCTCGACGACCCGGTCGCGCCGGCGGCCGTGGTGCCGGCCGTCGCCGGGGTGGCCGCGCTGCTGCTGCTCACCCGTCTCTCGGTGGCCCAGATCGTGCACCGGGTGTCCTCCGAGCCCCTCGCGGCGGCGCTGGCCGGGGTGGAGGTGGTCCGCCTGGCGATCGCCCTGAGCGCCGCCGCCC
>JBEIGA010000103.1:0-12583 GCA_040382135.1 Acidimicrobiales bacterium
CGACATCGTCACGGTCGACCACATGGCCAAGATGAAGCACAACGCCGTCGTCGGCAACATCGGCCACTTCGACAACGAGATCGACATGGCCGGGTTGCAGCGGATGAGCGACGTCACCCGCGTGAACATCAAGCCGCAGGTGGACGAGTACGTCTTCCCCGACGGCCACTCGGTGATCGTCCTGTCCGAGGGTCGCCTGCTCAACCTGGGCAACGCCACCGGCCACCCGAGCTTCGTGATGTCGGCGAGCTTCTCGAACCAGGTGCTCGCCCAGATCGAGCTGCACAAGAACGCCGAGGCGTACGGCATCGACGTGGTCACCCTGCCCAAGGTGCTCGACGAGAAGGTGGCCCGACTCCACCTCGACTCGCTCGGGGTGCGGCTGACGGAGCTCACGCCCTCGCAGGCCGAGTACCTCGACGTGCCCGTCGAGGGGCCGTACAAGCCCGCCATCTACAAGTACTGAGCAAGCTCGTACCGAACACCTGCCGGCCGGCGGCCTTCGGGCCGCCGGCCGGTGCGCGTCCGTGCCGACCCTCCCTGGCTGTCGCACCCCATCTCTAGGTTCGGCGGGATGTTGTTCACGCCGACCTGCCCCCTGTGTGGCCGCCGGGGCGCCGCCCCCTGCCTCGCCTGTCGGGCCTCGCTCCGGCGCATCGGCCCGGTGCCACCGCCCCCCGGGCTCGACACCTGCGCGGCGCTGCTGCGCCACGACGGCGCGGGCCGGGCCCTCGTCATCGCCTGCAAGTTCCGCAACCGGCGGGACGCGATCCCGTGGCTCGGAGCCCAGATGGCCGCCCTGGTGGCCAGCCCGCCCGACATCGTCACCTGGGCACCCACCACTGCAGGCCGACGGGGTGCCCGCGGGTACGACCAGGCCGAGCTCCTGGCCCGTCGGGTCGCCCGGTCCCTGGGTCGTCCCTGTCGCAGCACGCTGTCCCGGCTCCCGGGTGCGGCGCAGACCGGCAGGTCCGCCGCCGCCCGCAGCGAGGGCGTCGCCTTCGTCGGCCGTCCCCTGCGTGCGGCGCGGATCCTGATCGTCGACGACGTGCTGACCACCGGCTCCACGCTGTGTGCCGCTGCGGCCGCCCTCCGCGCTGCCGGGGCTGAGGCCGTGGACGCCGTGGTCGCCGCGCACCGTCCCTAGGACCTGGGCCGTCGAGGGCCTGCGTGGCACGGGTCGGAAGTCCCTCGCGCTCGGGGGACCCCACAGGCGTACGATCGGTACACCCCAGATGAACGGGAGGTCCCGTGGAGATCACCATCAGCAGCCGGCACCTGAAGGTCTCGCCCAGGCTCGAGGACGTCGTCCGGGAGAAGATCGGTCGGCTGGGCCGCTACCAGGGCATGGACCACGCCGAGGTGCACTTCAGCGAGGAGAAGAACCCGCGCATCGCCGACAAGGAGGTGTGCGAGGTCACGCTGGAGGGGCACGGCCACCATGTGCGCTGCAAGGTGAGCGCTCCCGACCCGTACACCGCGGTCGACCTCGCCTACGAGAAGCTCGAGCACCAGCTCCACAAGCTCAAGACCCGCATCGTCCGGCACAAGACCGGCAAGGACGCGGCGAAGAGGAACGGCAACGGCGCCGGGGCCGTGGTGCCGTTGCCCGAGCAGGCGCCGGAGGTGGACGACAACGTCGCCAAGATCGTGAAGACCAAGAGCTTCGCGATGGTCCCGATGACCGCGGAGGACGCGGTGCTCCAGATGGACCTGGTCGGGCACGACTTCTACTTCTTCACGAACGCCGAGACGGGGCGGGCGGCCGTGGTCTACCTCCGTGAGGACGGCAACGTGGGCCTCATCGACGAGGCCGGGCCCGACGGCGAGTGACGGAGGCGGCGCCGATACGCTCGGCGTCCATGGCCGACCAGCGCCCTGAGCCGGACGAGCAGCCCACCGACGCCGAGATCCGCGACGAGCTTCCTGCGGATCTCGACGTCACGGGCCTGGTCGGCCCCTACGTCTTCCCGAACAACAGCCGCCGCCGGATCCCCGGGCTCCTCTACCTGGGGCTCGGTGCGGGCTGCATCCTGGCGTTCGTGGTCGCAGGTGACGACGCCGTGTTCGTGAACCGGGGCTTCCTGCTCGCCGGGATCGGTCTCATCCTGTTCGGCCTCTACCACCTGCAGGCCGGGTGGGACCTCGCCGTCGACGAGGGCGATGCGCTGGTGGCAGCCACGCGGGCGGTGGGCTTCCCCGTCGGCCATGCGTCGGCCCAGCTCGGCTGGCGGAGCATCCGGAGCCGGCCCACCTGGCGCATCCTGCTCTACAGCAACGAGCCGACGCCGGAGAAGCGGGGCCTCGTGCTGGTGGACGGCGTCGACGGCCGCATCGTCGACCAGTTCGTCGAGGACAACCCCGAGGACTGGTCCCAGTACCGGACCTGAGGCCGCCGATGGCGCGCTCCACGACGATCATCGCGGCGCGCACCGCCGGCCGTGTGCAGGAAGCGTCGCCCCGCCCGCGCGCCGGGTTCGGACCCGGCGCTGCAGCTGTGCCGTCCACCGGTGCACGAGACGTCGAGCGTGGCCTCGCCCCGGGCGTCTCGTTCGCCGGACTGCCGGGTGCGGTACGGTCGATCGACCTCCAGGGGGGTGGCCATGCAGCGCAACCGAGTCCGTGAGGCGATGCAGTTCCGGTCCGGTGCCCCACCGGCCTCCGCCGATCTCGTGGCGACGGTGGCATGGCTTCGCGACCGGATCCTGATCGAGGACCTCTACGACCGGTACGCCTACGGCGTGGACTCGGTCGACATGGACCTCGTGCGCTCGGTGTTCCACCCCGACTGCGTCGTGGTCGGCACGATGGAGGAGGGCAGCCTCGACGACTACCTCGACGGCCTCGAGGAGGGGCTGCTGATGTACGACGCGACGATGCACTTCAAGGGCAACCAGTACGTGGACATCGACGGCGACCGGGCATTCGTCGAGACATGGGTCATCGGGTACCACATGGAGGCCCCGGGCAGCCCGATCGATCACCTGCGCCTCGCCCTCCGGTACAAGGACGACGCCGTCCGAGTCGGCGACGACTGGAGGATCATCCGGCGCGAGGCCGTCCGTCAGTGGCACACCGGTCCGTTCCCCCGGCCGGCGATCGGGGACCCGCCCTACCCCCGGAAGCCGCACGAATCGCGGGCGAGGCGGAACCCCGACGCAACGTGACCCTCCCGCCGAGGGTCTCGGCGCCTCGATCGTCTCGGCGGGTCGTCACACGGCGAGCTCGGGGAGGTCGCGGACGTACTCCAGGGCCTCGGGGTTGGCGAGGGCATCCAGGTTGCCCACGGGGCGTCCGTGCACGGCTTCGCGGACGGCGAGCTCGGCGAGCTTGTTCGACCGGGTCCGCGGGAGATCGGGAACGGCGACGATCCGGGCGGGCACGTGCCGGGGTGACGCCGCCGTCCGCACCGCGGTGCGGATGCGGGTGCGGAGGTCGTCGTCGAGGGCGGTGCCCAGCGACAGCCGGACGAACAGGACGATACGGGTGTCGCCCTCCCACGCCTGGCCGATGGCGAGCGCCTCGAGGACCTCGGGCAGCTGCTCCACGGGACGGTAGATCTCGGCGGTCCCGATCCGCACCCCTCCCGCGTTGAGGGTGGCGTCGGAACGGCCGTGGATGACGAGGCCGCCGTGGTCGGTCCACGCTGCGTAGTCCCCCTGGTGCCAGGCCCCCGGGAACCGGTCGAGGTAGGTGGCCCGGAACCGCTCGTCGTCCGGGTCGCCTGCGAACCCGAGGGGGATGGACGGGAACGCCGTCCGGCAGACCAGCTCGCCGCGCTCGCCGGGCGGGCAGGTGCGCCCGTTCTCGTCCACGACGTCGATGCCCATGCCGAGCGCCGGACCCTGGATCTCCCCGGCCCACACGGGTCGGGTCGGATCGCCCGCCACCAGGCAGCCGCAGAGGTCCGTGCCGCCGGAGATCGACGCGAGGTGGACGTCGGGGCTCCAGTCCCGGTACACGGCCTCGAAACCTTCGGGCGGGAGGGGCGAGCCGGTGGAGCAGATGGTCCGGACCCGCTCGAGCAGGCCTGCCTCCACGGGCCGGAGGCCTTCGGCGCGCACGGCATCGATGAACTTCGCCGACGTGCCGAACAGCGTCACCTGCTCCTCGGCGGCGAGGCGGAACAGGGCGTCGGGCGACGGGTGGAACGGCGAGCCGTCGTACAGGACGACGGCGGCGTCGCTGGCGAGCGCCGAGGTCAGCCAGTTCCACATCATCCAGCCGGTGGTCGTGAAGTAGAGGACGCAGTCGCCGGAGCGGACGTCGCAGTGGAGTTGGTGCTCGACGAGGTGCTTCAGCAGGACGCCGCCCGCCCGGTGCACGATGCACTTCGGGACCCCGGTGGTGCCCGAGGAGAACAGCACCACCCACGGGTGGTCGAACGGCAGCCGCTCGTAGGTGACCGGGGCGGGCGGGAACGGCGCGAGCACCTCGTCCAGGGTGGGGTGAGGGAGCGGGCGGGAGGGTGGGCCCAGGTAGGGGACGAGCACGGTCCGTTGCACCGACGGGAGCCCCGCCTCGATGGTGGCCAGCCGCTCGAGGCAGTCGTGCTCGGCGCCGCCGTACAGCACCCGATCGGTGGCGAACAGGACCGTGGGTCGCACCTGGGCGAACCGGTCGAGCACGCCGGCGGCGCCGAAGTCGGGCGAGCAGGAGGTGAACACCGCGCCGACGCTCGCCGCGGCGAGCATCACTGCGAGCGTGTCCGGGGTGTTCGGCAGCCACGCGGCGATCCGGTCCCCGGGTCCCACGCCCCAGGAGCGCAGCGCCTGCTGGAGCTGCGAGACACGGTCGTGCAGCCTGGCGCGGGTCCAGGTGGAGCGCAGACGGTCCTCGGCCCGGAAGATGACGGCGGTGCGATCGTCGGGGTCGCCGAGGAGGTTCTCGGCGACGTTGAGTCCGGCGTCCGGGAGGAAGCGGGTCCGCCACCAGTGGTCGGCTGGGGCGAGGGAGCGGTCGCCGCGGTCGCCGCGGACCCCGCACCACTCCCAGGCCGCCCACCAGAACGCGGCCGGGTCCTCGACCGAGAGCCGGTGCAGTGCAGCGCTGTCCGGCAACCCCAGCGCACGGGCGAAGCGGGCGATCCCGGTCGTCGCCGCGCGGGCCGGGTCCGGCCGCCACAGCGGCTCGGTCACGCAGGCGCCCGGCGCATGAGGGCGTTGCGTCGGCACCGGCACACGAGCTGGTCGCGTTGGTTCAGGGCACGGTGCTCGAAGGTGACGATGCCGGCATCCGGTCGCGACGAGGAGGCCCTCGCGGCGACGACCTCGGTCTCCGCGTGGATCGTGTCGCCGTGGAGGACGGGGGACGGGAACACGATCTCCTCGAACCCGAGGTTCGCCACGGTGGTGCCGTGGGTCAGCTCGGGCACCGCCATGCCCACGAGGAGGGCGACCGTGAACATGCTGTTCACCAGGCGCTCGCCGAACTCGGTCCCCGCAGCGAACTCGGCGTCGAGGTGGAGGGGCTGCGGGTTCATCGTCATGGTCGTGAACAGGACGTTGTCGGTCTCGGTCACGGTGCGCGTGAGTGCGTGGTGCACCACCAGCCCGATGGGCAGCTCCTCGAACCATCGACCGGTGTGGGTGCGCATGGGCGCACGTTAGTGCTGCGACTTGCGCGCGGATCGGCTGCGGCGGGTGGGAGCGGTCTGCCCCGCCGGTACGGTGTTCGATGATTCGGGTGGACGACCGTCCGGCCCTTCGCAGGAGAACAGCTCGCGTCGCGGGTGCCTGCGATCCCCGATCCGCTGCGGCCTTGCGTCGTGCCGGGTGCGGGCGAGTCGGGTTCGAATGGCCAGACGGGCGAGGTGCCCGCTGGTGGAAAGCGAGCACTGCCATGCCGACGGGCACCGTCAAGTTCTTCAACGCCGAGAAGGGGTTCGGGTTCATCCGGACCAGCGATGGCCGGGAGATCTTCGTCCACTACTCCAACATCCAGGGCTCGGGCTACCGCAGCCTCGACGAGGGCCAGGCCGTCGAGTTCGAGATCGGCCCGGGCCGCAAGGGCGACGAGGCCCTGGCTGTCCGCCCCCTCTGAACCGTCCGCGTCGATTCGTCGACGTCGGTCCTCACCTCCGGCCGGTCCCTTCGGGGCCGGCCGGAGGCGCGCCCGGGCCCGGGTGATCGGGCCCTCAGGAGATCAGGCCGTGGAGGAGCCCCACGGCGGCACCTGCGCCGACGAGCCAGGCCGAGTTCGGCCGCCACCGCAGCAGGACGACCAGCGCCATCGCGGCCAGCGCGACCGTGAAGGCATCCGGCAGAGCGTCGTCGGCCAGTCGGACGAGCACTGCGGCCATCAGGCCCAGTGATGCGGCGTTCACGCCGTCGAGCGCGGCGCCCGCCCATGCCGACCTGCGGATCCGGGGCACGATCCACGCCAACGCCGCCACGAACAGGAAGGCGGGCAGGAAGATGCCCACGGTCGCCACTGCTGCGCCCGGCAGACCGGCCGCCTGGTAGCCCACGAACGTGGCCGTGGTGAAGACGGGGCCGGGCGTGACCTGGCCCACCGCGATCGCGTCGAGCAGTTGGGTCTCGGTCAGCCAGCCGTACCGCTCCACCACGTCGCGTTCGAGGACCGGGAGCAGGACGTAGCCGCTGCCGTAGAGCACGGAGCCGATCTTCAGGAAGACGACGAAGAGCCGCCAGAGCCCGACCTCGCCGGAGGCCTCGGCCTGGGCGAGCAGCCCGAACGGGAGGATCCAGGCGGCGGATGCCCGGCGACCGATGGACCGGCGCTGCACCCACAGGGCGTTGACCAGCCCGGCCGCTGCCAGCAGCAGCAACTCGTTCACGCCGGCGAGCCAGGCGGCTCCGGTCCCTGCCGTGATGACCGCCAGCAGCGGTGACCGCACCGCGGTCCGGCCGAGGCCCCAGATGGCCTGGCCGACCACGGCGACGATCACCGGCAGGATGCCGTACCGCAGGTCGACGGCGGCGGGCTCGGCGCCCCACCGGTCGTACGCCCAGGCGATCGCCAGCACGATCACGACCGCAGGAAGGATGAAGCACATGCCGGCCACGACAAGCCCGGCGCGGCCGGCACGTCGGTGACCGAGGTGGATCGCGACCTCGGTCGAGTTCGGTCCCGGCACCAGGTTGGTGGCGCCGACGATGTCGAGGAACTCCTGGTCGGTCAGCCAGCGTCGCCGCACCACGGCCTCGTCGCGCATCATGGCGATGTGGGCGGCGGGCCCGCCGAAACCGATCACGCCGAGCTTGGTGAAGTGCCGGGCGATCTCGCCGAGCGAACTCCTCGGCCGCTCGTCCTCGGGGAGTGGGAGCACGAACGGACGGTACCCACGGTCGGATGACCGCGCAGGTGACCCCCGGGTGAACATCCGGCGAAGGCCCGCCGGTCCGGTGGGACGGGCCGATCTAGGAGGGCTCGGCGCCGAGCGCCCGCTCGACCACCCGGAGCGCCTCCACCGAACGACGCACGGCGTCGCGGGCGACGTCGAGGGGGCTGACCGTCCCGTCGGGTCCGGCCGCGGTTCGGGCCCAGTCCCGGGCGGACAGCGAGCGGAGGAGGTCGGCGAGCCGTTCCGCTGCGGCGCCGATCCGGTCGACCTCGGCATCCACGGCCGACCATGGCAGGGGAGGGGGCTGGTGGGGAGCGATCGTCCGCCCCTCCTCGCGGTGCGCGATGCGCCGGACGTTCTCCTCGGCGACGGCGAGGGCGGGGACCACTCCGGCGAGGGCGTCGAGGGCCCGCCGACCGGCGTCGGTCAGCCCGAGGAACCGTTCCCGATCGGCGGCATCGCGCGGCAGGTGCGCTGCAGCCGAGCGGAACCGTCTCGGCAACGACCGGATGGCGGCCTCGGCCGCCGCCGGCTGCAGCAGGTCGTAGCGATCGCCCACCGGGCCAGCCTAGGCAACCGGAGCCCGATCCGAGGGGTGGGCGGACCGGCGCTACGCTGATGGGGTCACGCACCCAGGGAGCGGCACATGTTCGACGGGAACTGGCGCGCTGCGGTCGACCGGGGCCTGGTCCCCATCGGCCACAGCCTGCGCCGTACGGGCGTCACCGCAGACGTCGTCACCACCATCGGGATCCTGATGGCCACGGTCGCCGCCGTCGCCATCGCCCTCGGCAACCTGCGGCTCGGCCTGCTCTTCCTCGTCCTCACCGGCGTCCCCGACGCGCTCGACGGCGCGGTGGCCAAGGCGAGCGGCACGTCGTCGCTCCGTGGCGCCTACTTCGACTCCGTGTCGGACCGCCTCACCGACGCCCTGCTCTTCGGCGGTGTCGCCTGGTACCTCGCCACCGAGGAGCCCGGGCGGATCATGATGCTCCCCGTGGCGGTCATGGTCGCCGCCATGCTCGTGAGCTACCAGCGGGCCAAGGCCGAATCGCTCGGGTTCGACGCCAAGGGCGGGATCATGGAGCGGGCCGAGCGGTTCATCGTGCTCGGCTTCGGCCTGCTGTTCTCGGAGCTCCTCATCGGCGTGCTCTGGGTGATGCTCGTGCTCACGGTCGTCACCGCCGTCCAGCGCTTCGTGAAGGTCTGGCGCCAGGCCAGCGCCGACCGTCCCACCCCCCGTCGTGACCGCCGGATGCGCCGTCGGGCCGTCCGCCAGTCCCGCGCTGCGGCGAGGGCGGAGCGGCCGCGCTGGAGCCGGCCGACCTCCCGCTGACGCCGTCGTTGGACCGCACCGTCGCCGCCTTCCGAGCGGGTGCGCTCGCGGCCCGCGTCGTGCCCCGCCCCGTGGGGATCCGGGCGGCGGAGCTCGGCGGCAGGATCGCCGCCCGCCGGGCCACCGCAGCCGGAGCCGACGGCCCCAGGTTCGCGGGTCGGCACATGGCACGCGTCCTCGGTAGGCCGCTCGCCGACAGCGAGCGGGACGCGATGGTCCAGGACGTCTACGCCGGCTACGCGCGCTACTGGTACGACAGCTTCCGCCTCCCGTCCCGTGGGAGGGCCGAGATCGACGCCCGCTTCTCCTTCGAGGGGTTCGGGTGGATCGACGAGGCGTGCCGACGCGGGATCGGCCCGATCCTCGCCCTTCCCCACCTCGGCGGATGGGAGTGGGCGGCGTTCTGGCTCGCCCTCGTGCCGAAGCTCCCCGTGACCGCGGTGGTCGAACCGCTCGAGCCGCCCGCTGTCTTCGAGTGGTTCGCCGAGTTCCGCCGTTCGCTCGGGATGGAGATCGTGCCCCTGGGCCCGGACGCCGCCTCCGCGGTCACTGCGGCCATCAAGGCCGGGCACGTCACCGCCCTGCTCTGCGACCGGGACCTCACCGGCGGGGGGGTGGAGGTGGACTTCTTCGGCGAGCGGACCACGGTGCCCCCCGGCCCGGCGATGCTCGCCCTCCGCACGGGCGCGCCGCTCCTGCCCGTCGCCGTGTACGTCCGGGACCACGGGTACCACGGCGTGGTGCGGCCGCCGGTCGACGCCACCCGCGCCGGACGGCTCAGGGACGATGTGGCGCGCGTGTCCCAGGCGCTCGTCCACGAGCTCGAGCTCCTCATCCGGGCCGCGCCGACCCAGTGGCACCTGCTCCAGCCCAACTGGCCGAGCGACCGGGAACTGGTGGGCGGGCCGGCGCACGCCTAGGGTCTCGGGGGTGCGGATCGGGATCCTCAGCCCGTACAGCCTCACCCTGCCCGGCGGGGTGCAGGGCCAGGTGCTCGGCCTGGCCCGTGAGCTGCGGGCACTGGGCCACCAGGCGCGCGTGCTGGGCCCGTGCGACGGCGCACCTCCCGAACCCGGCGTCACCCCGCTCGGCCTGAGCCTCCCCACCGCAGCGAACGGCTCCATGGCCCCGATCGCGCCGGACCCCTCCGCCGCCCTGCGGACCATGCGCGCCCTCCGCGACGAGGACTTCGACGTCCTCCACCTCCACGAGCCGCTGGCCCCGGGACCCACCCTCACGACGCTCGTGGTGAAGCCCCGCCCCCTCGTCGGCACCTTCCACGCCGCCGGCGGCAGCCTGGCCTACAAGTGGTTGCGACCGCTGACCCGCTGGGCGTCGGGCCACCTCGACCGCCGCTTCGCCGTCTCGGCGGATGCCCGAGCCATGGCCAGGGAGGCGCTCGGCGGCGAGTACGACATCGTCTTCAACGGTGTGGAGGTCGCCCGGTACCGCGCCGCCGAGCCATGGCCGAAGGAGGCGCCGACGATCCTCTTCGTCGGTCGTCACGAGCCGCGCAAGGGGCTCGCCGTCCTGCTCGAGGCCATGGCGGAGCTCGGTGGCGACGTCCGTCTGTGGGTGGGCGGCGACGGGCCCGAGACCGCCGAGCTCCAGGCGCGCTACGCGGCCGATCCGCGCATCGAGTGGCTCGGCCGTCTCGGCGAGGAGGAGAAGCTCCGTCGCCTGCGCGCCGCCGACGTCTTCTGCGCCCCGTCGCTGCGGGGCGAGTCCTTCGGCATCGTGCTGCTCGAGGCCATGGCTGCGGGGGCGCCGCTCGTGGCGTCCGACCTCGCCGGGTACGCGAACGTCGCCCGAGCCGGCCGTGACGGGCTGCTCGTCCCACCCGGGGACGCACGTGCGCTGGCGCAGGCGATCGAGAAGGTGCTGCGCAACCCGGACCTCGCCGCCGGGCTCGTCGCATCCGGCGACGAGCGGGCGGCGGAGTTCTCCATGCGCCGACTGGCGGAGATCTACCTCGCCGCCTACCAGGACCTCATAGACTGAGGCGTTCCCGCGGGTTCGCCCGCGCTACCCCGGAAAGGCCAGACCGTGGTCGTCCTCATCGTGATCATCGTGATCGTGGTGCTGCTCGCAGTGTTCGTCATCGCGCAGTACAACGGTCTCGTCTCGCTCCGGAACCGCATCGAGGGTGCCTGGGCGCAGATCGACGTGCAGCTCAAGCGTCGGTACGACCTCATCCCGAACCTCGTCGAGACGGTCAAGGGCTATGCCTCACACGAGCGTGAGACGCTCGAGGCCGTCATCGATGCACGCAACGGTGCCGTCGCCGCGCACGGGCCGGCCGAGCAGGCCGGCGCAGAGAACGTCCTGAGCGGTGCGCTCCGGCAGCTGTTCGCCCTCTCGGAGGCCTACCCGGACCTCAAGGCGAACCAGAACTTCGGTCAGCTGCAGGAGGAGCTGACCGGCACCGAGGGCCGGATCGCCGCCGCCCGGCAGTTCTACAACGACGCAGTACAGCGCTACAACACCAAGATCCAGACCTTCCCCGCGGTGATCCTCGCCGGCATGTTCCGCTTCACCGAGCGCGAGTACTTCGAGGCCGACGACGAGTCCCGCGGCAACGTCCAGGTGCAGTTCTGATCCCGCCGAGTCCGGACGTCACGGAATCCGCATGCTGACCCGCACCCTCCGAGACCGGCGCGTCCTCCCCGTCGTCGTCGGGGTGGTGATCGTGGCCGCGCTGGTCCTGTCGTTCCTCGCTGCCGTGGTCGGTCTCCCGTTCTGGATCGGCACCGTGCTCGGGGTGGTGGTCGGCGGGGGCGTCTCGTTCGTCGCCGCTCAGCGCGGACGGGCCGCCGTCCTCCGGGGCCTCGCCGTCACGGCACCCGAGGGTGACGAGCTCGCCCGGCTCGAGAACCTCCTCTCCGGCCTCACCGTCGGCCACGGCATCGACACCCCCGAGATCGTCCTGGTCGACACCGCTGCGGTGAACGCCTGCTCCGTCGAGGGGACGGCCGGCGTGGCGCTCGTGGTGACTCGCGGCCTGGTGCGCTCGATGACCCGCATCGAGCTCGAGGCCGTGGTCGCCCACGAGCTCGCGCAGGTCGAGAGCGGCGAGACCGCCGTGGGCTCCGTGCTGGCGGGCTTCGCGTCCGTCGCGCCGGGCGGCCTGGCCGATCGCATCGTGGCCCGGATGGGCGACGACCAGCGGGTGGTCCGGGGTGACCTCGCGGGGGTGCGGCTCACCCGCTACCCTCCGGGGCTCGTCTCCGCCCTGACCCGGTTGGCGTCCGCGTCCGCCGAGGTCCCCGGAGCGAGCAGGGCTTCGGCCCACCTCTGGTTGGAGCGGCCCCTCGGAGCCGCGACGACCAATGCCGCCACCCACCCGGCGCTCGACATCCGCATCGACACGCTCCGCGAGCTGTAGGAGACCCTGTGCGTCCCTCCGCAACCCGGCGCGCCCTCGTGGCCGCCGTCCTTCTCGTCCTCGCCCTCCTCGCCGCTGCGTGCGGCGGAGGGGACGACGGCGAGCCCACCATCAACTCCAGCGTGACCCTCGCGCCCGAGGAGTCCACGACGACGTCGGTCGCCGAGACCACGACGACCGAGGCGGAGGCCGGCCCGGTCGCCCCGCTCACCGGTCTGCCCGCCACCCTCGACGGCTTGTCGCGGCCGGCGCTTGCGCTGAAGATCGGCAACAACGACGAGCGGGCCCGGCCCCAGACCGGCATCAACGAGGCCGACCTCGTCTACGAGGAGATCGTCGAGGGCGGCAGGACCCGCTTCTTCGCCGTGTACCAGTCCACGGTGCCGGACGCGGTCGGCTCCATCCGCTCGGCGCGCTCGAGCGACGTCGACCTGCTCCGGAACCTGAACCGCCCGCTGTTCGGCAACTCGGGCTCGAACCAGGGCGTGCGCAACGAGATGCGGGCGCTGGAGGACGAGGGTGGCGTCATCATCGTGAACCACGAGACGTCGATCGC
>JBEIGA010000104.1:0-12521 GCA_040382135.1 Acidimicrobiales bacterium
CCTCCCCCCCCAAACTGGCGGGGTGGGTCGAACTTTACCGGCCCCCCCCCCCGGCCAGTTCGATCGGAGGGGCGTGGCGGCGGTGGTCCGCGCCTCAACCCCGATCCGCGCCTCCCTCAGGGCTATGTTCGCGGGCGCATGTCGCCCGGAAACATCCCGATCACCACGGTCCGCCTCGGCGAGGCGGAGGAGCACCTGGTGCTCGAGGTCCTCCGTTCCGGGATGCTCGCCCAGGGGCCGATGGTCGCCCGGCTCGAGGAGCAGGCGGCACGGATGGCCGGGGTCGCCCACGCGGTGGCGGTCAACAACGGCACCACGGCCCTGGTGGCCGCGCTGCAGGCGCTCGACCTGCAGCCCGGCGACGAGGTGGTGACCAGCCCGTTCACGTTCGTGGCCACGCTCAACGCCGCCCTCGAGGCTGGGGCCACCGTGCGCTTCGCCGACGTCCGCCTCGACGACTACGGCATGGACCCGGCCACGGTGGCCGGGGTCCTCACGGACCGCACCAAGGTCCTCATGCCGGTGCACCTCTACGGGCAGGCCGCCGACATGGGCGCGCTCGCCCCGATCGCCGCCGCGGCCGGCATCGCCGTCGTCGAGGACGCCGCCCAGGCCCACGGCGCCACGTTCGACGGGCTGCCGGTCGGCAGCTTCGGGACGGCCTGCTTCTCCTTCTACGCCACCAAGAACGTCACCACCGGCGAGGGCGGCGTGGTCACCACCGACGACGACGCCCTCGCCGACCGCCTCCGCCTCCTGCGGAACCAGGGGATGCGGGCCCGCTACCAGTACGAGCTCCCCGGCCACAACTACCGGATGACCGATCTCCAGGCTGCGATCGGCATCCCGCAGCTCGAGCGGCTCGAGGAGATCACCGCCGCACGTCGGGCCAACGCCGCCCGCCTCGACGAGGGGCTCGACGGGTTGCCCGGCCTCGTCACCCCGGCCGAGCTGCCGGGCCGGCGGCACGTCTACCACCAGTACACGGTGCGGGTCACCGAGGAGGCGCCGCTCACGCGCGACCAGCTCCTCGATCGCCTCGGCGCCGCAGGCGTGGGCTGCGGCGTCTACTACCCGAAGGCCGTGTACGACTACGACTGCTACCGCCAGGACCCCCGCGTGATCGTCGGCGCCACGCCCAACGCGGAGCGGGCCGCACGGGAGGTCCTGAGCCTCCCGGTCCACCAGCACCTCACCGACGACGACGTGACCACCGTGGTCCGCGCCGTCCGGGACGCGTTCGGGCGCTGAGTCGTGCGCATCGCCGTCGTCAACGCCTTCTTCCCCCCGCGGGCCGGGGGCAGCGCCCACCTGAGCGAGGCGATCGCCCGCCACTGCGCCGAGGCGGGCCACGAGGTGCTGGTGATCACCTCCTCGTTCCGGGACACGCCGCCCGAGGAGCGGTCCGGCAGCTACCGGGTGGTGCGCCTGCCGAGCCTTGCGCCCACCAGCCGCCTCGCCTTCAACTACGACATCCCGTTCGCCTCGTCGCCCCGCAACATCCGCCGGGTGTTCCGGCTCCTCGACGAGTTCGCCCCGGACGTCGTCCACCAGCACGGGCAGTTCTTCGACCTGTCCTGGATCAGCACCGCCTGGGCCCGGCGGCGGAACGTGCCGATCGTGCTGTCGGTGCACACCCGGCTCATCAGCCCCTCGCGGCTGCACGGCGCGGTCATGGCGGCGGGTGACCTCACGGTGGTGCGGGCGTTCACCCGCTGGGCCCGGCCGTGGGTGGTCGCCGTCGACGGCCCGGTCCACGAGTACATCCCGAAGCGCTACGGGATCCCTGAGGAGCGCATCGTCGACATCCCGGTCGGGGTCGAGCTCCAGCGCTTCGGCGACGCCGACGGCGCCGAGATCCGCCGCCGCCTCGGCATCGGCGACCGGCCCATGATCCTGTCGCTCGGGCACGTGATCCCGTTGCGTGATCGGCTCGCGCTGGTGGAGGCGATGCCGATGATCCTGGCCGAGCACCCCGAGGCCCGGCTGGTGGTGGTGGGCCACGTCTACGACGACCGCTTCCTCGAGCGCGCCCGACGCCTCGGGATCGAGGGCTCGCTCATCGTCACCGGCGCGGTGCCCAAGCACGAGGTGCCGTCCTACGCCGCCGCGGCCGACGTCGAGGCCCACGACCTGCAGGGCATCGGGTTCGGCACCGCCAGCCTCGAGATGCTCGCCGCCGGGGTGCCCGTGGTGACCACCGCCGAGCCGGACAACTACCCGACCGGGCGGCTCACCGACGGGGTCGACGTGGTGATCGCCCCGTCGGACGACCCCGCCGACATCGCCCGCGCCTTCCTGCGCGTGCTGGGCGATCCCGAGCTCCGGGACCGGCTCCGCGAGGGCGGTCCTCGGCTGATCGCCGAGCGCTTCTCCATGGAGGCGGTCACCGCCGAGCACCTCGCGCTGTACGAGCGGGCCATCGCCGCGCAGCCGGCCGCCCGCCGCTGAGCCTCCACGGGGCCCGGTGCTACCGTCGGCGCCCATGTCGTCGTCGCTGCGCGTCGCACTCGTCGGTTCGGGATCGATGGGAGCGCTCCACGCCCGGGTGCTGAGCCAGAGCCTCCACTGCGAGCTCGCCCTGATCGTCGACACCGACCCGGTCCGGGGTCGGGCCGTGGCCGAGCAGTGGGACACCACCTGGGCGCCGGAGCTCGCCGACCTCGACCGCGTCGACGCCGTGGTGGTCGCCACGCCGACCGCCGCCCACGTCGACTGGGTGCACCGTGCGCTGCAGGCGGGCCGGCCGACGCTCGTGGAGAAGCCGGTGAGCGAGGACCTCGCGGCCACCCGGGCGCTGGTGGAGGAGTCCGAGCGCCTCGACGTGCCGCTCATGTGCGGGTTGCTCGAGCGGTTCAACCCGGCGGTCATGAAGCTCCTCGAGATCGTCGAGGAGCCGGTCCACCTCACCGTGCAGCGCCACTCGCCGCACACGCCGCGGATCGCCACCGGGGTGGCCTACGACCTCGCCGTGCACGACGTCGACCTCGCCGTCCGGCTCGCGGGCGCGCTGCCCGACCGGACCTCGGCGCACTTCGCCTGGTGCCACCCCGACTCGCCTCCCGGGTCCGAGGACGTCGCCGAGATCACGTTGACGTTCCCCGGCGGGATGCTGGCCGCGGTCTCGGCGAGCCGGGTGTCGCAGCGCAAGCTCCGGACGCTGCAGGTGTCCGAGCCGACCCGCCTGGTGGAGGTGGACCTGCTGCGACGGGACATCACCGTCTACCACCACGTGACCGCCGACTTCCTCGAGGGCCGCAACACCGGCTACCGGCAGCAGACGGTGATCGACATCCCGGCGATCCTCGACGCCCGCGAGCCACTCGCGGCCCAGCTCGACCACTTCCTCGCGCTCGCCCAGGGCAAGGCCGATCACGACGCAGAGCGCCGTTCGATCCTCCCGCCGCACGAGGTGGTCGACGCGGTGATCCGGGCGGCCGGCCCGGCCCCGCTCAGCTGACGGGATCCACCTCGGTCAGCACCCCGTCGCGCTCGACGTGGCGGGCACCGGTCCTGGGGCAGACCCAGACGCCGGGCTCCTCCTCGGCGAGCGGCACGCCTGCCCGGCCGACCCAGCCCACGCGGCGGGCGGGGACGCCGGCGACGAGGGCGAAGTCGGGGACGTCGCGGGTGACGACCGAGCCGGCGGCGACGAGCGCCCACCGGCCGATCTCGACGGGGGCGACGCAGACGGCGCGGGCGCCGATCGACGCGCCGTGACGGACGGTCACCCCGACGGGTTCCCAGTCGTCGGCGCCCTTGCGGCGGCCGTCGGGCTCGATGGCGCGGGGGAAGTGGTCGTTGGTGAACACCACCGCCGGGCCGACGAACACGCCGTCCTCGAGCACCGCCGGCTCGTAGACGAGGGCGTGGTTCTGCAGCTTGCAGTGGTCGCCCATGATCACGCCGGTGCCGACGTAGGCGCCACGGCCGACGATGCACCCTGCGCCGAGGACCGCCCGCTCGCGGATCTGGGCGAGGTGCCAGACCACGGTGCCGTCGCCGAGGGTCGCCTCCGGCGAGACGTCGGCGCTGTCCTCGATGCGTACGGCCACGGGCCCCTCCTTCTCGCCCGGCGTCAGCTCGTCCGGCGTCAGTCCGTCCGGCACACGGACCACAACTGGTTCGTCCCGTACTCGGCCACCAGGGCGAAGCACGGGTTGGCCGCCAGGGCCTCCGGGGTCGGCACCGGCTCCGCGCCCACGACCCCGACCCGGTTCACGAACACCCAGCGCACGTCGTAGGTCTCGAGGAGGGCGTTGACCGTGGGGTCACGCCCGGCCTCGGGCAGGAGGCCGAGCAGGAGCAGGTGCTCGTCCCAGGCGACCTGGGCGGCTTCGGTGATGCCGAGGTTGATGCCGCCGAAGACACGGATGCGCGGGTCGGCGTTGTAGAGCCACATGGCGGCGGACCCGCCGCTCGCGATGACGGTGCCCTCGGCGATCTCCGGGATGGTGTCCGCCAGCCGGAGCGACTCGGGTTGGATCACGGCGCCCGATGCGAACTGGCGTTGCAGGTAGCCGTGGCCGGCCACCGCCCCGGACAGCAGGGCGAGGCCGACGAGGACTCCGCCGGTGACGAGCGTGACCCGGTGCGCGGTCCCGGTGGGCAGGCTGCGGCGCCGCTCGACGAGGGCGGTGAGCTCGCGGCCGGCGGCGAGCGAGACGGCGCAGACGAGCACGGTGCCGAGGACCACCAGCGGCACGACCAGGTAGTACGAGACCCGCTCGAACTGCCCGTACCAGGGGCTGACCACGACCTTGAACGGCTTCGCCCACCAGGCGTCGAAGCCGGCGCTGAGGACGAGCAGGGCGAACACCGACCAGGCGAGGACCGCGGAACGTCCCACCCGGACGGCGAACGCCGCGCCGACACCGCCGATCAGGAGCACGAGGGGCAGGAGGTAGACCTCGCTCAGGTTCACCGAGAGCGTGACGACCTGGCCGACGAACAGGGCCAGGAGGTCGTAGGTGGGCTTGGCGACGTCCTCGCGCTCGGTGAACCCGCCGGACAGCGCGCCGATCGTGAACCAGAAGGGGACCAGGAAGGCGACCACCGTTGTGACCCAGGTGCGGACCGTGATCCGACGCCAGTGTCCCGAGACGAACACGGCAGGTGCCCCGAGGGTCACGAGCAGCACGGCGAGCGCCGGCAGCTGGCTGTTGTGCATGGCGAACAGGGCGCCGCAGCAGAAGCCGAACAGCGCGAGGTTGCCGAGCGGCTCGTCGCGCAGGGCCGACATGCCGAGCGCCAGGATCGCCGGCAGGGCGGCTGCGCCCAGGATGATGGCGACCCCGCCCCACGAGACCGGCTTGTAGGGGAACTGCAGCAGGACCATGGACAGCGCCGCAGCGACCACGCCCGACCACCGCCACGGCAGGAGCTCCCGGGCGAGGGAGGCGCTGCCGACGGTCCACATGACCGTGGCGACGACGGCGACGAGCAGGAACAGGATGTCCGGCACGAGGACGTCGCCGGCCTCCACGACGGCGGCGGCGAGGACGTGGACGGCGAGGGGGTAGTAGCTGGCGGCGGGCTCGCCGGTGGCGGCGTCCTGGACGACGATGTCGCGCGACTCGATGGTGTCGAGCACCGAGATCCGCTGGACGAAGGTGCCGTGGTTGATGGCGTCGTAGTTCGGCAGGACGGCGGCACCGTCGCGGGCGGTCGTCCAGATCCCTGCGGCGAGCAGCGCCAGCAGCAGGATCGGCAGGGCCTCGAGCCCCGCGCGGCGCACGGCGGCGCGGTCGGGCCGGGGGAGCGGGTTGCGGCGCAGGCCGAGCACGGTGACGGCCACGGCGACGGCGAAGGTGGCGGGGATGGCGAGCTCCATCCGCACGCCGACGCCGGTCACCTCGAGCACCTCGACGACCGAGAACAGCAGGCCGATCGACACGACGGGGGCGAGCCCGAGGACGGTGTCCCAGCGGCGGGCACGGCCGCGGGCGACGGCGACCAGGACCGCGGCACCGGGCAGGTAGCCGAGCACGAAGAGGGTCAGCAGGGCGCGCAGGCCGCCGGGAGGCACGGCCGCAGACACTACCGGCCGGGTGCGCTACCGGCCGGGAGCTGGGGGGAGGTGTCCGAGCAGGGTGGGGACGTCCTCGAGGCCGCGGAGGGTGTCGTTGAGGTGGGTGCAGGTCGACGTGCCCACGAAGGTGGTCCGGACGTGCCGGCGGAGTCCGGCGAACGAGGTGCCGGCCAGCCGGGAGGCGCTCGCCGCTGCGGTGGGGCAGTCGTTCCACGGCAGCACGCGGGCGCCGGCCGCGGCCTCGACGAAGGTGCCGGTCGCCGGATCCACCACGGCCGCCACCGTGTACTCGTGCACCACGGTCTCGGCGCCGGAGGACTCGCAGTGCGAGTCGCGGAAGTGGACGTCGAGCCGGACCGTGCCGTCCTGCTCGGAGATCACGTCGATCCGGCGTCGGCGGCGGGAGCCCTGCGGCGGCAGCGGCTCGGTGGCGGGCCAGGCGTCGGGGTCGTCGTCCCGGTCGAGGACCGGGGCGGACGGGCCGATCACGAGCGGCGACTCGCCTCGGCGGCGGGAGAAGGTGAGCATGGCGCCGTCGACCGCCCAGCCCGCGCAGATGTCGCCCATGCGCTCGACGGTCTCCTCCGAGACCGGGCTGCGGGCGGCGGCGACGTGCTGGAAGGCCACGCCGGACACGAGCGACGCACCGGGCAGGTCGTCGAGGAGCACGAAGAGCAGGCCGCCGGTGGAGGCCAGGTGGGGCAGGTGGGCGTCGATGGCCTTGCGGAAACCCACCGAGACCGAGGCGCCGACGAGGGCCTCGAGGCCGGGCTCGGGCGGGTCGGCGGCGATCTCCCGCACCGTGCCGAGCGGGTCGAGCACGACCGAGAGCCGCACCGCGGCGACCTCCTCGGGGTGGCCGTCGGCGCCGGTGCGGAGGTCCCGGCCCCGGGCGTCCACCCGCCGCGGGGCGGCCAGACCCTCGGGGAAGCTGGTGTCGACCGTGGTGGTGCGCCGGACCGAGCCCGGCGCCCGGGGCGGCGTGCCCGGCGCGGGGTCGTGGGGCCCGTGCACCGGGTCGAGCGTCGCCATGGCGGCGAGGGTAGCCGGAGGGTCGTGTGGCGGATCAGGTGGGGGTCGCGGCGGGTGGAACTGCGTCGAACGACCAGATGCAGATGCCGGGGATGACCTCCTCGACGCACGTCGCTTCGACGGCTTCGGCAAGGCCGAGCTGCTCCACGAGGAAGTCGGCGGTCGCTTGTGCGAACAGGCCTTGGGCCATCAGGTACACCCGATCCCCGTCGCCGAGCATCGCCCCGTACGTGTCTTCGGGGAACCCCTGGGCCGCCTTCCGCAGGTACCAGTTCGGTGAGAACACCGGCCACCCGGCCAGCATCATCCCGTCGGCGGGGCCGTCCACGGCGTACGGGTTTTGCACGATGTAGTTCGCCACCTCGCCCCCGGCCATCACGAGCCGTCCATCGACCGGGGCGCCGAAGGGATCTCCGAGGGCCGTGCTCCGTTCCCTCAGCCGGTCGGACTCCTGCCGCTGCTCGACGAATCCGAGCGGGCCCAACAGGACGAGGAGGACCGTCGCACCGACCGCCGAGACGGGTATGGCACGCCGTCCGAGCGGCTGCACGGGGCGGCGATCACGCTGCACGGGGCGGCGATCACGCTGCGCGGAGCGGGGAACCAGCGCGTCGAGCACGACCAGTGCGAGGCCGAAGGAGATGGAGACTCCGACGACGATGGCGAGGGGCAGTCGGACCGCGGAGACGATGATGAGGGTGCCGGCGGCGCTGACCGCTGCGGTGAATTGGAGGACGAGACGGATCCGACGCCGTTCGACGAGCCATCCGGGGAGCACGATCAACAGACCCCAGAAGAGCAACCATGGCGCAACGCGCTCGATCCAGGGGCCGGCGTCCCGTACGCGCTCCGATGTGCTCCCTGCGGAGAACAGGGTGACTTGGGGGACCTCTTCGTCGGCCACCGCCAACGCACCGATCCCGAACACCGGGTGATCGAGACTCGAGAAGTTGGCGAACAGCAGAAAGGTCGCAGGTGTCCAGCCCACCGCCGTGTCGGCCACCGCCCCGAGGGCGTCGATCCGTGGGGACCCGTGGAACGTGCCTCGGACGCGGTTGTAGTCGTGGAAGTCCTCCCAGTCTGCACAGGCCGAGTCGCCGAGACCGACGCAGGAGTGCGTGAACGCGTGGCTCGCCAGGACCAGCCCCGTCGCCGCGGCCGCCAGAACCAGGAGGCGCTTCACCTGGTCTCGGCGCCTTCCGAAGCACCCGACTGCGAGGCCGAACGGCGCGAGGACCAGAAGTGCGGCGACCAAGAGCGCTTCCGTTCGCCACGAGTAGCCCAGGGTGATCAGGGCCGGTCCGACGACGCCGAGCCCTCGACGGCCCAAGACCGCCGCTGCCGGGACGAGCATGAGACCGACCGAACAGCAGAGGATCGCAGTCGCCGTGAAGTTCGGCGTCTGGGCGAGCCAGACGGCCGCCGGGAGCGCGGCCGCACACCAGGCGAGTTGCAGGCGCCGGGTGTCGGCCAGCCAGGCCACAGCCCAGAGAGCGGATGCGCCCGCGCCGACCATGGCCAGCGCGTACCAGGGAAGCGAAGGTGCGAGCCCGTACAGCCGTGCGATCGGGAGCCCCACCATCCGTCCCACGAACACGAGTTGACCGGTCGGATCGCCTGTGTAGGTCCCCGAGGCGAACCACGACATGGCCAGGTCATCGTTGACCAGCCAACGGGGATCGCCCAGGAGGGTGGCGGCTGCCTGGCACAACACCAGCGCCGCGAGACTGCACCACCTCCAGATCGCCGCCGGCACGCCACCTCCCGCACTGGACGACCGGGTCGTCGGACCCGCGCATGTCCTTCCCTCTCTGACGCACGTTGCTATCACAGCTGCTGCCCGAAGACCGCCAGGCCCGGCCAGTTCGTCTGCGGCCGTTGCCACCATCGGCCCCATGACGAACACGTCCCGAACCGGCCGGTAGGCTGCGCAGCCGTGCAGGCCACCGCTCGTCTCCGAAGCGTCTCGGCCTCCCGGGAGCTCCTGTGGAACCTCGTGCTCCGGGAGCTCCGGTCGAAGTACCGCCGCAGCATCCTCGGGTGGAGCTGGTCGCTGCTGAACCCGCTTGCCACGGTGGTCACTTACAGCTTCGTGTTCGGCGTGCTGTTCCAGTCGAACCCGCCCAAGGGCGACCCGAGCGGCATCGAGCTGTTCGCCTTCTTCCTGCTCTGCGCCCTGCTGCCCTGGAACTTCTTCTCGGCGGTCACCAACGGCGGCATGGGGATCCTCATCCAGAACGCCGGACTGGTGCGCAAGGTGGCGTTCCCCCGCGAGACCCTGGTGCTCGCGAACGTGGGCCAGGCGCTGGTGCAGTTCGTGATCGAGATGGCGTTGCTGGCGGTGGTGCTCGTGTTCGTGGGCAGCCCGTTGATCCCGTGGCTGCCGGTGACCATCCTGCTGATGGTGCTCCTGGCGGTGTTTGCCGCCGGTTTCGCCCTGGCCCTGTCGGCGCTCGCCGTCTACTACCGGGACCTGAGCTACCTCTGGGGCATCTTCCTGCAGCTGTGGTTCTTCGCCACGCCCATCGTCTACGCCCCGTCCTTCGCCGACGAGAACCTGCCGGCATGGACGGTCCGGTTGCTCGAGGCCAACCCGATGACGGCGTTCGTCAACGCCTTCCGGGCCACCCTCTACGACGGCACGGCACCCGGCCTGCGGGGTGTCGCCTATTGCGTCGGGCTCGCCGCCGCGTCGTTCGCGTTCGGCTGGTGGGTGTTCGGCAAGCTGTCCCGGCGGTTCGCCGAGGAGCTCTGACCGGCCCGTCGGGGCTCAGGTCACCGGGCGGTGGGACTCGGCCCGCTCCCAGGTGCCGTCCACGTAGACCATGCCCAGGTCGTAGTTCCGCGACTGCTTGACCTCGAAGCGCACCCGCTTCTCCCAGTGGTCGTACGGGTGGTGTTCGGCGTAGTCGGTGATCGACGCGGTGATGTCGTACACGCCCTCGAGCAGGGGGAGCCGTGGGATCACGAAGTCGAAGGTCTCGTGGTCGGCGAGGCGGTCGATGGTCTGCCCGCGCCGCCGGGTGTTGGTCGCCCACAGCGGCACGCCGTGGAGCGAGTCGAAGCGGACGTAGACGGCCGGGTCGTGCACGGGCACGTGGGACACGATCTCCATCCGGATGGTCATGGGCTCGAGTGAGGTGAACACCCGCTGAGGCTCGCCGGCGGCGTCGAGCAGGTGGATGGCGGTGATCTGTGCCTCGCCCGACCCCCAACGGGAGCCCTGCTCCTGCGGGCCGACCGGGAACGCGTCGTGGCTCTCGCCGGAGTACGCGCTGACGACGTCACCGGCCGGGCCGACCATGCGCAGGTCGCCCTTGTCGATCCAGGCGACCGTCTCGCAGATGCGCTGGACCTCGGCGAGGCCGTGGCTCACGAAGACGATGGTGCGGCCGTCCTGGCGGAACTCCTCGATCTTCTCGGCGCACCGGCGCTGGAACGACTCGTCGCCGACCGAGAGCACCTCGTCGATGAGCAGGATCTCCGGCTCCACGTTCGCAGCGATGGCGAAGCCGAGGCGGACGGTCATGCCGGAGGAGTAGTTCTTCACCGGCGTGTCGATGAACCTCTCGAGGCCGGCGAACTCGACGATGTCGTCGAAGCGGCGCTCCACCTCCTTGCGGGTCATCCCGAGGATGGCGCCGTTCAGGTAGACGTTCTCGCGGCCGGAGAGCTCGGGGTGGAAGCCGGCACCCAGCTCGAGGAGCGCCGACACGCGGCCGTTGACCTGCATGCGGCCCTTCTCCGGGTAGAGGATTCCAGCGAGGCACTTGAGCAGGGTGGACTTGCCCGAGCCGTTGGAGCCGATGATCCCGTAGGTGGCGCCGTGGGGCACCTCGAGGTCGATGCCCTTGAGCGCCCAGAACTCCTCGTAGCGCGCCCGCCGGCCTCGCAGCACCGCAGCCTTGATGTACTGGTTGCGCTCGTGGTAGAGCCGGAAGGACTTCCAGAGGCCCTCGACGGAGACGGCGGGTTCGCTCATCGGACGTCAGTCTGCGTTCGGGGACGGGGGTGATGCATCGCCGGGGATGCTAACGGGGCGCCTCGCCCGGGACGTGCCAGCCGTCCACGACCATGGAGGCGTCGTCGGTAGACTCCGCGTTCCATGAGCGGCGTCGACGGCCAACTTCCGGACGGGGTCTCCGTCGTCGTGCCGGCATACCGGAGCTCGGCGACGCTCGTGATCCTGGTCGCCAGGGTCCACGACGCCCTCTCCCACCTGCCGCACGAGATCGTGATCGTCGACGACGGGAGCCCCCCGGAGACCTGGACCACGATCGCCAAGCTCGCCGCGGACGACGACCGCGTCGTCGGCCTCCGACTCGGCCGCAACGCCGGGCAGCACAGCGCCCTGCTCGCCGGCGTCCGCGCTGCCCGTTACTCGCTGAGCGTCACCATCGACGACGACCTCCCGAACCCGCCCGAGGAGATCCCGACGCTCCTCGCCGCCCTCACCGAGGACCTCGACGTCGTGTACGGCACCCCCCACCGCATCGCCCAGCGGCGCTGGCGGAGCGCCTCCTCCGTGGTGACCCGGTCCCTCATGGGATCCGTGCTGGGGGCGGACAACGCCGCCCAGATGACGTCGTTCCGGGCCTTCCGCACCCGCCTCCGCGAGGGGTTCGATGCGGATCTCGGCCCCGCCGTGTCGTTGGACGCCCTGCTGTCGTGGTCGACCTCTGCGTTCGGCACCGTTCCCGTCGCCCACCACGACCGGGCCGAGGGACGGTCGAACTACAGCCTCCGTCGCCTCGTACGGTTCACGATCGACTCGGCGACGGGCTACTCGTCGGCCCCGCTCCAGCTCGCCATGACGATCGGGGTCGTGACCGCCGGACTCGGCGTGCTGCTGCTCTGCTGGGTCATCGGCCGCCTGATCGTGAGCGGCTCCTCGGCCCCGGGCTTCCCGTTCCTGGCCTCGCTGATCATCATCTTCTCGGGCGTGCAGCTCCTGGTGCTCGGCATCATCGGCGAGTACCTCGCCCGCATGCACTTCCGGGTCATGCGCAAGCCCACCTACGTCGTCGCCGAGCGCACGGTGACCTTCCGGGCCGAGGACCGATGATCCCGTTCAACCGGGCCGTCTTCGACGGCGACGAGCTCGCGTACGTCACGGCGGCGCTGGCCGAGGGGCGGGTGTCCGGGACGGGCCCGTTCACCCGTCGGGCCGAGGCGCTGCTCGAGCAGGGTCACGGCTCGGGTCGGAGCCTGCTCACGACGTCGTGCACCCATGCCCTCGAGCTGAGCGCCCTCCTCCTCGACCTCCGGCCGGGCGACGAGGTCCTCGTCCCGTCGTTCACCTTCGTGTCCACGGCGGCCGCCTTCCTGCTGCACGGCGGCACGCCCGTGTTCGTCGACGTCCGCGACGACACCCTGAACATGGACCCGGACCTCGCCGAGGCGGCCATCACCCCCCGGACGCGGGCCATCTGCATCGTCCACTACGCCGGTGTCGCCG
>JBEIGA010000105.1:0-12517 GCA_040382135.1 Acidimicrobiales bacterium
CGAGCCCCACGCCGGTGCCGTGGGCGCGGGTCTTGTCGCGATCGCCCCCACGACCCCGGGCGGCCGCGGCGGCCGGTGCCGCCGCGGCAGGTGGGACGTCCCTGCGGCCGAAGTCCTGCAGCTGGTCGCGGTCGTCGTAGGTGAAGAAGTCGTGGTCCTCGTCGACCGCGACCACGTCGACACCCTCGTCGTCCCAGTACTCGTCGTCGTCCAGACCGACCGTCACCGCCGTGACCTGGCCGGTCCGGCGCTCCTCGGGGCGGGCGATCGCCGCCCAGTCGTCGAGGTCGTCGTCCTCGGCGGCGACGCCCACGACGCCCACCGCGTCGTCGTACTCGTCGTCGTATTCGTCGTCGTACTCGTCGTCTCCGGCGTCGAGCCAGCGGGGCTCGTCGTAGGCGGAGACGCCTTCGTCGGCGAAGACGGAGCGGCCGGGCGCGACGGCGTCGTCGGCCGGCTCCACACCGATGATCCGGATGCCCTCGAAGAGCTCCTCGTCGTCGTCCCGTCGGTTGCGCGGTTCGTCGGTCACCCTGGGCCTCCGGAAGCGCCCGCCGCTAGTCGTCGGCGAGCAGCTCCTTCTCCTTGTCGTTGCGTGCCTTCTCGACCAGCGCTTCGTGCTGTTGGGTCAGCTTGTCGAGGTCGGCCTGTGCGCGGTCGATGTCGTCGGAGGACACGCCGCCCTCCTTCTCCAGATCCTCCAGATCCTTGCGCGCGCTGCGCCGCAAGCCGCGGATCCGGTTCTTTCCCTCCTCCGCCATCCCGTTGACCAGCTTCACCAGCTCCTTGCGACGCTCCTTCGTGAGCGGCGGGAAGCTGAGGCGGATGGCGCGCCCGTCGTTCGACGGGTTCAGCCCGAGGTCGGCGATGCGGATCGCCCGCTCGAGGGCCGGGATGTTGGAGGCGTCGTGTGGGGTGATCACGAGGAGGCGTGCCTCGGGCACCGAGAAGCTCGCGAGCTCCCGTGCCTTCATCTCGACCCCGTAGGCCTCGACGGTGATGCGCTCCACGAGGCCGGACGACGCCCGACCGGTCCGGACGTTGGCGAACTCCTGACGGGCATGGGACACCGCGGCGTCCATGCGCTCGCCCGCGTCGGCGAGGATCAGGTCGATCATCTCGCTGCTCACGGCGACCTCCCTCCCGGTCAGGAGACCAGGGTACCGACGGGCTTGCCCTCGAGGATGGATCGCACGTTGCCCGGCTGGAGCAAGTCGAACATCACGATGGGCAGCTGATTGTCCATGCAGAGGGTGATGGCCGTCGAGTCCATCGCCCGCAGCCCCCGCTGGATCACCTCGAGGTGGGTGACCTCGTCCAGCTTGGTCGCGTTCGGGTCCTTCTTGGGGTCGGCCGTGTAGATGCCGTCCGTCCCCGAGTGCGTCCCCTTCAGGACCACGCCCGCCTCGATCTCCACGGCACGAAGCGCCGCGGTGGTGTCCGTGGTGAAGAACGGGTTCCCGGTGCCGCCGGCGAAGATCACCACGCGGCCCTTCTCCAGGTGCCGGATCGCCCGGCGCCGGATGTAGGGCTCGGCGACCTGGGCCATGTGGATGGCCGACATCACCCGCGTGGGCTGACCGAGCCGTTCCAGCACGTCCTGCTGGGCCAGGGCTTTTATGACCGTGTCGAGCTGGCCCATGTTGTCGGCGTGGGCGCGGTCCTGGCCCGCGCCCGCGCCGGTCATGCCCCGCCAGATGTTGCCGCCACCCACGACGACGGCGACGTCGACCGCGAACTCGCTGCGGACGTCGACGATGTCCTGGGCGAGCTGGCGGACGACGGACCCGTCGATGCCGTAGCTGGCCTCTCCGGCGAAGGCCTCGCCGGAGAGCTTCAGGACGATGCGATCCCAGCGTCCGGGCCGCGTCCCGGGGACGACCTGGGGGACCGCGTCCTCGTCACCCTCGAGATCGTCGGCCTGGGCTCCCATCAGGCGCCGACGTAGGCCTGCTCGAAGCGGACGATCGAGCCGCCACCGAGGCTCTCCTTCACCTTGGTCTTCTCGCCGAACAGGCCCTGCTCGAGCAGCACCCGCTCGCCGAACCAGGCGTCGAGACGGCCGGTGACGATCTTGTCCCAGGCGGCCTCGGGCTTTCCCTCGGCCTTGGTGATCTCGAGGAGCGACACCCGCTCCTTCTCGACCTCGTCCGCGGCGATCTCGTCGCGGTGCAGGGCGGAAGGCTTGGCGAACGCGACGTGGAGCGCGACCTCGTGCAGCTTGTCCTGGGACACGCCGGCACCCTCGACGACCACGGCGTTGATGCCGCGCCCGTCCTGGAGGTGCAGGTAGGTGTCGAGGGTGTTGCCCTCGCCCGCCTCCACCAGGACGACCTTCCCCAGGGCGATGTTCTCCTTGATGGTGAGCTTCAGCTCGTCGATCTCGCTCTGGAGCCCCTCGGCGGCCGCCGGGCCGCCGGAGAGCACCGCCGCTGCGAGCTTGTCCACCAGACTCAGGAACGCCTGGTTCTTGGCGGAGAAGTCGGTCTCGCAGCGGAGCTGCACGATGGCGGCGCGGGTGCCCTCCGCGACGAGGGCGACGGCGCCCTCGTTGTTCTCGCGGTCCTCGCGCTGGGCGGCCTTTGCGAGGCCCTTCTGGCGCAGCAGCTCGATGGCCGCCTCCATGTCACCGTCGGTGTCGGTGAGCGCCTTCTTGCAGTCCATCATCCCTGCGCCGGTGCGCTCGCGCAGGGTCTTCACGTCCTGTGCCGTGAACTCGGCCATCGGGTCTCAGGCTCCTCAGTTGCTCTCGGTGGGGGTGTCGCCGGCCTCGTCCGCCTCGGCGGCGTCCTTGCCGGCGGCCATGGCGGCGGCGACACGGGCCTCACGGGCGGCGGCCTGGGCGGCGGCCTGGGCACGAGCCTCGGCCTGCTGGGTGGCGATCTCCGCCTCCTGCATGGCGGTCCGGGGCGCAGGGCCGGGGCCCACGCCACCACCGCGGCGGGAGGCGATGAACCGGCCCTCCTCGACGGCATCGGCCACGATGCGGCACATGAGCTGGCCGGACCGGATGGCGTCGTCGTTGCCAGGGATGACGTAGTCGATGAGGTCCGGGTCACAGTTGGTGTCGACCACGGCGACGACGGGGATCTTCAGCTTCCGGGCCTCGGTGACCGCAATGTGCTCCTTCTTCGTGTCGAGCACGAAGACGGCGTCCGGGAGGCGCTCCATGTCGCGGATGCCCCCGAGGTTGCGCTCGAGCTTCTCGAGCTCACGACCCAGGAGCAGCGCTTCCTTCTTGGGCATCGCGGCGAACTCGCCGGAGTCGCGCATGCGCTGGTACTCGCGCATCTTGCCGACCCGCTTGTGCATGGTCTGGAAGTTGGTGAGCATGCCGCCGAGCCAGCGCTCACGGACGTAGGGCATGCCGCTCTTCTCGGCGTAGGACTGGATGCTGTCCTGGGCCTGCTTCTTCGTGCCCACGAAGAGCACGCTGCCGCCGTCGGCGGAGAGATCCCGCAGGAACGTGTAGGCGATCTCGATGCGCGAGAGCGTCTGGCCGAGATCGATGATGTAGATGCCGTTGCGCTCGCCGTGGAGGAACCGCTCCATCTTCGGGTTCCACCGGCGGGTCTGGTGTCCGAAGTGGACACCCGCCTCCAGCAGCTGCTTCATGGTGACGACGGCCATGGTTGCTCCTTGCATCGGTTGGCGACGTCTCCGCCCGGCGCCGAGGCGACCGATGGTGGGCGGGGACGGTGTCGTGGTGTGGTGGTGTGGCGGTGATGTGCCCGTTCCGGCGCACGCCGGGACGACGGCCCGAGGGCCGGTGCAGGAGTCTACCCGGCCACGGGGCACGGACCGCACCGCTCACGGCGGCGCGGGGAGCCAGAAGCCCGTCATGAGCGCCCCGACCCCGTCCTGCGCGAACGACACCGTCCCCCCGGCGACCCGATCGACCGTCCGCGCCGCGATGCTCCTGCACGGCGGGGCCATCCCGGCCAGGTGGAGCGCGATCGCCCGGTTCGCGGGAGCGCTCCCCGGCAGCTCGTCGTGGGCAGAGAGCCCGAGCCCCGAGTCGACGACCACGACCGGGGCCCCCGAGCCCGCCGACCGCGGCACGGGGACGATCACGTCGGTCCGGGCGGCGATGGCGATCGCATCGACCTCCGGAGGGAGCGGCGGGAGCTCGCCGATGAAGTCGGAGACCTCGGAGAGCTGCCGGAGGGCCGGGTCCCAGAGATCGAGGTCCGCAGCGCGCCCGGCGACACCGTCCTCCGAGCCGAGCCGTTCGGCCGCCTCCCGCCCCAGCCAGGCCGGCAGCCCGAGCGGACCGAGCCGGAGCGACGCCCCGGCCGTGGCGAGGTCGGCACCGTCGTGGGGGGTCCCCAGCGTCACGACCACGTCGGGCAGCGGACGACCGCGTCGGCGGAGCTCGTCGAGGGCGGCGCGAAGCACGAGGCCGCCCATCGAGTGGGCGAAGACGTCGACCGGAGCGCCAGGGTTGGCGGCGGCCACGCCCTCGAGGAGGTCGGCGAGGCGTGCCCCGGAACGCGCGATGTCGCCTCTCGTGTCGTCGGGCCCGTACCCCGACGAGGGGAGGACCCCGCCCCAGGCCCCGGCGTCGTCGGGCACCACACCGCCCCGGTAGGAGAACCGGACCACGTCCGCCACCTCGTACCCGTGCCGAGCGGTGTCGACGTCGTCCACCGCGGCATCCCGGTCCGTGGAGTTGAGGCCCCCGACGAGCACGGCGACCCGACGCTCTGCCGGGGGCCGCGGCGCGACGCCGCCGGAGGTGCAGGGATCACCCGTCCCCTCGGCGACGGCCAGGCCGAGGCGCATCGCCCGTTCGGGGAGGGGCCGGGTCAGCGCCTCACCGTAGTGGGCCAGTAGACGGAACCGCTCGACCCCGGACTCGACCACCATCCCGCCGACTGCGGCGACCGCATCGAAGAGCCCACCCCCGTCGCCGGCGACGAGCTCGGCGAAGAGCTCCCGCTCGCGGACCTCCTCGAGTGCGGCGACCCGTTCCGCCCGGGCGGGGTCGTCGTGGGGTACGAGGCGGACGTGGAGCCGGAGGCGGCCGGCGAAGAGCAGCGCCGGATCCAGGTACACCCCGTCGACCCGTGCCCCCACGTGCAGCCGGTCGCCGGTGGTCGCGATCCGCTGCCGCTGGCGCACCCGCTGCCCGCGACGGACCTCCACCGTGGCGAGGTACGAGTAGCTGGTCCGCACACCGTCGGCGTGCTCCACGGTCACGTGCAGCGCGCCGGCGACCGGACCGGCGAACACGACCGTGCCGTCGGCCGCCGCGCCGACCGGGGCCCCGGGCGCGGTGGCGTATTCGAGTCCCCGGTTCCCCGGGCCCCACCGGGTGGTGGGCGGTCGGAACCCGTCGACCACCGGGGCGTCGACCGGAGGCCGGTAGTCCACCGGCCCATCGGACGCGGCGGCCGCCGCACCGACGGCCGGGAACGGGGCGACGAGCGGGAACAGGGCGACGAGCAGGACGACTGCGGCCGCGGCACATCGGTGCTGGCGCACGGGGCACCCCCGGGAACGACGTTCGACTCGGGGGAAGCGATCGTCTCGGGGGGAAGCGTCTCGGGGGGAAGCGGCCCGAGACCGCAGCGGGGCGGCTCAGGTGTGCGTCTAAGGGTAGCGCGATGGCGGGGAGCGACGCCCGGCCCGATGGGTCAGGCGGTCTCGCGCTCCGCAGCGGCCATCTTCGACCGCAACTGGAGCACGGCCTTGGTGTGGATCTGGCAGACCCGGCTCTCGGTCACGCCGAGGACCACCCCGATCTCCGCCAGGGTCAGGCCCTCGTAGTAGTAGAGGGTGAGGACGATCTTCTCGCGCTCGGGCAGACGGTTGATCGCCTCAGCGAGGATCTGGCGCATCTCCTCGACCTCGAAGGCGCCGACCGGTCCCTCACCACCGTCTGCGATGGTGTCGCCCAGGGTGACGCCCTCGCCCCGCTCCGCCGAGCCGCCCGAGAGCATCTCGTCGAGGGCGGCGATGCCGACGAAGGAAACCTGCCCGAGCAGGGCTTGGAGCTGGTCGACGGTCATGTCGAGCTCGGCAGCCACCTCCTCGTCGGTGGGCGCCCGGTGGAACTCGGCCTCGAGCTTGCTGTAGGCACGCTCGAGGGAGCGGGCCTTGGCCCGCACCGAACGGGGCACCCAGTCGATCGAACGGAGCTCGTCGAGGATGGCCCCCTTGATCCGGGCGATCGCGTACGTCTCGAACTTGTAGCCCCGCTCGGGGTCGAACTTCTCGATGGCGTCGATCAGCCCGAAGATGCCGTAGCTGACGAGGTCCGACTGCTCGACGTTCTGGGGCAGGCCGACGGCCACACGACTCGCCACGTACTTGACGAGGGGCGAATAGTGCACGATGAGCCGGTCCCGCGAGGCGCGGGTGGGTCGCGACTTGTAGTCGCCCCAGAGTCGCGCTGCTTCGGCTGCGGTGTCGTCCATGACCACCTACGCTCGCGGATGGGTTGCCTGATGAATCCGTTGCAGGCGCTCTTTGCTGACCTGGGTGTAGATCTGGGTGGTCCCCAGATCTGCATGGCCCAGAAGCTCCTGTACCACCCGTAGATCGGCACCTCCGTCCAGGAGATGAGTGGCAAAGGTGTGACGGATCGCGTGGGGGTGGGTCGGCGACGCCGATCGACGGTCCAGGATCCGCCGGACATCCCGTGGGCCGAGGCGCTTCCCGCGGCGGTTCAGGAACAGCGCGTCGCCCGATTCGGGCCCCGCCAGCGCGGGACGACCGTGGTCGAGCCAGGTGCGGATGCGCATCGCCGCCGGCTCCGACACGGGCACCAGCCGCTCCTTGGACCCCTTGCCCACCACACGGGCGCGGCCGACGGTGAGGTCGAGGTCGCGCCGATCGAGACCGCACAGCTCCGAGACCCGCAGCCCGGAGCCGTAGAGCAGCTCGAGCACGGCGTCGTCCCGGTGGCGCACGACCTCCTCGTCGCCCTCGGAACGGGCGGTCCCACCGTCGAGGAGGACCTCCAGCTCCGCGTCGCGCAGCACGTGGGGCAGACGGGCGGCTCCGCGCGGCGCGGTGAGTCCTCGGGTCGGATCGGCCGTGAGCGTGCCGATGCGCCGCAGCCAACCGAAGTAGCGGCGCAGGACCGATGCCTTGCGGGCCGTGGTCCTCCGGGCGTAGCCGCCGGTGTCGAGGTCGGCCAGGTAACGCCGGAGCACCCGACGGTCCACGTCGGCGGGATCGGCGATCCCCCGCGTCTCCGCCCACTCGACGAATGCGCCGAGGTCCCGCGCGTACACCGAGCGGCTGCTCTCGGCGACGCCGTGGAGCGAGGCGAGGAAGTCGGCGATCGCCCAGGCCATCGCCCGGAGGGTACCCCCCGGGGCGGCACACACCGCGGCACGAAGGACAGTCCCGCCCCCCAGCGCGCGGGGATCACGCCCTACCCGCTCCGATGACCCCGACGGAGGTCGGATTGCACGCTCACCCCCGGGACCTCCCGGACCCCTCGGACTGCACCCTCGCAGCGACCCGCCGGGTGCAGTCGTTCCTCGACACCCACCGGCCCGAGACACCCTGTCTGGTGGTCGACCTCGCCGTCGTGGCCCACCGCTACCACGAACCGGATGCGGCGCTCCCCGGCGTCGACCTCTACGACGCGGTGAAGGCGAACCCGGCCCAGCCCGTCCTCCGCCTCCTCGCCGAACTCGGCTGCTGGTTCGGCGTCGCCAACCCCGCCGAGATCGATGCGTGCCTCGCCGGCAGCGTCGAGACGGTGCGGCGGCGGACCGATGGCGGCGGCGCCGACTGGCCCCTGTCGAAGAGGTTCGGGTGCGGTCCCGACGATGCCGCGGAGCTCGTCACCCGAGTCGCAGCGCACGGCGGCACCGCCGGGCCCTCGTTCCACGTGGGCTCCCAGCAGCGGGACCTCGGCGCGTGGGACACGGCGCTGACGGTGGTGGAGGAGGTCGCCACGGTCCTCGACGCCCGAGGGGTCCCGCTCGGCCTCGTGAACCTCGGGGGGGTTCCCCGGCACGTACCGGGAGGAGATCCCACCGGTCGAGGCGTACGGGGACGCAATCCTGTCGGCCGTGCGTCGGCGGCCGGGCGACCGGCCGCTCCGTCTGGTGGCCGAGCCCGGGCGTTCGCGCGTGGCCGAGCGCCGGGACGAACCGGACCGGCGATGGGTCGACCTGGACATCGGGCTCTTCGGTGGTCTGGCGGAGTCGCTCGGTGAGGCGATCCGCTACCGGATCAGGACGCCCCACGACGGTAGTCCGACCGGACGGGTCGTGCTCGCCGGGCCCACCTGCGACAGCACCGACGTCCTCTACGAGCAGGCCGACTACCGGCTCCCGCTCGAGCTCGCAGCCGGGGACCGGGTCGAGCTCCTGGCCACGGGCGCACTCACGACGTCGTACGCAAGCGTCGGCTTCAACGGCTTCGCCCCGCTCACGAGCCGGAACCGACACGTTCGATCCGTGGGCCGTGCCGCACCACCCACCCTGCCGACTCCAGTTCGGCCACCGCAGCAGCGACGGCGGCGACCGACAGGCCGAGCTCGTCCACCAGCCGACCGAGGCTGACCGGTTCCCATCCGATCCTGCGGAGGACCCGTCCGGGGACGCCGTCGGGGGGCGGACGCTCGACCCCTCGGGCGACGGCCGGCGACCCTTCGAGACCCAGGGCGGCGAGGACGTCGGCGAGCCCCGTGCAGGGGTGGGCGGTCGCCGCCAGGAGTTGGTTGGTCCCCTCCGATGCAGGGCTGCGGATCGAGCCCGGGACCGCCAGCACGCGTCGCCCGAGCGCGTCGGCCGCCTCGGCGGTCAGCAGGGCTCCCCCGCTCCGGTGGGACTCCACAACGACGACGACATGGGCGAGCGCGGCGATGATGCGGTTCCGGCTCGGGAACCGCCAACGGGCCGGCTGCGTCCCGAGCGGCGCCTCGCTGCAGAGGTAGCCGCTGGCGCCCACCGCCTCCCACAGCCCGCGGTTCCGTGCCGGGTAGACCACGTCGAGGCCCGTCCCCACGACGCCGACGGGCACACCACCCGCGTCCACCACGCCCTGGTGCGCGGCGGCGTCGATCCCTGCGGCGAGTCCCGACACCACGGCCACGCCGGAGGCGGCGAGCCCGCTCCCGAGCTCACGGGCGAGGTCGTGGCCGTAGCGGGTGCACCGGCGGGTGCCCACGATGGCGACGCGTGGTGCGACCAGGCGGGCGGGATCGCCCCGATGGAACACCATCGGGGGCGCCTGCTCGAGGTCGAGGAGCGATGGCGGGTAGGTGGGGTCGCCCTTGCGCACCATCGCAACCCCGGCCGCGGTGTGTTCGGCCGCTACGGACCCCGGCGTGATGGAGCCTGCGGCCCGGACCCACTCGGCCCACGCTTGTCGTCCACCGTGGCCGAGGTCCACGGGCGGCGGACCACCGGCGCGGACCATCGACCAGGCGACCACGGGGTCACGCCCCTCGAGGAGCCGATCGAGGCGGGTGGGGCCCATCCCCGGGAGGCCGAGCAGGGCGACGAGGTGGGCGATCGGGTCCGCGGAGACGTCAGGCGGCACCGGGCACCCCCGCCTCCGCGAGGCGCAGCGGGTCGTCCCGGAGCGACAGGGCGAGCTCGAGGGTGTCGGCGTCGAGCGGGCCCTCGGCTCCGGCGAGATCGGCGAGGGTGAGCCCCACCGACCACACCCGCCGCAACCCCCGGGCGCTCAGGCGGCCGCGGGCGATGGCGAGCTCGAGCCGATGGCGGGCCGCCGGACGCAGGGGAGCCACGCGCTGCAGGGCCGCGGCGCCGAGGTGGGCGTTCGCCGGGACGCCTCGCTCCAGGGCCCGGGCCCGTGCCCCCCGCACCCGGGCGGCGACCACCGCGCTCGACTCCCCCACCGCGGTGCCGAGCAGATCGTCACGATCGGGACGGCTCACCCACAGACGGAGGTCGAGACGATCGAGCAGCGGGCCCGAGATGCGGCGCAGGTACCGGGCGCGGGCCGCGTCGGAACACCGGCAGACGCCCGGTTCCGCGCCCCCGCCGCACGGGCAGGGGTTCATGGCCGCGACCAACAGGAAGCGCGCGGGCATGGCGGTGGTGCCGCGGGCGCGGGAGATCCGGACGACCCCCTCCTCCAGCGGCTGGCGGAGCGCGTCGAGCGCCGAGGGGGCGAACTCCCCCAGCTCGTCGAGGAAGAGCACCCCGCCGGTCGCCAGGCTGATCTCCCCGGCCGGACCGCCGACGAGCCCCCTCCCACGAGGGCGACCGCCGACGCCCCGTGGTGCGGTGACCGGAACGGCGGCCGGCGCAGGAGCCCCGATGCCGGCAGCGGTGCCCCGGCCGCGGAGTGGACCCGAGTGGCGAGGACTGCGGCCGCAGGATCGAGGTCCGGCAACACACCGGGAAGGCGACGGGCCAGCATGCTCTTGCCCGCACCTGGCGGCCCCACGAGGAGCAGGTTGTGGTCGCCGGCGGCAGCGACCTCGAGCGCCAGCCGGGCCACGGCCTGGCCGCGCACCTCGGAGAGGTCCGGCTCCGGCGGACCGGGCGGCTCGGGAGGCACTGCGGCCGGCTCCGCCCACGGCTGCTCGCCGCGCAGCACGGCGACGAGCTCGGTGAGGGACCGGGCGGCACGGACCCGACGACGCTCGAGCGCCCGTGCCTCGGCCTCGTTGGCCATCGGGACGACGACCTCGGCGGCGTCCACCACATCGACGAGCGAGAGGGCTCCGGCGACGGGCCGGAGGGAACCGTCGAGTCCGAGCTCCCCGACGAACCCCCGCCCCGCCACCGACTCCGGCGGAAGGTCGCGGGTGGCGACCAGGAGCCCCACGGCGATGGCGAGGTCGAGCCCGGCCCCGGACTTGGGGATGCCCGTGGGCGCGAGGTTCACGGTGACCCGCTGCAGCGGCCAGGCGAGACCACTCGAGAGCAGGGCGGCGCGGACGCGGTCGCGCGCCTCGCGGCACGAGGCATCGGGGAGCCCGACGACCGTGAAGCCGGGGAGACCGGTGGAGACGTGCACCTCGACGGAGACCGGATGGCCCCAGACACCGAGGACGGTTGCGGACGGGATGGTGGCCAGCACGGGCACCTCCGGGCGACGGCCTGAACACGCGCACGGCGGCAGGCTCTGCTCCTGGAGGGGCCGTGCCGTCGACCCCGAACGCCCGAACTCTACCGCGCCGGTCCGACAGGCGTCAGCGGGACTTCGACGAGCTCAGAGGACCTCGCGGGCGTACCGGACGACCGCGGCGATCTGCTCCGGCGACAGCACGTCCTCGAAGGCCGGCATCCCGTTTCGGCCGGCGGCGATCACGGCGATCTGGTCGGCGGGATCGGGGTACCGCTCGGCCATGCGATCGCCGGTGATGTTCGGGCCCTGTCCCCCACCCCCGGCCTCACCGTGGCAGCTCACGCAGCGGGCGGCGAAGACCTCCCGGCCCAGCGCGAGCTCGGGATCGACGGTGCCGTCCGCGCCGGCGGGCACGTCGGGGGGATCGCTGGCGCACCCGACCGTGATCGCCGAGGCGAGGAGCAGGAGGCTGAAGGATCGGCGCAGGGACACGACGGACTCCGGGGTGGGCTCCTCGGGACCCTACCCCGGAGGGCGGTCGGGACCGAGGCGGGCCCCTCCCCGGGTGCGCGGCCCTATCCTCGGACCGTGGGCTTCAATCCGCATCGCAAGCAGCGTCGCCGTCCGTCCGACTACCTCTTCGTGGGCGCAGGGGTCGTGGTGGCCGTCGTGCTCGTGCTCTGGGCCTTCCTGGGCTGATCGGACGTGGAGGATCCTGCCGCCCTGGGCGAGTTCGAGGTCCGTTTCCTCCAGCCCTACCAGGCCACCAAGCGGTACCTCTGCCCCGGCTGCCACCGAGACATCCCACCGGGGCTCGGCCACGTGGTCGTGGTCCCGGTGGAGGCACCGGATCTCCGTCGGCACTGGCACCGCGGCTGCTGGGACCGACGTCCGCCCGCCAGACGTCGGTGACCCGACCCACCGCCGCGGGCGGCCAGACAGGTCAGAACGCGGCAGGGACGATCTCCACGGAGCCGGGCAGCACCGCGGCGACATCGAAGCGGACCACGGGCGCATGCACGCCGCTCGACGAGAGCCATGCCGCCGCCGCACGACGGATGCGCTGCTGCGTCCGAGGTCCGACGGCTTCCACGGGCGATCCGAACGCCACCGAGGACCGGGTCTTCACCTCGCAGAACACCACCACGTCATCCCCGGCGAGCACGAGGTCGAGCTCACCGGACGGACAGCGCCAGTTGCGCTCCAGAACCCGGTAGCCCTGGCGCTCGTAGGCGAGCGCAGCACGACGTTCGCCTGAACGACCGACGAGGAGATGGCGATCCGACATGCCCCGACCCTACGGGCGGGGTGTGACAGCGTCGGAGGACGGCTGCGGCGCTGCGGGGCGCCGCCCGGCTCAGCGGTCGCGCTTCTCCTTGACGCGGGCGGCCTTCCCGACCCGGTCCCGGAGGTAGTAGAGCTTCGCCCGGCGCACGTCGCCCCGCGTGACCCGCTCGATCTTCTCGATGATCGGCGAGTGGACCGGGAAGGTGCGCTCCAC
>JBEIGA010000106.1:0-12462 GCA_040382135.1 Acidimicrobiales bacterium
GCCGCTACTTCTCCGAAGCCTCGATGGCCAAGCTCCACGCGCGCGATACTGACCCCGCCGTCACCGCCGAGCTCGAGCCCAGCACCTGACGGCCACCAGGGAACGCGTCACGCGAACCCCACCACTCCGCGGGACTCATACTCGTCGTCGTCGCCTCCTACGCCGGCGCGCCGAAGCATCCGTCCTGGTACTTCAACCTTCGCGCCAACCCCGAGGTCATCGTGCGGGACCACGCCGCAGTGTTCCTGGCCGACGCCCGGATCCTGGACGGCCAGGAGTACGCGGAGGTGTGGGCGAAGGTCGTGGCCGATGCCCCCTGGTACGCCGACTACCAGGCCCGCACCGAACGCCGCATCCCGCTCGTCCGCCTGGTCCGCACCGCGGATCTGTGAGCGCCGGACTCCCGGCGGGTCAGCGCAGGCCGCGGAAGAAGGTGCGGACGTCGGCGACGAAGAGGTCGGGCTCCTCCATGGCGGCGAAGTGGCCGCCCCGGGGCATCTCGGTCCAGTGCACGATGTTGTGGTCGCGCTCGGCCCACTTCCGTGCCGCGCCGAGGATCTCCTTCGGGAAGCTCGCCACGCCGACCGGCAGTCCGGTCACCGGGGGGGTGGCCACGGCCATCGAGTTGAGCGACTCGTAGTACATGCGGGCCGAGCTGCCGGCGGTCTGGGTGACCCAGTAGATGGTGACGTCGGTGAGGAGGGCGTCGAGGCTCACGGCGTCCTCGACGTCGCCGTCGTTGTCGGTCCAGGCGTGGAACTTCTCGCCGATCCAGGCGAGCAGGCCCACCGGGGAGTCGTTCAGCCCGTAGGCGAGCGACTGGGGCCGGGTGGACTGGATGGCCATGTACCCGGAGCCCTCGGCGAAGTACTCCTGGCCACGCGCGAGCAGCCCGGCCTCGTGGGGCGTGACGTCGGTGGGGTCGTCGCCCTCGCCGGGCCCGGCCATGATCATGTTGAGGTGGATGCCGACCACGTGCTCCGGGTCGAGCAGCGCGATGTGGCGGGTGACGAACGAGCCCCAGTCGCCGCCCTGGGCGCCGTAGCGGTCGTACCCCAGCCGGGCCATCAGCTGGGCGAAGGCGCCGGCGCTGCGCTTGACGTCCCAGCCCCGCTCGGTGGTGGGGCCGCTCCAGCCGTAGCCGGGGAGCGAGGGGGCGACGACGTGGAACGCGTCGGCCGGGTCGCCGCCGTCGACCGTGGGATCGATGAGCGGGCCGATGACCTCGAGGAACTCCGCCACCGAGCCGGGCCAGCCGTGGGTGATCAGCAGCGGCAGGGCGTCCGGGTGCGGCGAGCGGGCGTGGATGGCGTGGATGCGCTGCCCGTCGATGGTGGTGAGCAGGTGGGGCCACGTGTTCAGCGCCGCCTCGGCCTGCCGCCAGTCGTACCCGTCGGCCCAGTAGGCAGCGGTCCTGCGGAGCCAGCCGAGGTCGGTGCCGTAGTCCCAGCCCGCGTCGGCGAGCTGGTCGGGCCAGCGGGTGTCGAGGATGCGCTCGCGGAGGTCCGCGAGGACGTCCTCGGCGACCTCCACACGAAAGGGTTCGACGGCGGGCTCGGTGTCGGCCATGGCGGGCGGGCTCCTCCCTGGGGAACCCGCCCAACCTAACCGAGCACCGTGCCCGCGGTCGGGGCCGGGATCAGCCTGCGGTCTGGGTGATCATCCAGGAGAAGGCGTTGGGGTCGCCCTCGGTGACCGTGGCGAAGATCTCGAGGTCGCCCTTGGTGGCGCCGAGGAAGGCGCTGAAGTCCGGGTCGGTCATCGTGGTGCGGTTGGTGATCTCCCAGCCGTCGCCCTCGAGGTCCGCGACGAGCTCCTCCACGGCCGCCTCGGGATCGTCGAGCGAGCCGGAGATCGTCCACGTGACCTGGCTGCCGTCGTCGATGCGGCCCGCGGCCTCGACGTTCTCACCCTCGAACCGGGGAGCGTCGGGGACGTCCTCGGGGACCTCCGACCCGCTGGAGTAGGACTGCTCGCCGTCGGGGCCCTCGATGACCATCTCGCCGGTCTCGGAGTCGATGGTCATCGACCCCTCCTCGGTCTCGATGGTCATCTGGCCGCCGTCGCTCTCGATGTCGACGTTGCCGGCATCCGACTGCTCGATGATCTCCTCGGTGAGCTGCTCGGTGATCTCGTCCTCGCCGCCGCAGGCCGCGAGGACGAGGGTGAGGCCGCCGGAGAGCAGCAGGACGGTCGTTCGCGTACGCATGGGTGTTCCTCGTTCCCGCTCCCTGCTCGGGAGCCCTCGCCGGTCCATCGGCAGCATGTCGCAACCTCTGGAGTTCCTCAAGCGTACGTCCGCGGCGCGGTCGATCTCAGGCAGGGGCGCCGTCGAGCGCGTCGAGGAGGCCGTGGACCCAGCGGGTGGCGGGGGTGTCGATGCCGTGGCGGGCGGCGGCCCGGAGCACCGCACCGGTGATGGCGTCGTGCTCGAGCGGCCGGCCGGCGAGGCGGTCGTAGAGCATCGAGCTGCCCACGGTGGGCGGGACCAGGTGCCAGCGCCCGACGACCTGCGCGGCGAGATCGTCGGGGAGGTCCGCCCCTTCGGCGTGCGCCACCTGGACGCACTCGTCGACGAGGGCGCAGCCGAGGTCCTGCACCGCCGTGCCGGCCAGCGGGGCGATCCGGCGGCCGGTGAGCGCGGTGAGGGAGTTGGCGGCCACGTTCATGGCGAGCTTGCGCCACCGGGCCGTGGTGAAGTCCGCGGCGATGGCGACGTCGAGGTCCGAGCCGGCGAACAGGGCGCGCAGCTCGTGGGCGAGCGGCACGTCCGGGACCTGCAGTTGCAGGGCGGTGAAGTGGCGGACGTGCCCGGGGGCGACCGGCTCCGCGCCGATCATGACCACGGTGGGCAGCACGGGCACGCCACCCGCGAGCGGGGCGAGCAGGTGCTCCTGCTCGACGCCGTTCTGGCAGCCGACCACGCCGCGGGTCCCCGGGCCGGCCATGGCGGCGAGCCATGGCGCGGTCGCGGGGACCTGGTGCGACTTCGTGGCCACCAGCACCCAGTCGGCGACGGGCGCGCCGGCCGGGTCGGTGTGGATCGTGGCCGGGACGTCGTGGGCGATGCCGTCGTGCTCGACGACGAGCCGGTCGAACGGGGTGCGCACCCCGAGGTGCACCTCGTGCCCGGCTGCCGCGGCCTGCCAGGCGAGGACCGCCCCGATCGCGCCGGGCCCGACGATGCCGATCCTGCTCACGGGGTCCTGCCGCTCAGAGCTTCAGGACCTTCCGGGCGTTCTCCCGCAGGAACTTCGGCCAGACGTCGTCCTTGAAGGGCACGTTCGGCATGTCGGTCATGATCCGCTCGAGCGACAGGCCCATCGGGAAGTACCCGGCGTAGATGATCTTGTCGGCGCCGCGGCTGTTGGCGTAATCGATGATCGTCTTCGGGTAGTGCTTCGGGGCGAACGCCGAGGTGGAGTAGTAGAGGTTCGGCCACTTGAGCATCAGCTTCATGGCCAGCTGCTCCCAGGGCTCGCAGCCGTGGCGGGTCACGAACACGAGGTCCGGGAAGTCGTACATCACCCGGTCGATGCGCTCGACGTGCTGGGGCGCCATCGGGAACCGCGGGCCGGGCACGCCGGCGCACACGAAGATGGGGATGTCGAGCTCAACGCACGTGGCGTAGATCGGATAGAACTTCGGATCGTCGATCGGGACCTGGGGGAAGCAGCCCGACGGGAAGGCGCTCGTGGAGCGGATCCCGAACTCGTCGTGCAGACGGCGCAGCTTCCGCACCTGACCCATCACGTCGTTGGGGTCGACGCCGCACGAGGCGATGAACCGCTCGGGGTGCTGCTTCAGCGCCCGCTGGCCGAGCTCGTCCTCGCACGAGATCATGCCCATCTCGACGCCCCAGCGGTCCATCTCCTTGAGGGTGATGGTGACGGGGTCGTCGTCGGTGCCGTAGAGCTCCTTCGGCACGCCCTTGAACATGTACTCGACCGGGAAGTCGAACTCGCCCTTCGACTGGGCGTCCTTGGTCTGCTTGCGGATGAAGTCGTACTGCGAGAAGTCCTTGTGCGGGAAGCCGATCATCGTGTCGATGATCCCGATCCCTTCGGGCATGCCCATCGGCGTGTGCTCCTGTCTGTGCGGTTGGCGTGCGGGTGCGGTCGGTGGCTCAGGCGTGGGCCGGCGAACGCGGGGTGATGAGGTCCCAGGCGTTGTCGCGCATGATCTTGCGGACCTCGTCGTCGGAGAAGCCGGGGATGTCGTCGATGAAGTCGGTGGGATCGGCGAGGCCCTCGGCGTGGGGCCAGTCCGAGCCGAACAGGAGGTGCTCGGCGCCGAGCTCGTGCTTCAGCAGCGGGATGTCGTCCTCGTAGAACGGCGACACCCAGACGTGCTCCTTGAAGGCCTCGACCGGGTGCTTGCCGAACTCCTGGGGCATCTTCCCGTACGCGATGTGCAGCTCCTCGATGAGCTTCGGTGCGAACATGCCGCCGTTCTCGATGGAGGCCATGCGCAGGTTCGGGAACCGGTCGAACAGGCCGTGGCAGATCAGGGCGGCGAAGGTGTCGAAGATCTGGCGCTCGTGGGTCATGACCTGGCGGAGCGGCGTGCTGCGGAACGCCTGCATCTCGTCGGTCTCCTCCCACTTGGCGAGGTACTCGTTCATGCCGCCGTCGCCGCCGTGGACCCCGACGAGGATGCCGGCCTCGTTGATGCGGGCCCAGACCGGGTCGTAGGCCGGGTGGGCGGGGGAGCGCGAGCCGGTCTCGCAGGGCACCGGGCCGGGGACCATGCACACCATGCGGGCGCCGTGGTCGAGCGCAAACTCCACCTGGCGGACCGCGGCGTCGGGGTCGACGAGGGTGATCACCGGGGCGGCGAAGATCCGGTCCTGGTAGGCGAAGCCCCAGTCCTCCTCCATCCACCGGTTGAACGACTCGAAGGCCGCCACGGCGGCGGGGAGGTCGTGGGCGAGCGACTGCTGCATGCCCACGGCGAGGGTGGGGAAGAAGTAGGCCGCCTCGACGCCCTGGGCGTCCATCACCTCGAGCCGCTTGTCGCGGTCGGTGACGTACTCGGGGTGCTCCGACAGCGGGTCGAGCTCACCGAAGAGGGTCTTCACGTCGAGCCCGCCGGTGTTCTTGCCCCGGAAGTAGGCGTCGAGGCTGCCGGGCTTCGCGACCGGGTCCCAGGTGGGGTTCGGGATGAAGCGGTTGATCTTGCCGCCGACGAGGAGGCGCTTCTTGCCGTTGATCACCGCCCACTGCATGCAGCGCTTCTGCATGTCCTTGGGAAGGTGCCGGGTGAAGGCGTCCTCGGCCTCGTAGTAGTGCTGGTCCGCGTCGAACGCAGGGAAGTCGACTCGCGACATGGTGTCCCCCCATGGTCCCCATGACCGGTCCCGGGTAGAACCGGTTCTCGCGGGATCGTACCGCGCCCGCGGGCGGGGGGTCGGGGCTCAGGCGGCGAGCTCGCGGAGGCGGGCGAGGATCTCGACGGGGTCGCCGCCCACGGGGGTGACGTTGAGGGTGCGGACGCCGGCCTCGCGGAAGGCGGCGAGCCGCTCGCGGACGTAGCCCTCGTCGCCGCAGATGGTGCAGGCCTCGAGCAGCTCCGCGGGCAGGGCGGCGGCCGCCTCGTCCTTCCTCCCGGACAGGTACAGGTCCTGCACGGTCTCGGCCGCCTCCTCGAAGCCGTAGCCCCGGCAGACGTCGTTGTAGAAGTTCTTGCCCTTGGCGCCCATGCCCCCGATGTAGAGCGCCGCCATGGGACGCAGCATGTCCCGGTACTTCTCGGCGTCGGGGCCCATGGCGACGATGCCGCCGCCCACGATGTCGAGCGGGCCGAGCTCGGCCGGGCGCTGGGCGAGCCCCTTGCGGAGGGCGTCGCCCCACACGCGGTCGGCGAGGGTGGGCGCGTAGAGGAAGGGGATCCACCCGTCGGCGACGGCTGCGGTGGCCGTGACGCTGCGGGGCTGGAGCGCGGCGATGAAGACCGGGATCTCCGAGCGCACGGGGTGGTTGATGAGCTTCAGCGGCTTGCCGAGCCCCGTGCCCTGCTCGGCCGGGAGCGGCAGGGTGAAGACGTCGCCCTGGTACTCGAGCTTCTCGCGCCGCCACGCCATCCGGCAGATGTCGACGATCTCCTTCCAGCGGGTGAGCGGCTTCTCGTAGGGCATCCCGTGGAACCCCTCGATCACCTGCGGGCCCGACGCGCCGAGGCCGAGGGTGAAGCGGCCGCCGGACACGGCGTCGAGGCCGGCGGCGGTCTGCGCGAGGCAGGCCGGGGTGCGGCTGTAGGTGTTGAGGATCCCGCTGCCGAGCTCGATGCGCTCGGTCACCGCGGCGAGGTACCCGAGGAGGCTGACCGCGTCGAAGCTGTACGCCTCCGCGATCCAGACCATGTCGATGCCTGCGGCCTCGAGGGCCTTCACCCGATTGGCGGAGGCGACCGGGTCGCCGGCGTAGTCGACGGAGGTGGAGATGCGCATGGGGGGAGCCTAGGCGTCAGTCCAGGAGGGCGACGCTGTCATGGTCGAGCGCGGCGGCGACGAAGCGGGAGGTGTTGGCGGTGATCACCGCCTGGTCCTGGCTCTGGGGCGGGCACAGGAACCAGAACAGCCCGTTCACGACGTTCCAGCGGTACGCCTCCCAGGCGTCCTCCGGGTCGAGGCGAGGACCGTCGTCGGCGGCCAGCACGTCGAGGTAGTGGGCGACGAGTTCCCGCTCGTGGGCGCGGCGGTCGTCGACGTCGAGCGCGCCGATCAGGAAGTAGCTCACCTCGCGGGCCCACGTACCGCGGTAGGGGCCCCAGTCGAAGAGTCCGGGGCGACCGTCGGGGCGGAGGAACCAGTTGTCGGGGTGGGCGTCGCCGTGGACGAGGCACGGCGGCACCGACTCGTTGCGGCGGAACAGGTTCGCCATGCGGGCGGACATGCGCTCGCGATCCCGGAACCCCTCGGGGAGGAGTGCCCCGGCCGCCGAGTCGAGCGACCGCTCCCAGTGCCGCGGGTGGAACAGCACGTCGGATGCGGCGTCCTTCGTGCCCTCGGTCCGTCGGTTGCGGATGGGCGGGATCGGACCGCCCCACCACCGTCGGTGGAACCGGGCGAGCAGGTCGAGTCCGGCGTGGACGGTGTCGACCGCCCAGGGCTCGGCGGCGGTGGCGAAGGTGCAACCCGAGGCGTCGAGGTCCTCGAGGAGGACGACGGCCGTCCCCGACCCGGCGTCGACGCCGGCGAACCAGCACGACGGCACGTCGTCGCCCATGGCCGGGGCGATGAGCCGGTAGAAGCCGACCTCGGCGGAGTAGTCGGGGCGGAGCCCGTGGTCGGCGCCGAGGTCGAAGCTGCCCTTCAGGTAGACGGTCGCGGGCAGGTCGCCCGGATCGGGGTCGTAACCCAGCGCGAGGCGGAAGGTGCTCGAGGAGCCGGCACGGCTCGACACGATCGAGACCTCGGACACCGATGCGTCGGGACGCCGGCCGCGCAGCACCGCCGTCGCCCACTCGGGGGTGATCCCCGTGAGCTCGCCCGGGATGGGCACGGTCGCCCGGATGGCCGCATCGGCCTCCTGCTGGGTCCACGTCTCCCGCATCGCGCTCCCCCCGGATCGTCCCCGGCGGTCACGCTAGGTCAGGGGACGGTGAGCTCGCGGCAGCACGCGTCGACCTGCGCGGCGACGAAGGCGTCGTCGAGGGGGAGGCCGGTGACGAGGCGGTGCATGAAGAACGGCGAGACGAAGCGGACGAGCGGCGCCTCGAGGTCGGCGTCCGCGGCCACCTCGCCGCGCAGCACCGCCCGTTCGAGGACGAGGAGCGACTCGCCGCGGCGCTCTGCGGAGAACTCGGCGAGGAGCGTGCGCAGGCGCTCGTCGTGGGCGGCCGCCCCGATGAGCGACGGCAGGGCCCGCCCCATCGGCTCGGCGGTCAGGGCAAGGGCGAGGCTGCGGCCGAAGGCGGTGAGCTCGGCCCGCAGCGCCCCGAGATCGGGTGGGACGTGGGACCGGCAGAGCCGCCGGAACCCGTCGATCAGGACGTCGGCCGGGTGCTCCCAGTTCCGGTAGATCGTGCTGCGGGCGCAGCCGACCCGCTCCGCGATGGCGTCGACGGTGATCCGCTCGAACCCGACGTCGGCGAGCAGGTCCGCCGTGGCGTCGAGCACCGCCGCGCGCGTCCGGGCCACGCGCGGGTCGGGCGGGGTCATGCGTCTGCCCGCACCGGGGCCCGGTCGTCGGCAGGCCAGAGCAGCCGGACCACCACGGCGGTGACGAGCCCGATGGCGATGGCGGCGCCGAACGCGTAGAGCTGCCCGTCGACCTGGGCCTGGCGGGCGGCGTCGACGAGGGGTCCGGCGGTGGCGGCGTCGAGCTGGGAGGCGACGCGGAAGGCGCCGCCGATGGAGTCCTGGGCGATCTCCGCCGCCGGCGGCGGCAGCGTGGCGGTGACGTCGGCGACCCCGTTGCGGTAGCCGATCGCCACGAGGCTGCCCATCAGGGCGATGCCGAGCGCACCGCCGACCTCACGGGTCGTGTCGTTCACCGCGGAGCCGACGCCCGCCTTGTGCATCGGCAGCGACGACAGGATGGCGTTCGTGGCCGGTGGGTTGAGCATGGCCATCCCCATCGCCATGAGGACCATGCCCACGACGGCGACGAGGTACGGGCTGTCGACCCCCATCGTGCAGAACACGGCGAAGCCGGCGGCCTCGAGCAGCAGACCGAGGGTGATGGTGTTCCGGACGCCGCCGAGGCGGTGGACGATCAGCGGGCTCCGGGGGGCGACGGCGATCATCGTCGCCGGGAACGGCAGGATCCGGACCGCTGCGGCGAGGGGCGTGTCGCCCCGCACGGACTGGAAGTAGACGGTGATGAGGAAGAACATCCCGAACATCACCAGGAACGACACCGTGATGGTGAGCGACCCGAGGCCGAACCGGGGGATGCGGAAGAACCGGGGGTCGAGCATGGGGTGCTCGCGGCCGAGCTCCCAGCGCACGAAGCCGGTCAGGAACACGACGGCCACGGCGAACGCGCCGAGGGTGATGCCGTGGGTCCAGCCCTTCTCCGGCCCCTCGATGATCCCGAACACGAGCGCCGAGAGGCCGACGATCGAGAGCCCGGCGCCGACCACGTCGAGGGGGCGGCGCTCGGCGTCCTTGGACGTGGGGACGATGGCGAGGATCAGACCCATGGCGATGAGCGCCAGCGGCACGTTCACGAAGAACACCGACCCCCACCAGAACCACTCGAGCAGCAGGCCCGAGGCGATGGACCCGAGCGCGCCGCCGGCGCCCGCGAACCCGGCCCAGGTGGCGATGGCCTTGGCCCGCTCGTGGGGGGCGAAGACCGACACGATGATCGACAGGGTGGCGGGCATGATCAGCGCGGCGCCCACGCCCATGAGGCCCCGCAGGGCGATGAGCGCCACCGGCTCGTCGGCCATGCTCGCCAGGACGGCGGCGGTGGCGAAGATCGCCAGTCCGGTGACGAGCGCGCCCTTGCGGCCGTAGCGGTCGCCGATGGCGCCGGCGGGCAGGAGCAACCCGGCGAACACCAGGGCGTAGGCGTCGATGATCCAGAGGATCTCCGTCTGGCTCGGGTTCAGGGCCGCGGCGATGGACGGGATGGCGACGTTCAGCGAGCTGACGCTGGCGACCACGAGCACGAGGCTCGTGCACATCACGGCGAGGATCCGCCAGCGCTGGGGGTGGCCCTCGGTGGCGAGCACGTCGGCGCTCACGGCGATGGGTGGCATGGGGTCTCCTCGGCGGCACGCGGCACCTCTGGCGCGAGCGCGGCCCACCCTACGGGCGGGCGACGGACTTCCGCAACGGAGTGTTGCAGAGTGGGTGGGGCTCGGGGACGGGTGGCCCGCCTCACCTGCGTGCCGCCGCCGGTGCTCCCCTACGATCGGCCTCGTGAGCGACACATCTGCCCCAGCCGACGAGGAGCTCGTCCTCGCGGCCCAGTTCCCGGCCGCCACCCGCGAGGCCTGGATGGCCGCCGTCGACAAGGCGATCAAGGGCGCCGACTTCGAGCGCACCCTGGTGAGCCGCACCTACGACGGGCTGACGGTCCAGCCGCTCTACACCGCCGCCGAGGCCGACCCCGCCGGTGACCCCGCCGGCACCCCCGGGGTGGCGCCGTACGTGCGCGGCGCCCACGGCGTCGGCCGCCTGCTCGACGGCTGGGACGTCCGCCAGCGCCACGAGCTCGCCGGCCGGTCGCCCGCCGACGTGAACCGCGAGATCCTCACCGACCTCGAGCGGGGCGTCACCTCGATCCTCCTCGCGGTCGACGCGTCCACCACCACTGCGGACCTCGAGGCGGCGCTCGCCGGCGTCTACCTCGACCTCGCCCCGGTCCTGCTCGAGCCGGGCGCCGCCGTCCGCCACGGCATCGCGCTGGTCGACGCCCTCCTCGCGGCGCCGGGCACGCCCGCAGGGTCCCTCGTCGGCCTGGCCGCCGACCCGCTCGCCTCGCTCGCCCGCCACGGCGTGCTCGACCGTCCCCTCGGCGGCACCCTCACCCTGCTGGTGGAGCGCTTCGCCACCGACGCCCGTGAGGACGCCCGTTGGCTCGGCGTCGACGCCACGCCGTACCACGAGGCGGGTGGCTCCGACGCCCAGGAGCTCGGCGCCGCGCTCGCCGCCGGCGTGGCGATGCTGCGGTCCCTCGTCGAGGCGGGCGTCGAGATCGACCGGGCGTGCCGGGCGCTCGAGTTCCGGCTCGTCGCCACCGCCGACCAGTTCGCCACCCTCGCCAAGCTGCGCGCCGCCCGCTGGTGCTGGTACCGCATCGCCACCGCGTCGGGTGCCTCGCCCGAGGCCGCCGGTCAGCGCCAGCACGCCGTCACCTCCTCGGCCATGCTCAGCCGTCGGGACCCCTGGGTGAACATGCTGCGCGCCACCACCGCCTGCTTCGCCGCCGGCGTGGGTGGCGCCGATGCCGTCACCGTCGTCCCCTTCGACGCCGCCATCGGCATCTCCGACGACCTCGGCCGGCGCGTCGCCCGCAACACCCAGCTGCTCCTGCTCGACGAGTCCCAGCTCGCCCGCGTGGCCGACCCGGGTGGCGGCTCCCATGCCATCGAGGCGCGGACCGCCGAGCTCGCCGCCGCAGCATGGGCGTTCTTCCAGCAGGTCGAGGACCAGGGCGGGATCGAGGCGGCGCTGCGCTCGGGCTGGCTCGCCGGCGAGCTCGAGACCACGTGGGAGGCCCGCCTCCGGAACGTCTCCCGTCGCAAGGACCCCCTCACCGGGGTGAGCGAGTTCCCGGACATCGCCGAGGAGCCGGTCGTGCGTGCGCCCCGGCCGGCGCCGGCGCCCGTCGAGGCCGCGGATTCGGTGGTGCCCCTCGCCGCGCGGCGCTGGGCCGAGCCCTTCGAGGCGCTCCGCGACGCCGCCGACGCTGCGCCCACCCGTCCCACGATCTTCCTCGCGAACCTCGGGCCGGTCGCCGTGCACACCGCCCGGGCCACGTTCGCCAAGAACTTCTTCGAGGTCGGCGGGATCGAGGCACTCGGCAACGACGGCTTCGACTCGCCCATCGCCGCGGCAGCCGCCTTCGCCGAGAGCGGCGCCCGCCTGGCGGTGGTCTGCTCCTCGGACAAGGTCTACGCCGAGCACGGCACCTCGGCCGCCCGTGCCCTGAAGGACGCCGGCGCCGAGGTCGTCTACCTGGCCGGCAACCCGGGCGACCGCCGCGCCGAGTACCTCGAGGCCGGTGTCGACGACTTCATCCACATGGGCTGCGACGTGCTCGCGGTCCTCCGCAGCGCCCACGAGCGGCTGGGCTGAGGGGCGGGCACCGTGCACACCACCACCTACGATCCGACCGAGCCCGATCGAACCGAGACGCAGACGGCAGGGAGCGCCCGATGAGCATCCCCGACTTCACCTCCCTCGAGCTCGGACCCGAACCGGGCGGCGTGGACCTCGACGCCTGGCGCGACCTCGTGCGCGCCACGGGCAAGGACGAGGACGCCCTCGTCTGGGAGACGCCCGAGGGCATCGCCGTCCGGCCCGTCTACACGGCCGCCGACCACGACGGGCTCGACTTCCTCCACACGTACCCGGGCCTCACCCCGTTCCTGCGGGGCCCGTACCCCACGATGTACGTGAACCAGCCGTGGACCATCCGGCAGTACGCCGGCTTCTCCACCGCCGAGGAGTCCAACGCCTTCTACCGGCGCAACCTCGCCGCCGGCCAGAAGGGCCTGTCGGTCGCCTTCGACCTCGCCACCCACCGCGGCTACGACTCCGACCACCCCCGGGTGTCCGGCGACGTCGGCATGGCGGGCGTGGCCATCGACTCCATCTACGACATGCGCACGCTGTTCTCGGGCATCCCGCTCGACCAGATGAGCGTGTCGATGACCATGAACGGCGCCGTGCTGCCGGTCCTCGCCCTCTACGTGGTGGCGGCCGAGGAGCAGGGCGTGGCGCCGGAGCAGCTCGCCGGGACCATCCAGAACGACATCCTCAAGGAGTTCATGGTCCGGAAC
>JBEIGA010000107.1:0-12396 GCA_040382135.1 Acidimicrobiales bacterium
CGCCCTCGAGGTGCTCCGGGTGGTCGAGGACCAACGGGCCGACATGGAGGAGCTCACTGCGGTGCTCGAGCGCGACCCGGCGCTCGCCGCCCGTGTGCTCTCGCTGGCGAACTCGGCCTTCCACAGCCGGGGCAAGCACGTCACCACCATCGGCCGGGCGGCACTGGTGCTGGGGTTCCGCACGCTGAAGGTGGCGGCGCTCGGCTTCGCCATCGCCGACGGGCTGCCCAAGGACGGCACCAAGGGCGGCCTTTCGCTCCAGCTCTACTGGACCCGTTCGGTGGCCCAGGCGCTGGCGAGCCGCAGCTTCGCCTCCGCCGCCGGATCGCCGTACCGCGAGGAGGCGTACCTCTGCGGCCTGCTCGGTGAGATCGGCCGCATCGGCTTCGCGCTCGCCGTCCCCGACGGTTACAAGGCGCTGATCGACGTGGTCGGGCCCTGGCCGACCCAGCTCGAGGAGCAGCACGCCCTGGGCATGGCGAGCTCGGACTTCGGGTCGTTGCTCCTCGGCTCGTGGGGTCTCCCGTCCTCGTACCTGTGGGCGCCGCTGCTGCTGCAGGGCCACGACGTCCCCGATACGGAGAGCACCGAGGTCCGCGCCGTGGCTCCTGCGGTGATGCTCGCCGGAGCGGTGGTCGAGACGTTGTTCTCGGACCGTCCCCACGAGCTCGGACCGGTCCAGGAGCTCGCCGCTCGGCGACTGGCGCTCGGCCCGGAGGTGGTCGAGGACCAGCTGGCCGGCCTCCCCGTGGACCTCATGGCGGCGTTCGGACAGTTCGGCTTTCCCCAGACCACAGGGGCGGAGGCCGCCGGGCTCGTGCTGCGGGCACGCGAGGCCGCCTTCCTGCTCGCCGCCGGAGGCGACGTCTCGCCGTAGATTGTGGCGGTGCCGACCCTGATGCTGATCGACGGCAACTCGCTGACCTACCGAGCCTTCTTCGCCCTCCCCACCGACATGGCCACGGCCTCGGGGCAGGTCACGAACGCGGTCTTCGGGTTCACGTCGATGCTGATCAACCTCTACCGGGACCACCGCCCGGACAACATCGCCGTGGCCTTCGACCGCCCGGAGCCGACCTTCCGCCACGAACGGCTCCCGGATTACAAGGCGAACCGCACGGCGGCCCCGGACATCCTGCGCCAGCAGCTCGGCCTCGTCCGCGAGGTCGTGGAGACCCTGTCGATCCCCATCGTCGAGATCCCCGGGTTCGAGGCCGACGACGTGATCGCCACCCTCGCCACCTGCGCCCGTGACCGCGGCGAGCACGTGATCGTCGTGACCGGCGACCGCGACAGCTACCAGCTCGTGGAGGATCCGTACGTCCGGGTCCTCTACAACCGGCGGGGCGTCTCCGACTACGTCCTCTACGACGAGGCCGGCATCGCCGAGCGCACGGGCGTCCCACCGTCGTTGTACGTGCAGTACGCGGCGCTCCGGGGTGACACCAGCGACAACCTCCCGGGCGTGCCGGGGGTGGGGGAGAAGACGGCGGCCAGGCTCATCACCACCTACGGCGGGATCGACGGGATCTACGCCGAGCTCGACCGTCAGACGCCGAAGTTGCGCGAGAGCCTCGCCGCTCACGAGGCCCAGGTCCGCACCAACGCCGAGGTGATGGTGCTCGTCCGTGACGTCGATGTCGGCGTCGATCCCGCCGAGCTCCGCATGGGCCCGATCGATCTCGACGCCGTGCGCAAGCTGTTCGACTTCCTCGAGTTCCGGACCCTCCACGACCGCCTCGCCGAGGTCCTCGGTGCGCCGAGCGCGGGCGCCGGAGCTCCGTCGGAGCGCGTGCTCGAGGCCGAGCCCGCACCGGCCGCCACCGTGTCCGACGCCGTCGCCGTGCTCGAACAGCTCGCCTCCGGCGCGGGCACGCTCGCGATCGCGAGCCCCGAGCACGGCGGGCTCACCGAGGGGCTCGCCCTCGTCGTTGACGCGGGAGCCGCCGAGGTCGTGTGGCTGGCGGCCGGCCTGCTGGCGGAGGACGCCGTGCTCGACGCGCTCCGGGCGCTCCTCGGTCCTTCGGGTCGGCCTCTCGCCGCCCACGGCGCCAAGGCGCTGATGCGGGCGCTCGCACCCCTCGGGGTCGACGTGCGCACCCTGTCGATCGACACCCGGATCGCGGCCTACCTGCTCGACCCGGCCGAGTCGCGGTACGACATCGCCGAGCTGCTCACCCGCTACACCGGGATGAGCCTGCCCGAGTCGGGCGCAGCGGCGGAGGGCCAGCTCGACCTCGACGGCACCACGGTCTCGCCCGTCCTCGAGGCCGCCCGCCGCGCCCTCGCCACCGATCGCCTGGTCGCCCCGCTCGAGGCGGCGCTCGACGCCCAGCACCTCCGTTCGCTCCACGACACGATCGAGGTGCCCCTCGTGCGTGTGCTGGCGCGGATGGAGGAGATCGGCATCGGGGTCGACGTCGACGAGCTCCGGCGGTTGCGGGATTCGCTCACCGCCGAGACCGAGCGGCTGCGGGCCGCGGTGATCGCCGACGCGGGGGAGGAGTTCAACGTGAACTCCACGAAGCAGCTGCGCGAGATCCTCTTCGACAAGCTCGGCCTGGTCCCCCAGAAGAAGATCAAGTCGGGGTACTCCACCGACGCCGCCACCCTCGAGAAGCTCCGCGGCGAGCACCCGATCGTCGAGCACCTCCTCGACTACCGCGAGGTCGAGAAGCTGCGCTCCACCTACGGCGAGGGCCTCCTCGCCGAGGTCGGGCCGGACGGCAGGATCCACGCCACGTTCAACCAGACCGTCGCCCGCACCGGACGTCTGAGCTCCGACGCCCCGAACCTGCACAACATCCCGGTGCGGTCCGAGACCGGTCGCGCCTTCCGACGTGCCTTCGTCCCCGCGCCCGGGTGCGAGCTGCTCGTGGCCGACTACAACCAGATCGAGCTGCGGTGCATCGCCCACCTCGCCGAGGACCCGGGGCTGATCACCGCGTTCGAGGCGGGGGACGACATCCACACCGCAGTCGCCGCCCGGGTCTGGGGCATCCCCACCGGCGAGGTGAGCCACGCCCAGCGGGAGAAGGCGAAGATGGTCTCCTACGGCCTCGCCTACGGCATGGAGGCCTACGGCCTCGGGCAGCGGCTCGGCATCCCCACCGACGAGGCCGCCGGCATCCTCGGCGCCTATTTCACGGCCTTCCCGTCGGTGAAGGCGTACATGGAGCGGACGGTCGCCGAGGCCCGCGAGCGCGGCTACACCGAGACCCTCTTCGGCCGCCGCCGTCAGATCCCCGAGCTCTCCTCCGGCAACCGCCAGGTGCAGCAGGCGGGGGAGCGCCAGGCGATGAACGCGGGCATCCAGGGTCTGGCCGCCGACATCTTCAAGGTCGCCCTGGTCCGCCTCGACGCCGCGCTCGACGCCCGGGGCCTCGCCAGCCGGATCGTGCTGCAGGTGCACGACGAGGTGATCCTCGAGGTGCCTCCGGCCGAGCACGACGCCGCAGCGGACCTCGTGCTGGAGGTCATGACCGGGGCCTTCGACCTCCGGGTCCCGCTGGCCGTCCACCTCGCGTTCGGCCCCACGTGGGCCGACGCCAAGGGCTGACGGGTCCCTGGTGGCGGACCACTGGTTCGAGGCGGTCGCCGCCCACCTCGGCGCCGCCTACCTGCGGTACTCGTTCACCTACGGCACGGAGCAGGAGGTGGGGTTCCTGGTCGAGGAGCTCGGCCTCGGCCCGGGCGACCGCGTGCTGGACGTGGGCTGCGGGCCCGGACGCCATGCGCGGGCGCTGGCCCGGCGGGGGATCGAGGTGGTCGGCGTCGACATCTCCGAGACGTTCGTGGCGTTGGCGCGGACCGACGCCCCGGTCGGGGCCACGTTCCTGCGGGCCGACGCCCGCGACCTCGGCGCTCTCGCCGCCGTCGATCCCCGCTTCGCCGGTGGCTTCGATGCCGCCGTCTCCCTGTGCCAGGGGGCGTTCGGCCTGCCCGATCCCACGGCGGGGGTGCTCGCGGGTGAGCCCGACGGCGCGGTGCTCGCCGGGATCGCCGGTGCGCTGCGGCCGGGTGGGTGCGTGGCGGTGAGCGCCTTCTCGGCCTACTTCCAGCTGCGGTACCTCGAGGAGCGAAACACCTTCGACGCCGACCGCGGCGTGCACCACGAGCGCACCGTCGTCCGTGATCCCGCCGGCAGCGAGCTCGAGACGGACCTCTGGACGAGCTGCTGGACGCCGCGGGAGCTCCGCCTGCTCGCCCGTTCGGTCGGGCTCGAACCGGAGGCGGTGTGGAGCGTCAGCCCGGGCGAGTACGCGCGCCGGCCCCCGGATGCGGACCACCACGAGTTCCTGCTCATCGCCCGCCGACCGGCGGGTGACGTGCCGGGGGCACCCGGGTAGGCTGTCCGTCGCCAGACGTGGCGAGCGCCACCTGTGCACGTCCGAATTCCCGACTCCTTGTCCATCCCCGAGAAGAGCAATCGCGTGACCGACCAGTCCTTGACCGTCTCCCCCTCCACCACGTCGCCCGAGATGGGCACGTTCGACGAGCTGGGGGCGTACACGCCCCGCACCATCGTCGAGAACGATCTGGGAAACATCTCCCTCGACGACGCCTACGACTCCACGATGGTGAGCGTCGAGGACGGGCAGCTGGTGATCGGCACCGTGGTGCGGGTCGACAAGGACGAGGTCCTGCTCGACATCGGCTACAAGTCCGAGGGCGTCATCCCGAGCCGTGAGCTCTCCATCCGGAACGACGCCAACCCCTTCGACGAGGTCAAGCTCGGCGAGCGCATCGAGGCCCTCGTCCTCCAGAAGGAGGACAAGGAGGGGCGCCTGATCCTGTCCAAGAAGCGGGCCCAGTACGAGCGGGCCTGGGGCAAGATCGAGGAGATCAAGGAGGCCGAGGGCGTCGTCCGCGGCCCGGTCATCGAGGTCGTCAAGGGCGGCCTCATCATCGACATCGGCCTCCGCGGCTTCCTCCCTGCGTCGCTGGTGGAGCTCCGCCGGGTGCGTGACCTCCAGCCCTACGTGGGTCGTGAGCTCGAGGCCAAGATCATCGAGCTCGACAAGAACCGCAACAACGTGGTCCTGTCCCGCCGGGCCTGGCTCGAGGAGGCGCAGAAGGACCAGCGCGAGCAGTTCCTCGACGACCTCAAGCCCGGCGAGGTCCGCAAGGGCGTCGTGTCCTCGGTCGTCAACTTCGGCGCCTTCGTCGACCTCGGCGGCATGGACGGCCTCATCCACGTGTCGGAGCTCTCCTGGAAGCACGTGGATCACCCCGGCTCGGTGGTGCAGGTCGGCGACGAGGTCACCGTCCAGGTGCTCGAGGTCGACCGCGACCGCGAGCGCATCAGCCTGTCGCTGAAGGCCACCCAGGCCGATCCGTGGCAGGAGTTCGCCGACTCCCACCGCGTGGGCGAGCTGGTCTACGGCCGGGTCACCAAGCTGGTGCCGTTCGGTGCGTTCGTCCAGGTCGGCGACGGCATCGAGGGTCTGGTGCACATCTCGGAGATGTCGGCCCACCACGTCGATCTCCCCGAGCAGGTCGTCACCCCGGGTGAGGAGCTCTGGGTGAAGATCATCGACCTCGACCTGCACCGCCGTCGGATCAGCCTGTCGATCAAGCAGGCCGCCGAGGGTGGCATCGTCGCCGCCGAGTACCAGGAGCACTTCGGCGAGCACGCCTTCGACGCCGAGGGCAACTACATCGGCCCGGCGTACTCCGAGGGCCAGGAGGCCTGGGAGGAGTACTTCGCCGAGGAGGGCGGCGAGGCGCCTGCCGGCGACGAGGCCGAGGCTCCCGCCGACGAGGTGGCCGAGGAGGCCTGACCTCCCGCGGGGCTCGTCGCCCCGCTCCATCGTTCCGCACGGATCGAACCGACGGGCGTCGCCGCAGGGCGGCGCCCGTCGCGCGTACTCAACCCGCCCCCCCGACCTGCCGATCCCTCCTGCATCGGCGGGTGGACCGCGATCCGCTTCCTCAAGTCCGGTCGGCTGCGACCGACCAGAGGAGCAGGCTCGGCCACCGGAAGGGAACAAGGGCTGTGAGTTCGCGCAAACTGACCATCTTGATCGGGGCCATCGTGGTCGGCTGCCTCGCAGGCTTCGCGGTGATGAACTACGTGAAGGGGCTCGAGGACGCCGCCTACGAGGGCGCCGAGCGGATCGAGGTGTACGTCGCCGCGGCCGACATCCCGTCCGGGACCGACGGCGCCGCAGCCTCGACCGTCATCGAGGTCCGTCAGGTGCCCCGCGACGTCCGGCCGGCGACGGCCATCACGTCCCTCGACGAGATCGCCGGTCGGGTGGCGCTCAACCCTATTCCGGCCAACAGCATCCTGGTCCAGGGGATGTTCGCCGACCCGGTCGTGGCCGTGTCGAGCTTCTCCCAGACCCTGCCCGACGGGCTCGTGGCCGTGTCGTTCAACTTCGCCGAGGCCCAGGGCGTCGGCCGCTGGCTCACGCCGGGCGACCGGGTGAACATCATGGTCCGCACCAAGGTCGAGGCCCCCGGCGACACCACCGCCGACGGCTCGGAGGTCGTCGCCGACGGTGCGTCCTCGGAGCCGATCTACGCCCAGCGCGCCCGGATGCTCTACCAGGACGTGGTGATCCTCTCGGTCGGCCAGACCACCATGGCTGCGCCGGGGCAGTCCACGAGCGAGGATGCGGCGGCCGCCGCGATGGCGAGCGGTCTCATCACCTTCGCCGTGCCGGCCGAGGCCGCCCTCCGCCTCACCTCGGTGAACGAGGCGGACCTCTACCTGAGCCTCGTGCCGCCGTCGTACGTCCCCGGCGCTGTGCCGGAGATCATCGAGGTCGAGCTCCTGCCCCAGACCCCGCTCCCCGGCGAGGACCCGAGCCGGCTCACGCCCTACGGCCCCGGCGGCTACGACGCCCTGATCGCCGAGATCAGCGGGGACGGTGCGCCGAGCGACTCGGCGTTCAGCGACGACGACGCTGCCGTCGGCGGTTCGGGCACCCCGGGGTGACCGGGCGCAGCGGATCGTCCAGGAACACGGGCACGGGCACACGAGCGACACGGAGCGGGAAAGAGGATCAGCGGTGAGCATGGGCGGTTACGGCGACGAATCGAGCAACTGGTTCGAGGACCCGGCGCTGACGGGTCACGTCCCGGCGGCAGCCCCCTCGGTGCCGGGCACGGCCAACGCCGTGGCGTCCGCCCCCGCCTTCGCGGTCGCGGTCGTGGAACCCGACCCGCAGATGCGGGGCTACATGGCGCACCTCCTCGGCAACGGCGTCGCCGGGTTCGAGACGGTCGATGCGCTCGTGCCCCTGCTCACCGATCTCCCCGTCGTGCTGGTGCTCGGTCCGACCCTCGCCGCCCCGGCGTGGCTCGACCAGGTGGACCGCACGCTCCGGAACCATCCCCAGGTCGCCGCGGTGTTGCTCGCGGTCGAGCTGAACACGACCGTCCTCCAACAGGCTCTGCGTGCCGGGGTCAAGGACGTCCTCGCCATGCCGGTCGACCACGAGCAGCTGCTCGGCTCCGTCCAGCGTGTCGCTGCGGATCTGCAGGCGCTCGCGACGCGTCGGATGCCGCAGGCGATGGTGCCCGAGGCGCCGGCGCCGATCCCGTTGGTGATGGGGGAGGGCTTCGAGCCGGGTCGCGTGATCACGGTCTTCTCCACCAAGGGGGGCGCCGGCAAGTCCGTGATCGCCTCGAACCTCGCGGTCCTGCTCGCCCAGCGCAGTGAGCGCCCCGTGTGCCTCGTCGACGCAGACCTCCAGTTCGGCGACGTGGCGGTCATGCTCAAGCTCGCACCGCAGCACACGATCGTCGACGCCGTCGCCACCATCGACCGACTCGACGAGACCCTGCTCCGCAGCCTGCTGGCCGCGCACGACGAGTCCGGTCTGCTGGTGCTGCCGGCGCCGCTCGAGCCGGCCTTCGCCGACCAGATCGGTGCGACCGAGATGGTGCACGTCGTCGAGCTCCTGCGGAACTTCTGCGAGTTCGTCGTGGTCGACACCCCGGCCTACTTCAACGACGTGGTGCTCGGCCTGATCGACACCAGCGACGACGTCCTGCTGGTGGCCGGCATGGACATCCCGAACATCAAGAACGTGAAGATCGGGCTGCAGACGCTGCGGCTGCTCAACACGCCCATGGAGAAGGTCCGCCTGATCCTCAACCGGGCGAACTCGAAGGTGAAGCTCGAGGTCGCCGAGGTGGAGCGCACCCTCCAGATCACCGCCGACTCACTCGTGCCGAGCGACGTGGTGGTGCCGCAGTCCGTGAACCGGGGCGTCCCGGTGGTGCTGAGCACCCCCAAGTCCGCAGTGACCAAGTCGCTCCAGCAGCTCGCTGATCTCTTCCTCCCGGTCGCCAAGACCGGCCGACGTCGCTGAGGCCCTGACCATGTCGCTCTACCAGCGTCTCCACGATGTCCAGCAGAGCCCCCAGGCGACCCACCGGGTCCCCGACGGCCGCGACCCGGTCATGGACGAGCTCCGGCACCGGATCCACCAGACGCTGATCGAGGAGCTCGGCCCGATCCTCTACGACAACCGCCTCACCGAGGCGGACCTGCGCGTGAAGGTGCAGGAGAAGCTGCAGGAGGCGCTCGCCGCCGAGCGGGCCCCGCTGTCGGCCGCCGACAAGGCTCAGCTGCTCCAGGACGTCGCGGATGACATCCTCGGCTTCGGTCCGATCGACCGGCTGCTGCGGGACGAGACCGTGTCCGAGATCATGGTCAACGGTCCCGAGATCGTGTACGTGGAGCGCAACGGCAAGCTCGAGCGCGACCCGACCCGGTTCGTCGACACGACCCACCTGCGCCGGGTGATCGACAAGATCGTGAGCAAGGTCGGCCGTCGCATCGACGAGTCGTCGCCGCTCTGCGACGCCCGCCTCCCGGACGGTTCCCGGGTCAACGCCGTCATCCAGCCGCTGGCGGTGGGCGGCCCCTTCCTCACCATCCGGAAGTTCTCCGCCGACCCGCTCCAGGTCGACGACCTGATCCGGTTCGGCACGCTCAACCCCCACGCTGCCCGCTTCCTGCAGGCGTGCATCGTCGGCAAGCTGAACGTGATCGTCGCCGGCGGTACCGGTACCGGCAAGACGACCACCCTGAACGTGCTCTCGTCGTTCATCCCGCCGGGCGAGCGGATCGTGACGATCGAGGACGCAAAGGAGCTCCAGCTCAAGCAGGACCACGTCCTCTCGCTCGAGACCCGGCCCCCGAACATCGAGGGGCGGGGCGAGATCACGATCCGCGAGCTCGTCAAGAACTCCCTCCGTATGCGACCCGACCGCATCGTGGTGGGCGAGTGCCGTTCCGGTGAGGCGCTCGACATGCTCCAGGCGATGAACACGGGCCACGACGGCTCGCTGACGACGGTCCACGCGAACTCCCCGCGGGACACCCTCGCCCGTCTCGAGACCCTCGTGCTCATGGCCGGCTTCGACCTGCCGGTCCGGGCCATCCGCGAGCAGATCGCCTCCGCCGTCGACCTCGTGGTCCAGCTGCAGCGACTCCGCGACGGCAGCCGCAAGATCACCCACATCACCGAGATCCAGGGCATGGAGGGCGAACGCATCGTCCTGCAGGACGTGTTCCTGTTCGACTACTCGGCAGGCGTGGACGAGAACGGCAAGTTCCGCGGCTCGCTGAAGCCGACCGGCGTCCGTCCCAAGCTCGCCGAGAAGCTCATGGACCACGGCATCAAGCTGGGCGCCGAGATCTTCATGCCGAACCCGCCGGCCGGCATGGGCAACGGGCCGCTCGGCGGGCAGGTCGCCGGTCCGGCCGGCATCGCGCCGGGGCAGGGCCCGGGATTGCGGGCCCGACGATGATCCGCCACCGTCTCGCCCGCGTCGGCGTCCTCGCCTTCCTGCTGGCCCTGGTCGGGGCCGTCCCGGCACTGGCCCAGGCGAGTGAGCCGGGCACCGGCACGTCGGCGGACGGCGCCGCCGAGGTGGCGATCCCGACCGAGATCCTCCATGTCGACGCAACGCGCGAGACGCAGGGGTACGCCGTCCTGCGCTCGGGGTCCGTGCCGCGGTCGGCGCTCGTCACCGTGAACGGGGCGACGGCCACCATCGACGAGGTCACGCCGCTGTCGGCGGCGGAACCGGCGGACAAGACCCCGACCGGACAGAGCGTCATGTTCGTCCTCGACAACGCCGACACCGGACGGACGGACACGACCGCCCAGCTCGAGCTCGCGAAGGACGCCGTCCGCGAGGTGATCGTGGGGCTCCCCACGGGCACCCGCATCGGCCTGGTCACGACCGGTGGCGGGGCCAACCTGTGGTTCGCCTTCCGATCGGACCTCGACGCCGTGCTCGACGCGCTCGACCGCGTCACACCCGCCGGGCAGAGCGCGCTCTGGGACGCCGTGAAGCTGGGCGCGTCGCGGTTCGCCGACGACGAGGGCCGAGCGGTCGGGTCGATGGTGGTCGTCCCCCTCACCGCCGAGGTCGAGAGCGCGGTCGGGTATGACGCCGCTCGCGGCGAGGTCATCGCCCAGGATCTCGAGGCCCACGTCATCGGGCTCGCATCCGGGGGCATCCCGGGTTCGGAGCTCCGGGCGCTCGCCTCGCTGAGCGGGGGTACCTATCAGGAGGCCGCCACCCACGAGGAGCTGCAGGGGCTCGCGCCGGCGGTCGCGGCGTCGGTCGGCAACACGTACCTGCTCGCCTTCTCCTCGTCCGAGCTGCAGGTGAGCGGCGACCTGCGCATCCAGCTCGACGCGTCCGAGGCATCGGCGACCTACGTCCCCGGCAGCATCACCCGTGGCGCTGCGCTCGCGGTCCAGGTCGAGGTCGGCGAGGGTGTCTCCGGGCCGTTCAGCGGCCGTCAGGGGCTGCTGCTCGCCGTCGGTCTCGCAGCGTTGGCTGCAGGGTTGCTCACCTGGGCCGTGGTGGTCCTCGTCCAGAAGCCGAAGTCGGATCTCGCCGAGATCCTGCAGGTCTACGCCCAGCAGAGCGGCGGCGAGATCGCGCCCGAGGTGCGCATGGCGCTGCTCCAGCGCGCCGTGCAGGCGACCGAGACCTTCGCGGCCAAGCAGGGGATCCTGGCCAAGACCGAGGCCCGCCTCGAGGCGGCGGACATGCCGCTGCGGGCGGGTGAGGCGCTGACGTTCCAGCTCGGCATCGTGGCCGGCGCCGGCGTGCTCGGCCTGCTCGGCACCCGCAACCTCCTGCTCACCGTTGCGCTCGTGCTCGCCGGGATCCTGCTCCCGCCGATGATCGTCGACCTGAAGGCGAAGAAGCGGCGGAAGCGGTTCGAGGCGCAGCTGCCGGACATGCTCACGCTGCTCGCCAGCACCCTGAAGGCCGGGTACTCGTTCATGCAGGGCGTCGAGGCCGTGTCCCGGGAGGTCGACGGCCCCATGGGGCAGGAGCTCCGCCGCGTGGTGACCGAGGCACAGCTCGGCCGCCCGGTCGAGGATGCCCTGTCCTCGTCCGCGGAGCGGATGCAGAGCCTCGACTTCGCCTGGGCGGTCATGGCGGTGGGGATCCAGCGCGAGGTCGGCGGCAACCTCGCCGAGATCCTGATGACGGTCGCCGACACCATGGTCGCGAGGAACCGCCTCCGTGGCGAGGTGAAGGCCCTGACGGCCGAGGGCAAGGTGAGCGCGGTCGTGCTCGGCCTGCTGCCGCTCGGCCTCGGCCTCGTGATGTTCGTGATCAACCCCGACTACATGGGCCTGCTCTTCTCCGACATGCTCGGGAGGATCATGCTCGGGTTGGGGATCCTGGGGATGCTCGTCGGCTTCCTCTGGATGAAGAAGATCATCACGATCGACGTCTGAGAAGGGTCGCTGATGGACATCCCCCTCGAGCTCGCCATCGCCGGCGTCGCCGTCAGCCTGGCGCTCGTCGTCTACGCGCTCCTCTCGCAGGCCGAGGAGCGCAACATCGCCCGCGAGTCGCTCAGCCGGCTCGACGGCTACGGCCCCGGGCTCGCTGCCACCACGCTGGAGGGCCGCGAGGCCGACCTGCAGGAGAGCCTGGCCCGGCGCACGATCGGTCGGGCGAGCTCGACGCTCACCTCGATCGGCCTGAAGTACACCCCCGCGGGCTACGTCGAGAACACCAAGCGGAAGTTCCTCCTCGCCGGCCGGTTCGAGGCCGGGGCCCTCGACCGCTTCCTGGCCATGAAGGTCGCCTCGATCGTGGCGCTCCCGATCGTGTTCTGGTTCTTCATGATCGCGAACCCGTTGGGGCAGAGCGGGATGCTGCAGCTCGGGACCTGGGGCCTGGTGAGCGCCTACCTGGTCTACGGCGCGGACCTGAAGCTGAACAAGCAGATCGAGAAGCGTCGCAACGCCGTGGTTCGCCAGCTGCCGGACATCCTCGACCTCCTGGTCATCTCGGTCGAGGCCGGGCTCGGGTTCGAGCAGGCCATCGACCGCACCGTCGACTCCGTCCCGGGCGTCCTCTCCGACGAGTTCCGCCGGATGCTGAACG
>JBEIGA010000108.1:0-12238 GCA_040382135.1 Acidimicrobiales bacterium
GAGGAGGAGGAGGCACGACGGCAGGGGTCCGTCAGGGGTGGACGACGACGTTGCCGACCTTGCGGCCGCTGTCCACGAGGCGGTGGGCCGCGGCGATGTCGTCGAGCTCCACAGGAGGCTCGAGGACCACGGTGAGCCTGCCTTCGGCGACGTCGTGGAGGAGCGCGGTCATGTCCTCGGTCCGTTCCGAACCCGAACCTGCGATGACGGCACCGCGCGCCCGGACCGTCTCGCCGAGCGACGCCACGACCAGGACGAGGCGGCCGCCGTCGGCGAGGAGGCGGCGTCCGCCGCCGAGGCCGAGGTTGCCGACCGCGTCGATGACCACGTCGTAGCGGGCCGACGACGCGCCGAGGTCCACGGCGGTGTGGTCCACGATCGCATGGGCGCCCAGCGACGTGATCAGTGCGGCGTTCGCGCCGCTGGTGACCCCGGTGACGGTCGCGCCGAGGTTGCGGGACAGTTGGACGAGGTTGGTGCCGACCGCCCCCGACGCGCCGTTGACGAGGACCGTGGTCCCGGGCCCGACGGCGGCCTTGCGCAGGAAGTGGAGCGCCGTCGTGCCACCGAACAGGACTCCGGCGGCCTGGTCGTGGTCGACGCCGTCCGGCTTCGGCACGATCCTGCGGGCGTCCACGACCACGTGTTCGGCGTGTGCGCCCATGCGCATGCCCGTCATCCCGCACACGGCGTCGCCCGGCGAGAAGCCCTGCACCTTCGGCCCGACCGTCTCCACGACCCCCGAGAACGTGCTGCCCAGGACCGGCCGGCGCGGCCCCCGGAGCCCGAAGGCGAGGCGGGCCGGCATCGCGAAGCCCTTCGGGAAACGACCGGCGCGGATGCGCGCATCCCCTGCGGTCACGGCAACGGCGGCCACGCGCACGAGGACCTGGTCCGGTCCGGGTTCCGGGACGGGGACCTCGGCCACCCGCACCACCTCGGGTGGACCGTATCGATCGACCACTGCAGCCCGCACGCCTGCCCCTCCGTTCCGGATCCCGCTCCGGACGTCCCGCTGCCCGCACCGTAGCCCTCGGGCGATCGTCCCGTCCCGCTCTCGATGGGATCGAGCGGCAGGGCCGAGTACGTCCTCTCCGCCCCGGGCATGCGCATCGGCGGCGGCACCGAGGAGATCGTCCGGAACACCGTCGCCGAGCGGGTGCTGGGTCTGCCGAAGGAGCCGCGGGCCTGACCGTTCAGGCGCTCGGATCCTCGACCAGCGTCCGGCACACGGTCGCCGTCGCGGTGTCGTACGGGAACCAGGTCTCGATCCGGATCGCCTCCACGGCGACGTTCTGCGGGGCCTGGAACGCGGTGACCATCGTGAGGAACCGCAGGTCGATGTCGCCGACGCGCAGGTGGAGCACCAACGCCGGATCGGACGGCACCGCGAGGTCGACCTGACGCCATGCGGGGTCGACGGTGGGCATGGCGAGCAACTCGTCGAGCAGCTCGCGCAGGTCGTCGTCGTCGGGGTCGTCGAGGACCTCGCGCTGGATGCGCCACAGCAGGGCACGGCCGACCTCGTCGACGTTCACGAGGTACGGGTGGGCGCCCGCCGGGTCGAAGGACAGCCGGGCCAGGTTGGGTGACTGGGACGCTTCCGGGCCGACGATGGCTGCGAGGAGCGCCGTCGCCCCACGGTTCGCGTCGATGACGCGGTAGGTGCGGTCGACCACCAGGAGCGGGAACGGCTCGTGGTGCTGCTTCATGACGTCGAGCGCCTCGATCGCCGACGGGGGCAGGGCGTCGTCCTCCCTGCCGTGGCGGGGTTCGTGGCCCGCGGCCCGCAGCATGGCGTCGACGTGGCGGAGGGGCAGGCCGAGGGTCGCCCCGAGCTGCACCACCATCTCGGGGCTCGGCCGGGAGCGACCGGTCTCGAGGAAGCTCACGTGTCGTGCCGAGACGTCGGCGGCGAGGGCGAGGTCGAGCTGGCTGAGGCCGCGCTGACGCCGCCAGTACCGCAGCATGGCGGGGAACAGCCCCGAGCGTTGGTCCGTGTCGGCCACGGCGGCTCCCCTCGTGTGCGAGTCGGACGGGGTCGACCCTACGACGGGGCCGACCACTCGGCACCTACCTCGGGACGTCGTTGCGGTGCCCGCCCCGGAGCGCGACCGTGCGTCCACGCCGATCGGGAGGACGATGACCATGCTGAGCGAGGCCGATGCCGCCGACCTGTTCCGGAGCGCGCCGGACGCGTACCTGGAGGTGCCGGCGGGGGAGGTCGCCCATCGCCGGGTCGGCAGCGGCCCCGACGTGCTCTTCGTCCATGGCTGGCCGGTGAGCGGGGCGACCTTCCGCCGGCTCCTGCCCCACCTCGTGGACCACGTCACCTGCCACGTGATCGACCTGCCCGGCGCAGGATCGAGCCGGTGGTCGTCGCCCGACGGGCTCTCGGTGACCGGTCACATCGAGACGGTCCGCCGGGTCGTGGACCTGCTGGGGCTCGAGCGGGTCGCCGTGGTCGGACACGACAGCGGCGGGCTGTTCGCCCGGTACGCCATGGCGGGTGATCCGCGCCTCGTGGCCATGGGCCTTCTCGACACCGAGCACCCGCAGGACCTCGGCCTCCGCTTCCGGCTCTTCATCGCCGGTCGTCGCCTGCCCGGCTTCGGCCGGGGCTTCGGGTGGATCGCCGGGCGTCCGCGCCTCCGCCGGAACGGCTTCGTGCTGGGGGACGCCTTCGTCGACCGGTCGCTGCTCGACGGCGAGTTCGACGAGTTCTTCCTCCGCCCGCTGCACGAGGACCGGCGTCGTGTCGACGCGGCGATGGCGGTGATGCGCAGCTTCGACCTCGCGGACGTCCGCAGGTTGGCCGACGTCCACCCTCGCATCGACGTCCCCGTGCAGCTGGTGTGGGGCGAGCGCGACGTTTTCTTCCCGGTGGAGCGGGCACGGGAGATGGTCGCCACGTTCCCCGACGCCCGTCTCACCGTCGTGCCCGACGCCGGCCTGTTCTCCCACGAGGAGCGGCCCGCGGAGGTCGCTGCGGCGCTCCTGCCCGTGCTCGCTCGTTAGTCATTCGTCTAAGGTCGCCGACATGGCGATCGTCTACGACCCCATGTCCCCCGGGTTCCACGCCGACCGACTCGGTGTCTACCGGCGGATGCGCGACGAGGCGCCGGTCTTCTTCGACCCCGACGGACGGTTCGTGGCGCTGACCCGCTACGACGACGTCCGGGCCGCCGGACTCGACTGGCAGACCTTCTCCTCGATCACGGCCGAGTCGGCGGTGCTGCGTCCGATCATCAGCAGCATGGACCCGCCGCTGCACACCAACCGGCGCGGCAACCTCGCCCGTGCGTTCACACCGCGGCGGGTGGCCGAACTCGAGCCGCGCCTGCGGGCACGGGCCCGCTCGCTCGTGGCCGCGTTCGCCGAGCGGGGCACCTGCGACCTCGTGGCCGACTTCGCCGCCCTGTTCCCGTCGATGGTGATGGCGGAGCTGCTCGGCCTGCCCGACGAGGTGCTCGCGGAGTGCCGGTCCATCACCGACGACATCATGCGGATCCGCACGCCCGAGGAGAACCGCTCCCCGGTGCAGCGGGCCGACGCCGTGTTCCTGCCCCTCATCGAGGCGCGCCGCTCCGAGCCGCAGGACGATCTCATCAGCGCCCTGCTGGCCGTTGGGGAGGAGGGCGGCGAGCCGCTGAGCGAGCCGGAGCTGCTGGGCTTCTGCTTCCTGCTGCTGGTCGGCGGCAACGACACCACCGTCAACCTGCTCGGCAACGGCATGGACCTGCTCGACCTCCACCCCGACCAGCGGGCGCTGCTCGTCGGCGACCCGTCGCGCATGCCCGCCGCGGTGGAGGAGATCATGCGGTTCGGTGCGCCGACGCAGAACTCCTGGCGGCAGACCACGCGCGAGGTGACCCTGCACGGCGTCACCATCCCGGCCGACCGCCGGGTGCTGCTCGTCTGGGGTGCGGCGAACCTCGACGAGCGGGTCTTCCCGGACGCCGACCGGTTCGCGATCGCCCGCGCGCCCCACCCGCACCTCACGCTCGGCCACGGCCCGCACTTCTGCATGGGCGCCGCGCTGGCACGGCTCGAGGCGCGCGTCGCGTTCGAGGAGCTCCTGGCGGTCATGCCCGAGTTCGCCGTCACCGAGCGCGGGCCGAGGATCCCGTCGTCCTGGGCGTGGGGGTTCGAGTCGCTCCACGTCGAGTTCCCGGTCCGATGAGCGCCCCTGCACGCCGGCCGGGCCGGGAGGGCGCGACCGAGGCGATCATCGCCGCGGCCCGCAGGTTGTTCGCCGAGCGCGGCCCCGCGGCGGTGTCGCTGCGGGAGGTCGCCGCCGAGGCCGGCGTCAACCACGGCCTGATCCACCACTACATCGGCTCCCGGGACGATCTCCTGCACGCCGTGTTCGCCGGTGCCACCGAGTCCGCACGGTCCGAGATCGCCGATGCCGCCGATCCGGTCGAGGCGCTCCGCTCGCTGCGCACCCTCGGCAACGGCAACGAGGAGTTCACCCGCCTGCTGGCATGGGCGCTGCTCGAAGGGCACGACCCCGTCGAGTTCCACGGTCGCTCCGCCGCGCTCGAGGCGGTCGTCGCCGCCGGTGGCAGGGATTCGCACCGGCTCCGCTCGGTCGTGGCCATGGCCATGGTGCAGACCCTCGGCTGGAAGCTGTTCGGTGCCTACGCCTGCATGGCGGCGGGCCTCGACGCCGACGAGGTCGACGGCGTGCGCCGCGAGCTCGACGACCTGATGGACCGACTGGTCGCCGATGCGGCCCGGGAGGCGGCATGAACGAGCGCGTCGACACCCTCATCGTGGGCGCAGGATCCGCCGGGTGCGTCCTGGCCGCCCGCCTCTCCGAGGACCCGGCGCGGCGGGTGCTGCTGCTGGAGGCGGGGCCCGACCTGCGCCCCGACACCCTCCCGGACAACCTGCGCTACCTGAGCCGACCGGTCACGTGGCCCTACGAGTGGGACGACCGGGCGCGCAACGCCGAGGACCGGCCGATGTTCTACGGCCGCGGCCGTGGGGTGGGCGGCTCCTCGGGGACCAACGGCGCCGTCGCCATCCGGCCCGAACCCGCCGATCTCGCCCGCTGGCCCGAGGGTTGGCGGTGGGAGGACGTCCTGCCCGCGCTCAACGCCATCGAGCGCGACCTCGACTTCGGCGACCGGCCCTGGCACGGCGACTCGGGCCCTGTCCCGATCACCCGCTGGCCGGAGTCGTCCTGGAACGCCATGCAGGCCGGCTTCGTCGCAGGCTGCGAGGCGATCGGCCTCGAACGCTGTCCCGACCACAACGAGCCCGACACCACCGGCGTCGGTCCCATCCCCATGAACCGGATCGGGCTCGCCCGCTGCTCGGCCATGGCGTCCCACCTGGAGCCGGCACGCAGCCGCCCCAACCTCGAGGTCCGGGGCGACCAGCTCGTCCGCCGGGTGCTCGTGGCCGGCGGCCGCGCCACGGGCGTGGAGCTGGTCGACGGCACGGTGATCCCTGCCGGGGAGGTGATCCTCGCGGCCGGTGTGGTGCAGGACCCCCTGCTGCTGTGGCGGTCGGGGATCGGTCCGGCGGACCGGCTGCGAGCGCTCGGCGTCGCGGTCGTCGCCGACCTCCCCGCCGTCGGCGCCCACCTCACCGACCACCCGGTCGTGAACTTCGCCCTGCCCATCCGCCCCGAGGTGATCCCCGACGACGCCCCGTCCCTGCAGACCATCCTGCGGGTCTCGGCCCCGGGCAGCGACCGCGCCAACGACCTCCAGATCACGCCGTGGGCCCGGCGGCACGCGGACGGACGTCGGGAGCTCGGCGTGAGCATCTCGCTGCAGCTGCCCGACGGCGAGGGGAGCGTGGAGCCGAGCGGCGACGACCTGCTCGGGCCGGCCGTGATCCGCTGTCCGTTCACCCACCTGCCCTCGAACATCGCCCGGCTCCGTGAGGGCTGGCGGCTCACCGCCGAGATCGCCCGGGAGAGCGGGCTGCTGCTCGACCGGGCCGATGCCGACCGGGAGCTCGCCCGCACCGACGCCGACCTCGACCGCATGATCGCGGCGGAGCACGCGGCCTTCTACCACGGGGTCGGGACCTGCCGGATGGGGGTCGAGGGCGAGGCCCGCGTGGTCGACACCGACTGCCGGGTGCTCGGGGTGGAGGGCCTCCGCGTCGTCGACGCGTCGATCATCCCGACCGTCCCCCGTTCCAACACCAACCTCGCGGTGATGGCCCTCGCCGAACACGCCGTCAGGGGCTGAAGATGCAGCCGGGGTTGAGGATGCCGTCGGGGTCGAAGGCGTCCTTGATGCGGCGCTGGAGGGCGAGCTTCGCCGGGTCCTCGAGGGTCTCGTAGTACGGCCGCTTGGTGCGGCCGATGCCGTGCTCGCCCGAGATCGCCCCGCCCATCGCCATGCCCATCCGGTAGATGCCGAGCAGCAGCTCGGAGCGGCGCTCGGGGTCCGGCTCGTAGACGGAGAAGTGGATGTTGCCGTCGCCGGCGTGGCCGCAGCCGAAGACCCGCGAGCCCAGGCCGCCGGCGACCTCCTGCACCCGGCGCAGGTACTCGGGGATCCGGTTCCGGGGGACGACCATGTCGATCACGTCGTCGGCGCCCGCCGCCTTCACCATCCAGAACGCGGACTCCCGGGCCGCGAGCAGGTCGGCGCCCTGGGAGCCGGCGAGCACGTACACGTCGTGGGCGCCGGCGGCGGCGACGAGCTGGGCCACCTCGGCCACGTCCTCCTCGAGCCGGGCGTCGGTCCGGCCCTCGAGCACGACCACCAGATAGGCCTCGGTGCGGGCGGCGACCTCCTCGGGGATGCCGAGGGTGAGGTCGTTCATCCGCAGCAGGCCCTTCATGGTGCCGCGGTCGATGTACTCGAGGATCATGGGCTGCACGCCGCTCGCCACGATGCGGGGCACCACCTCGGCCACCTCGTCCACCGTGCCGAAGGGGGCGAGCAGCGACGCCACGTGGGGCATGCGGGGGTGGAGCCGCAGGGTGGCCTCGGTGACGAGGGCGAGCGTGCCCTCCGAGCCGATGATCAGCTGGGTGAGGTCGTAACCGCTGGTGTGCTTCACGAACCGGCCGCCGCAGCGGATCACCTCGGCGGTGCCCGTGACGGCCTCGACGCCGAGCACCTGGTGGCGGGTGACGCCGTACTTCACCGCCCGCATCCCGCCGGCGTTGGTGGCGACGTTGCCGCCGAGGCTCGCGGCGTTGGTGCCCGGGAACACCGGGTAGACGAGACCGTGGGCCGCCGTGGCGGCATCGAGCTCGGCGAGGGTGACGCCGGGTTGCACCACGGCGACGTGGCCGGCGTCGTCGATGTCGAGGATCGACGCCATCCGTTCGAAGGAGACCACCAGGCCGCCGGGGACCGGGATGCACGCACCCGACAACCCGGTGCCCGCGCCGCGGGCCGTGACCGGGACCCGCAGCGCGCGGGCGACGGCCACCACCTCGGCCACCTCGCCGGCGGACGAGGGGAGCACGACGGCCGCCGGCGTGACGCCCACGGCCCTGAGCGTCTCGTCGATCCCGTCGTCGGGGCTGATGGCGTCCCCGCTGCGGATCGCTCCCGCGCCGAGCACGTCGACGAGCCGGGAGATCAGAACATCCTGCATCCGAGGAACCTATTCTTCGGGACCCGGCATGGGGGAGGTCGCGTGCGTCGCACGGTGTTCGAGGACGAGCACGAGCAGTTCCGGGAGGCGGTGCGGGCGGTGCTCGACCGTCACGTCGTGCCGGACCTCGAGCGCTACCGGGACGAGGGCATGATCGACCGAGCCGCCTGGCGGGCGCTCGGCGAGCAGGGGTTCCTCGGGTTCATGGTGCCCGAGCGCTTCGGCGGCGGCGGGGTGGAGGACTTCCGCTACAACGCCGTGCTCGCCGAGGAGCTGTCCCGGCTGGCCTTCGCCCTCGGGTCGGCGTTCACGATCAACACCGACGTCGTCGCGCCCTACCTGCTCGAGCTCACCACCGAGGAGCAGAAGGAACGCTGGCTGCCAGGGTTCTGCGCCGGCACCCTCATCTGCGGCATCGGCATGACCGAGCCGAACGCCGGCTCCGACCTCGCCGCCCTGCGCACCACGGCGGTCCGCGACGGCGACGACTGGATCCTCAACGGCTCCAAGACCTACATCACCAACGGCTACCGGGCCGACCTCGTGGTGGTCGCCGCCCGCACCACGCCCGGGTCACGGGCCCGGGGCATCAGCCTGTTCGGCGTCGAGGAGGGCATGCCCGGTTTCGAGCGCGGCCGCAAGCTCGACAAGGTGGGCCAGCCCGAGGCCGACACCGCCGAGCTGTTCCTCACCGACGTGCGGGTCCCCGAGGCGAACCGCATCGGCGAGCTCGACGGCGGCTTCGCCCACATGATGCAGCGGCTCCCCCAGGAGCGGCTCTCCGCCGCGATCTCCTGCATCGCCCACGCCGAACGGGCGCTGGAGCTGACCCTCGACTACGCCAAGGAGCGCGAGGCGTTCGGTCAGCCGATCGGACAGTTCCAGCACAACAAGTTCACCCTGGCCACGATGCGGACCGAGATCGACGTCACCCGGGCCTTCGTCGACCAGTGCCTCGCCGCCCACGTCCATGGCGAGCTCTCGACCGAGGACGCCTCGAAGGCGAAGTACTGGGCGAGCGACGTGCAGTGGCGCGTGCTCGACGCCTGCGTCCAGCTCCACGGCGGCATGGGCTACATGCGCGAGTCCGAGGTGGCCCGCATGTGGCTCGACGCCCGCGTCGCCCGGATCTGGGCGGGCTCCAACGAGATCATGCGGGAGGTCATCGGCCGCTCGCTCCTGACGTGAGCGGGGGAGCGGTGTGACCGCACGCGTCCTGCTCATCGGCGGGACCGGGCCCACGGGCCCGGCCATCGCCGCGGGCCTCGAGGCGCGGGGCTTCGACATCACCGTCCTGCACTCCGGCAACCACGAGGTGCCCGAGGTGGCGCACCTCCGCCACCTCCACGGCGACGTCTTCTCCGACGACGGGCTCCGCGCTGCGCTCGGCGACGAGACCTTCGACGTCGCCATCGCCACCTACGGCCGCCTGCGGTCCATCGCGGACGTGCTGGTGGGCCGCGTCGGGCGGCTGATCTCGGTGGGCGGGGTCCCCGTGTACCGGGGCTTCTTCGACCCCGCCGTCCACCACCCGCCCGGGTTGCCGGTGCCCACCCGGGAGGACGCCGAGCTCGCCAGCGAGGCCGACGACGGCAAGAGCTACCGCATCGGCCGCACCGAGCAGCTCCTGTTCGAGCGTCACCCCACGGCCACCCACTTCCGCTACCCGTTCGTCTACGGGCCCCGGCAGCTCGCACCCCGTGAGTGGTGCGTGGTGCGCCGCATCCTCGACGGCCGCCCGTTCCTCGTGCTGCCCGACGACGGGCTGACGCTCATCCCCTTCGGCTACGTCGAGAACCTCGCCCACGCCCTGCTGCTGGCGGTCGACCGGCCGGAGGCGTCGATGGGCGAGGTCTTCAACTGCGGCGACGACGAGAAGCTCACCATCCGCCAGATGGCGGAGCTGGTGACCGAGGAGCTGGCCCACGACTGGGAGCTGGTGTCGATGCCGGCCCGCTTCGCGGTGTGCGCCCGGCCGCTCATGCAGAACCACCGGACCGAGCACCGGGTGGTGGACACCGCCAAGCTGCGCGAGCGGCTCGGCTACCGCGACGTCGTCCCGGCGCGGGAGGCGGTCCGACGTGCGGCGCGCTGGCTGGTGGAGCACCCGCCGGCGCGGGGCGGGTACGAGGAGACCGCCCTGCAGGACCCGTTCGACTACGCCGCCGAGGACCGCCTCGTGGCGTGGTGGAGGAGGGCCACCGCCGGCTTCGACGAGCTCGACCTGGGTTACGAGGAGCTGCCCGGCTACGGCAAGTCGTACGCCGGCCCCGGCACCCGCTACGTGCGGCCCGACACCAGGATCTGACCGGAGGAACCCATGAGCCTGCTCGGCTGGAGCCTGCCCCTCTCACCGGACGGCAGCGCCGCCCTCGTCCCGCCGCCCCCGTGGCACTTCTCCGGCGACGCCCTGGGTGTGGACTACCGCGGCGACCGCGACGCCTTCGCCGCCGTGCTCCCCGCGGGCATGGCGCCCACCGACGACGCCGACGCCACCTTCGTCTTCATCGACTGGTCCTCCGCGTCCGAGCACGACCCGCGCACGGCTGCCGACCCGGCGCGGGGCCAGTACCGGGAGGGGTATGTGGTGATCCACGCGACGCTCGACGGGCAGCGGGCCGCCCGGGTGCCCTACATCTGGGTCGACAACGACCTCTCCCTCGCCCGGGGACACATCCAGGGGTTCCCGAAGAAGCTCGGCTCGATCGCGATCTCGCGGGCCGTCGGCGTCGGCAGGGGCGGTCCGAGGGTGGAGCCGGGCGCGGTGTTCGCCGGGCACGTGTCGTCGCTCGGGCAGCGTCTCGCCCACGCCACGGTGACGCTGCGGGACGCGGCGCCGGAGGGGTTCGTCCCGAAGGGGATGCGCCTGCCGATCTGGCACACCCGCCACGTGCCGGACCTCGCCGGCGGCCCGCCCCTCGTCCACGACCTGGCCCGGAACCTGCTCACCGACTTCGTCTGCGTGGGCACGTGGACCGGCGACGCCACGCTCACGTTCTCGGAGTCCGAGCACGAGGTGCTGCACCACCTCGCGCCCCGCGAGGTGCTCGGCGGGTTCCGCTGCTCCCTCGCGTTCACGATCACGGGAGCGGAGATCCGCCCCGCCTGACCGGGCGACCCGGCGCAGGCGGGGCGGCAGTGCTCACCCGGCAGGGCTCACTCCGCGACGATCTCGCTGACCTGCATCACCGGGGTGATGGTCGTGTAGTTGGGGACGTCGGCCATGATCGCCCCGGTGCCCTCGGCGGCCATGGCGGCGCCCATCGCCTCCATGGACTCGAAGGTGAAGTGCACGGCGGCCTCGTACGGCCCGTTGATGCCCTTGTCGATCTGGGCGCTCACGCCCCAGGTGGTGCACGCCAGGGGCACGTGGGAGTTGGCGTAGTAGTCGTGGTCGAAGGTGGCGCCGTCGGTCTTCGGGTACAGCACGCTCACGCGGATCATGGGGTTGCTCCTGTCTGGTCGGCGGATCCGGTCACGAACGAGTCGAGGTCGACGCGCTCGGTCCGGGCCCGGTATTCGGTGAAGTTGTGCGGCCACTGGGTGACGATCCGCCCCGAGGCGCTGCGGTAGTAGCCGTTGCACGACGCCTGCCAGACGTCCACGCTGCTGATCTCGTCCTGGAGCGTGGCGTTGTAGGCGTCCATCACCTCGGGCCGGACGTCGAGCCACTCGTCGCCTTCGGCCTCGAGCGCGCCGACGAGGCGCAGCAGGTACTCGACCTGGTGCTCGAGCATCAGGATGATCGAGTTCCCGCCGTTGGTGTTGGGGCCGTAGAGCATGAACAGGTTCGGGAAGCCCGCCGTGGTGACGCCCAGGTAGGCGCTCGGCCCGTCCTCCCAGGCATCGTCGAGGTGGACCCCCTCCCGCCCCGTGACGTCCACCGCGCTGATGTAGCGGGTGGTGGCGAAGCCGGTGGCGAGCACGATGGTGTCGACCTCGTGGAGCGCGCCGTCGGCGGTGACGACGCCATCGGCCGTGACCTGCTCGACGGGGTCGACCACCAGCGACACGTTCGGGCGGTTGAAGGTCTGCAGGTAGTCGTTCGACAGCAGCGGCCGCTTGCAGCCGAAGGGGTGGTCCGGCGTGAGCCGTGCCCGGGTGTCGGGGTCCTCCACGACCTCGAGGGCGGCGAGCCCGACCTGCTCGGCGAGGCTCATCGTGTTGCTGCCGACGTAGGTGAGGGCGACCTCGACCCCCTCGAACAGCTGCTGGCGCCGCTCTGCCATCAGCTCGGGGTTCGCCCGGAACTCCTCGATCTGCTCGGGGGTGTAGGGCGTGTCGTCCTTCGGGAGCACCCAGTTGGGGGTGCGCTGGAACACCACGAGCTGTTCGACGAGCGGGGCGATGACCGGCACGAACTGGGTGGCGCTGGCGGCGCTGCCGATCACGCCCACACGGCGGCCGGTGAGGTCGTGGTCGTGGTCCCAGGCGGCCGAGTGGAAGACCTTGCCGGGGAACGCGTCGAGGCCGGGGATGTCCGGGACCGCGATCTCCCCGAACATGCCGACGGCGCCGATCAGGAACTGCGCCTCGAGCTCCTCGCCCGAGTCGAGCGTGAGGACCCAGCGGGCCGTGGCGTCGTCCCAGACCGCGGCGACGACCGTGGTGCCGAGGCGGACACGGTCGAGGATGCCGTACTCCCGCGCCGTGC
>JBEIGA010000109.1:0-12216 GCA_040382135.1 Acidimicrobiales bacterium
ATGACGCCCGTGTCGGCGTCAAGCAGCAGCGCCTCCGGTCCGAGGTTCAGCGGTCGGAGCGTCTTGAGGTCGCTGACGAGCGCGAAGCACTGGCGTTCGCCCTTCGGCAGGATCACCTCGATCAGGCGATTCGCCCCGGCGCGGGCGCCTTCGCCGGTGGGGAAGTTGAGCGACACTTCGTTGCGTCGGGTGCTCAGACCGATGAGTGCCCGACGTCGCCGGGGTACCAGGCGGAGACGGCGACCTCGCCGTCCCAGCGCGCCGTGGCGAGGCGGGAGCCGTTCGGCGACCACGCCAGGTCCGCGACGGCACCGCCCAGGTCCAGCACCGCCACCGGTCCGACGGTGTCGGCGCAGTGCACCACCAGCACCCCGCCTGGCCCCCGACCGGAAGGGTCCTGGGCGAGGCCGAGCGCGACGAACGGCTCGTGCGGATGCCACGCCAGCGCCGTCGCCCGCAGGAGGAGCTCCAGGGCGCCGCCTTCCGGACCGGCGTGCGGGTCGATCCGGTCGAGAGGGAAGACGCCGAGGTCGACACCGGCAGCCACCGCGAGCACGTCGCCCGCAGGGGAGAACCCCAGCATGGTCCCCGACGACGCAGTGAACGACAGAGGATGAACGAGCCCGCTCGGGTCGCGGCGATCCCAGAGATAGGTGATCGGACCCCGCGTCCCGGCGGCCATCCAGCCCGTCCGAGGCGCCGCCACCAGCCGGCCGACCGCTCCACCCCAGAGGAGGCCGACGTCGCCGTCGAACGCACCGTCGCCCCCGATCCAACGGGCGTACCCGAACCCTCCGGCAGCGACGCGGCCCCGGTCCGGGTCCCAGGCGACCGCCGACACGGTCGACGGGAGCGGTTCGGAGCGGAAGCCATCGAGCACCGTGACCATCCGCCCGTGCGCGACGGCGATCGCATCGTGGGTCGCGGTGACGGCGATGCCGCCGACCCAGCCGCCCACGTCGTGGCGGCGCCCGGCGACGGTGACCGCGCCGTCGGCACCGCCGGTCACCAGGCGCCCCCCCTGCCACGCGACGGCCGACGCCCCGCCGGCGTGCTCGACGACGTCGCCGTCGAGCACGCCGGTATCGGCTCGGAGGACCACGACCTCACCACCGAGCGAACCGACGGCGAGGGCCCCACCGTCGGGCCGCCAGGCCATCCCGGCGGGATGATCCCGCAGCCGGTGCCGCCAGGGCCAGGGTTCGAGCAGGGCAGGGACCGTTGCCACGGGATCATCCGTTCAGTCGGAGGTCGGGGAGAGCCCGAACCCCGGAGTCCCGACGAGGTCGGCGAAGGCCTCCGGGTAGAGGGTGGCGGCGAGCTCCTCGATGCCGTCGACGATCCGGATGCCCGGGTTGACCGCCTCCTGCGGAAGCACCAGGAACCGTTCGTTCGCGATGGCCGGGACCTGATCGTTGCCCTCGACCGAGAGCAGGAACTCGATCTTCTCCGCACCGGTCTGGCCGACGCCGTAGTCGGTGACGACCACGAGCTCGGGCTGCGCCTCCACGAAGGCCTCCCAGGAGACCGTTCCCCACATCTCGAGCAGGTCCTCGAAGACGTTCACCGCGCCCGACATCCGGTACAGCTCGGGAACGATCGTGAGCCCGAGCCCCCCACCGGGAGCGTCCTGACCCCAGCCGTAGCTGAAGACCGGCACCGGTTCCGCGTCGACCGGGAGGCGCTCGGCGACCTGGGCGAGGCGCTCCTCCCAGTGAGCGATGAGCGCTTCCGCCCGCTCGGGGACACCGAAGATCGCGGCGATGTTGCGGACGTCGTCGAACCACTCCTCGACCGTGGCGGGCGCGAGGGTGTCGTCGACCCTCCGGCAGGACTCGTTGAGCGCGTAGCTCGGGATGCCGAGCTCGTCGAGGACATCCGGGTTGACCCCGTCGGCGTCGAACCCGTAGTTCCAGCCCGAGAACACGAAGTCGGGGTCCACCCCCAGCACCGGCTCGAGCGAGAAGTAGTCGTCGCCGAGGTACGGCACGGCCGCGTAGTCGTCCTCGAAGACGGCGAGCCGCAGCCGCGGCCCGGCTGCGGCGTAGGCGGCCATGCGGTCGGTCAGGCCGAGCGCGAACATCAGCTCGACTATGTTGTCGTCGTTCACCACCGCACGTTCCGGCGCAGACTCGAACACGACCGGCTCGCCGCAGGACTGCACGGTGACCGGGTAGTGGTCCGGGGGCGGATCGGCCGCCGGCCAGGAGAAGTCGTCGGCCACGGGCGGCAGCGCCGACTCGACCGCTCCCGCCGTCGTCGCGACGTTCGTGTCGGCGTTCTCACCCGTGTCGTCGTCCCCGCAGGCCGGTAGCCCGACGGTGAGCAGCGCAGCGAGCGCGAGGAGGGCCTTTCGGCGTGAGCGGTGTCGGTTCATGGGTGGTGCTCCATTTCTCATGGGTGGTGCTCCATTTCCGGGGGTTCGGTGGGTTGTCGGGTGCCGGCGGAGAGCTCGCCCTCCGCCGACCGGGGGCTGAAGACCAGCCACGGGCGGCCGGTGCGGGGGTGGCTCGCTCGGTCGACCTCGACCTCGAACACGGGGGCGAGCACTTCGGGCACGAGCACGACGTCGGGGTGGCCCTGCGCGACCAGTGCTCCGCGGGCGAGAACGACCACGTGGTCGCAGTACTGCGCCGCCAGGTTCAGGTCGTGCAGTGCCGTGACGACCGTTGCCCCGGAGGAGCGGGCCGTCTCGAGAAGGTCGAGCTGGTGCTTCACGTCCAGGTGGTTCGTGGGCTCGTCGAGCACGAGGAGCCGCGCACGCTGGGCGAACGCCTTTGCGAGAAGGACGCGCTGGCGCTCACCGCCGCTGAGGGTCTCCCAGGCCCGGTCGGCGAGGTGCAGGACCCCAGCAGCCTCCATGGCATCGCGGACGATGGTCCGATCGTCGGGCCCGGATCGCCGCACGGCCGACTGGTGGGGCAACCGGCCGAGCATCACGAGCTCGTGCACGCAGAGCTCCACGGTCGGCGGTGCGTCCTGCGCCATGACGGCGAGCTCGCGGGCAAGCTCCCGCCGCGGCATCGACGTCACCGGTCTGCCGTCGATCAGGACGGCGCCGGTGGATGGCCGCAGAACCCGGTAGATGGTGCGCAACAAGGTGGACTTCCCGCTGCCGTTCGGCCCGACGACGCCCACGACCTGCCGCTCCGGCACATCGAGGTCGATCCCCTCGACGATCGACCGACCGGCGAGCCGGACCGACACCGAGCGGACGGCGAGGTGGGTCATGGCGCGCTCCGCAGGCGACGGTCGCGATGACGGAGCAGGACCACGAAGACGGGGGCGCCGACCACTGCGGTGATGATCCCGAGTGGGACCTCCTCGGGCGCGGCGAGCGTCCGGGCGGCGACGTCCACCCACACCATGAACAGCGCGCCGGCCACCGCGGCGAACGGGAGGACGCGGTGGTGTCTCCCGCCGACGAGGAGCCGTGCCGCGTGAGGGACCACGAGCCCGACGAAGCCGACTGCTCCGCTCACCGCGACCAGCACTGCCGTGAGCGCGGCGGTGGAGAGGAACAGCTCGGTGCGGAGCCGGGTCACCCCGATGCCGAGCGTGGCCGCGGTCGTGTCCCCGACCGTGAGGGCGTCCAGTTCCCTGGCCCGCAGGAGGAGGGTGCCGAACACGATCACGAGCACGATCGCCGGGATCACCAGCGCAGACCATCGGGCCCGTCCGAAGCTCCCGAGCAGCCAGAACAGCACCTGCTGGGCTCCACGGGGATCGCCGCGGAACACGAGGAAGCTGGTGATGGCGGCGAACACGTGGCTCAGCACGACGCCGATCAGCACGAGCCGCATGGGCTGGAGCACCCCGCGCTCCTGGGCCACGAGGTACACGAGCCCCATTGCGATCGTCGCCGTGAGGAAGGCCGCGACGGAGATCCCCGCAGTACCGAGCGATGCGAGACCACCGAACAGGATCACGATCGCCGCACCGACCGATGCACCGCTCGAGACGCCGAGCACGTACGGATCGGCGAGCGCGTTGCGCACGAGGGCCTGGACCGCAACGCCGACCACGGCGAGGCCCGCGCCGACGACCGCTGCCATGCCGACGCGGGGTGCCCGCAGCTGCCAGACGATCTGGCGGATGTGGCCGGGCACGTCGTCGGCCCCGGAGGTGTCGAACACCTCGGCGAGCACGACCCGTACGACGACCGCCGGGCTGAGGTCGACGGCGCCGACGATGACGGCGAGGACCATCGACACGAGGAGGCCCGCGAACAGCGCGGCCGACACGGCGCCGAGCGCTGTTGCCGGGACCACTCCGGTCGAGGGCACCGACCGGAACTCGTCGTCCACGCTCACCAGCCGGGCTCGAGGTCGATGATCTCCCACGGGGGGAGCGGATCGGCGAACCCCGCCCACGCCGCAGGACCGGACGCGAGCTCGGCGTCGGTGAGGAGGGCACCAGCGAGGCGTGCACGGAGCAGCCGCTCGTCCATGTCGATGCCGATGAGCACGAGCTCGGTCCGCCGGTCGCCGAACACCGGATGCCACCGAGCGAGGGCGCCCGCCCGATCCTCCTCGTCGAGGTCCCACTCGTGCTCGGGAAGGGCGGCAAGCCACATCCCCGCAGGCTCGAGCCGCACCGACGGACCGGCCTGGCTCCAGAGCCCCTGGATGTCGTGACGGCTCGCGACCCACAGGAAGCCCTTCGAACGGAGGACGCCGGGCCACTCCTCGGTGAGAGCACCCCAGAGGCGATCCGGGTGGAAGGGCCGGTCGGAGCGGAACACGAACGAGGCGATCCCGTACTCCTCGGTCTCCGGGACGTGCTCGCCGTTGAGCTCCCGCACCCAGCCGGGCGCGAGGGCGGCGGCGTCCGGGTCGAAGCGGCCGGTGTCGAGGACCCGGTCGAGGGGGACGTCACCGTGCTCTGCGATCACGACGTCCGCTGCGGGGTTGAGCGCACGGAGCAGACCGACCACCTCGGCGAGATCGTCCGCGTCCACGAGGTCGGGTTTGGTGACCACGAGGACGTCGGCGAACTCGACCTGGTCCACGAGGAGGTCCACGACGGACCGGTCGTCCTCGTCGTCGCGCGCGATGCCGAGCTCGAGGAGCTCCTCGAGCTCGTGGAAGCGGTCGACGAAGCCGTGGGCGTCGACCACGGTGACCATGGTGTCGAGGCGAGCGATGTCGCCGAGGCTCCGGCCGTGCTCGTCGGCGAAGGCGAACGTCGCCGCCACCGGCATGGGCTCCCCGATCCCGGTGGACTCGATGAGGAGGTAGTCGAAGCGCCCCTCCCCGGCGAGCCGGGCCACCTCCACGAGGAGGTCCTCACGCAGGGTGCAGCAGATGCAGCCGTTGGTCATCTCGACGAGCCGCTCCTCGGTTCGGTCGAGACTGGCGGGGCCGCCTGCGACGAGCGCCGCGTCGATGTTCACCTCGCTCATGTCGTTCACGATCACGGCGACCCGACGGCCCTCGCGGTTCGCGAGGACGCGGTTGAGCACGGTGGTCTTCCCTGCGCCGAGGAACCCGGACAGGACGGTCACCGGGAGGCGGTGGTCGGTTGCTGCGGCCATGGGGGCTCCTCGATTCGGCCACTCGCACAGGTGGGCGGGTGTCGTGCGGTCGGCACTATATTGAGAATCATTCCTATTTCGCACCTGGGAGGCCCGCTCGATGGACGTGACCGTGGTCGGCGGGATCGGACGCGGCGCCGGAGGGCGCCTGGTCGATCATCTCGCCGGGGCGCTGCGCTCCGAGCACGTCGGAGTCCTGAGCCCTGCGGGCACCGCCCTCGACCTCGCTCCGACTGCGGGGATGCTCCCGCTCACGGGCGAGGTCGTGGAGCGATCACCCGGCTGCCCGTGCTGCGGGCTTCGCCTCGACGTGGTCGACGCCCTGGTCGCGCTGCACCGCCGACGGCACCGACCCCGCCGGGTCCTGCTCCTGCTCGGCCCCGACGACGACCCCCTCACCGTGGTCCAGACGCTGCTCACCGACACCACCGCACTGCGCATCGCCCGCCTCGATGCGGTGATCGTCGGCGCTGACGGGCCAGCGGTTTCCGCCCGCCTCGGGGCCGGGCTGCCCGAGCTCGACGCACGCGAGGCGTTGCTGGTCGCGGTCGCCGACCGTTTGGCCATCGGTCGCGCCTCGCGTCTGACCGATGACGCGCTCGACACCGTGACCGCAACCCTCGCAGATGCTGCGCCGCTGGCCGAGGTGCTGACTCCCCAGGTCCGGCGCACGGTCGTGGCCGACCTCGTCGACCTCGATGCCTGGAACGGCCCGATCACCCCGCGCCCTGCGCCGCCCCAGAAGGACGTGGTCGCTGCCGAACTCGTCGTACCGGGCGCGTTCGACCTCGGACGCTTGGAGACGTGGGGCGACCAGGTCACCAGCGCGCACGGCCCGGACCTCTACCGCATACAGGGCATCGTCTGGATCGATGGCGAGGACCGCCCCCACCAGGTTCAGGGAGTGCGCGCCGTGATCAGTGGCGCTCGGCTGCCGGTCGGCATCGCTCCCGGAGAGCGCCACCGGAACCGGCTCACCGTCGTCGGCCGCGGGATCGACGTCGACGAGTTGCGCATCGGCCTCTTCGACGCCGTGGCCACATGACCGTCGAACCTGATCGCCAGGCTGCCTCCCTCATGCGCACCGTGGAGCTCGACGACGCGCCGACCGTTGCAACCTGGTGTCGTCGCCGGCTCGCGGTCGGCACTGCGGCCGGCAGCGTGTGGGAGGCGGACTCCGATGCAGCGGATCTCATCCCCGTGACGGGCGCCGGTCACGACGCAGCGGTGCGACGCCTCGTCCGCTCAGAGGCGAGTGGCCTCCTCTCCCTCGGCGCAGACGGTTCCGTCCGACGCGGGAGCACCGAGCTCGTCGCGGCCGCATCCATCCCCGGGGCGGTCCCCGCCCAGGACATCTGTTGGACGTCCGATGGAGCCACCGCCGTCGTCGCCGTGGGAACCCGACTCCTGCTCGACCACCGCGCGCCGCTGGGCGTCCCGACGCTCGGGACCGAGCAGGTCCCGGTCGGCGTCGGGTTCATCAGGCGCATCGCTCCTTCCCGACGACACCTGGTCCTCGTCGGAGGCGCCGGCGGCGTGGCGTGGGTCGACGCACGGCTTGGGGTCGTCGACCACCTCGAGCCGTGCCCTCCCGTCGTGGCACTCGCGGCCGATCCGACCGGTCGGTTCCTGGCCGCCGCCGACGTCACCGGCGACCTCCACCTCATGCCGATCGCCGGTGGGCCCACCCAGGTCGTCGGCGGCTATCCGGACCGAGTCGACATCCTCGACTGGACCGCCGATGGTTCGCACCTCCTCGCGGTCGCCGACGACGAAGTGACGGCGTGGCCGGTGTCCGAGGCCGGGATCACCACCGAACGGCCGATCTCGCTGCTCGCCGATGCCGGACGCATCACCGCCCTCACACCCGCACCGCAGGGGCTGCAGGTCGCGACCGGGCACGTGGACGGCGAGGTCCTCTGCTGGCGCCTGCCCGACGGCGACCGCTGGGAGGCGCCATGCGTCGGCGCCGAGGTCACCTGCCTTGCCTGGTCCCCGGACGCCCACACCCTCGCCGTGGGTGCGATCGACGGGACGCTCCATCGCCTCGCTCTCTCGACACCTGAACCAGGAGACCCCACGTGCCCATGATCTGCCAGGTCACCGGTGGGTGACCCTCTGAACCAGCGCCACGGGCATGAAGACCATCGACGAGCACGGCATCGAACGGGTCACCCGCGACATCCGAGTTCGAGGCGAACGGATCCGTACAGACGGGAGTGATTCTCATTCCTGCCGTATGATCGTCCGCATGGCCGACAGCAGCGCACCCGCACCCGCCACCCCGGCGAAGGTCCCCGTCACCGTCCTCACCGGCTTCCTCGGGTCGGGCAAGACCACACTCCTCAACCACATCCTCACCGAGCAGCACGGCAAGCGGATCGCCGTGATCGAGAACGAGTTCGGGGAGATCGGCATCGACGACGCCCTCGTCATCGATGCCGAGGAGGAGATCTTCGAGATGAACAACGGGTGCATCTGCTGCACCGTGCGGGGGGACCTGATCCGCATCCTCGGCAACCTCATGCGCCGGCGGGACCGGTTCGACCACATCGTCATCGAGACCACCGGCCTCGCCGACCCGGCGCCGGTGGCGCAGACCTTCTTCGTCGACGAGGAGATGCGCAACCAGCTCAGCCTCGACGCCATCGTCACGATGGTCGACGCCCGCCACATCATCGACCACCTCGACGACGAGAAGCCCGAGGGTGTGGAGAACGAGGCCGTCGAGCAGCTCGCCTTCGCCGACCGGATCGTGATCAACAAGACCGACCTGGTGGACGACGCCCGTCTCGCCGAGGTGGAGCAGCGGGTCCGGTCGATCAACGCCGTGGCCGAGGTGCTGCACAGCCAATGGGCGCAGGTGGACCTCGACCGCATCCTCGGCGTGGGGGCCTTCGACCTGACCCGGGTCCTCGAGGAGGAGCCGAGCTTCCTCGAGGACCTCGAGCACCAGCACGACCAGTCGGTCACGTCGGTCGGCATCGAGCTCCCGGGCGAGGTGCACCTCGAGAAGATCAACGACTGGCTCGGCTGGCTGCTCGGCACGAAGGGCACCGACATCTTCCGCATGAAGGGCGTGCTCGCCGTGCAGGGCGACGACCGGCGCTTCGTGTTCCAGGGCGTGCACATGCTGTTCGACGGCCTCCCCGACCGGCCCTGGCGACCGGACGAGGCGCGGGTCAACCGGCTCGTGTTCATCGGCCGGGACCTCGACCGGGCCGAGCTCACCGACCGGTTCGCGGCATGCCTCGTCTGATCCCGGCCCCGGCGAGCCTCGGGTTCCGGCTCGACGACTACACCTCCGCCCTCGCCTGGTCGGCCGACGGGCGGTACCTCGCCGCCGGTTCGCTCGGCGGCACCACCGTCGTGCTGGCCGTCGAGCCCGACGGTGACGTGATCCGCGCCGAGCCCGTGGCCGAGCTCCCGGAGCACCCGCTCGGGGTGCTCGCCCTCGACTGGTCGTCAGCCGGGCCGCGCCTCGCGTCGGGCGGCCCGGACGGCCGCGTCCGCGTCTGGCAGCCCGAGCGCGGATCGACCGAGGTCGTGGCCGGCTCCGGCTGGGTGCAGGATGTGGCCTGGTCCCCCGACGGCGACCTGCTCGCCGCCGCCGTGGGCCGGGACCTCGTGCTGGTCGACGGCGCCACCGTGCAGCGGTTCGGGCCGCACCCGAGCACCGTCACCGCGCTCGCCTGGTCCACCAACGGACGGTCGGTCGGGATCGGCTGCTACGGCGGGGTCTGGTGGTACCAGCCCGGCGCCGAGGCGGTGCACCGCACCTTCGAGTGGAAGGGCTCGATCCTCACCTTCGCCACCGCGCCGAACGGGAAGTGGCTGGCGTCGGGCAACCAGGACAACAGCGTCCACGTGTGGCGGCTCTGGAGCGGCGACGACCTGGAGATGAACGGGTACGAGAGCAAGGTCGAGCACCTCGCCTGGGACCCGGCCTCGCGCTGGCTGTGCGTCGGCGGCATCGGCGACATCACCTGCTGGGACTTCTCCGGCCGCGGCCCGCAGGGCACCCGGCCGAAGTCACTCGACGGCCACACCCGCCGGATCACCGCCCTCGTCTTCGGCGGCACCACGCTCGCATCCGGGTCCGCCGACGGCACGGTGCGGGTCTGGAAGGTTCCCACGCGCGACCCGCTCGCGGTGACCGATCTCGGCGAGGAGGTTGCGCAGGCGGCCTGGCGTCCCGGCGGCGGCGTCCTCGCCGTGGGCGGCGCCGACGGCGGGATCCACCTCGTCCGCTCCCCCCGCTGACGCAGGGCGGTCGCCTGAACCCCGCATCCCGCGTACTGGCCGGTGTTCCTAGCTCTGAGAGCTGGGAACACCGGCCAGTACGGGGTGGGTGGCTGCGCCCAGGGCGGCGACGCAGGCGTCGAGCTCGCACCAGAGGTCGTCGAGCCAGACGACCTGCGCCGCGGGGTCCGACGGGATCGCCGACCGGGGGATCCGCCAGGCCGCCACGCGGATCGGGGCGCGCACCGGCACCGCGCGGGCCAACGCACCCAGCGTGGGGAACGCCTCGAACCCGGCGTGGGCCAGCACCACGACGTCGGCGTCCGGTGCCGCGTCGAGCAGGGCGAGCGTGCCCCCGGGGCGGGGTGGGAGCACGTGGCGCAGGCCGGCGAGCCGCTCGGCGCGGTCGGGGTCGGACTCGGCGAGCCGCTCGAGGGACCGGACCAGCCGCTCGGGCCGGAACAGCCGCCCCTCCGGGAAGATCAGCCCGAGCGCGCCGTCGGTGAGCGACCGGCCGAGCGCGACGCACGCGGCCCGGGCGGCGGGGCCGTCGTCGCGCTGGATGAACACCGAGCCGGTCCGCACGTAGAACAGGTCGAAGCCCGGGTCGGTGAGCAGTTCCTCCATGGCGACGCCGCGGATGCGGATCCCGTTGCGCTGGGCGAGCAGGCCGGGCAGCGACGCGTCGAACAGGTGGACGTGACGGCACAGCAGGATCGCCCGTCCCGGGGCGATGGCCTCCGCGGATCCCGGTTCGAGCTCGTAGCGCAGACCGAGCAGCTGCTCGGCACGCCGGCCGAGGACCTCGCCGGACCACTGCTGCACCCGTTCGTGCCGGCGGATCGACGCCTCGCCGCGAAGGCGCAGCCCGAACCCGGCCTGCACCCAGAACACCGGGGCGAGCAGCACCTCGACGCTGTCGTTCACGCCGTACTGCAGCAGGAACAGGTACATGCGGGCGGTCGGCAGGCGGAACCGCAGCCGAACCAGGTCGGCCACGGCACACAGGGGCAGCAACAGCGGCGCGCCGACGATGCCGACGGCGGTGGCGCCGAGCATGGCCGGGATGGTGACGACCCGACGGCGCCAGCGCTGCCGCAGCGGTTCGCCGCTCACCGCTCCCCTCCCCCGCTCGCCCGGTCCAGCGCGGCGAGCAACTCCGCCACCGACGGCCGGTCGTCCGGCGAACGCGGCCGGAACACCTCGACGATGCGACCGTCCGGCCCGACCACGACGTCGCCGCCGAGCTGGCGCGTGTCCTGCTGCGGCAGACGGAGGCGGCGACCCTGGCGCAGCAGCCGGGCGTACATGCGCAGGGTGCCCACGCCGTAGATCGCGCGGAACGACGCCCGGGGGAACCCGAACCGCCGGTGCAGCGCGCGGTCCGGGTCGGCGAGGACCGGGAACGGCAGGTCGAGGTGGCGCCGGTAGGGGGCGAGCTCGTCGGGGGCGGCGAAGGTCACCACGGCGACCTCGGCGTCACCCATGCGGTCGAGGTGCCCGCGCACGGCGAGCACGTGTTCCTGGCACGGCAGTCAGCGCAGGTGCCGGTGGAAGACCAACAGCGTGGCCCTGCTCCGCCGGTCGGCCGATCGCCATGCCTCCCCGCGCTCGTCCACCAGCTCGACGTCGCCCAGCTCGTCACCCGGTCGCAGCACGGTCCGCTCCCCTCGTCCGGGCCGCCGACACGACCCACACGGGGGAACCCGGCAGCCGCCGGGCTGCTTCCCCCGGGAGCCGGATCCCTCCCGAAACAGCGCAGCGCGCCGATGGAGGTCCCGACCGGACCGGCGGGTCCCCCGGAGGTGGAAGGTGAAGGTCGTGCTGCTCGTCGAGCTCCCCCAGGGCGGGAGGATCATCGACGACCTGACGTCGCAGACGGCGCTCGCCGTAGCAGCGTCGGTCCTCGCGGTCGGCGCGCTCATCGCCTTCTGGTGGTGGTGGACCGGCCGGGTGCAGCGCCGACGTGACGCCGTCCCCGTCCGCATCCTCGTGACCGGCACCCGGGGGAAGTCCTCGACGGTGCGGGCCCTGCACGCCGCGTTGCTCGCCGACGGCCGGCGCGCCCACGCCAAGACCACCGGGACCGCGGCGGCCGAGCTCGACCAGGACGGCCGGGAGACGCGCATCCGCCGTCTCGGACGCCCGAGCGTGCTCGAGGTGCTGCGCACCATGGACCGGGCGCTGGCCGCGCCCACCCCACCCGACGCCCTCGTCGTGGAGTGCATGGCCGTCCGACCCGAGCTCATCGACCTGGTCGCGCAGCGCATGGTCGCCCCCGGCATCGTGGTGCTGACCAACGCGCAGGTGGACCACCTCGAGGACGAGGGCAGCGACGTGACCGCGATCGCGGCGTCGATGGCGCGGGCGGTGACCCCGGGCGCCCTCGTCGTCACGGGCGAGACCTCCCCGGCGCCCCGCCAGGCGATCGCCGACGC